>JAGXSJ010000001.1 GCA_018333895.1 Truepera sp.
AGCGTCTCATTAACAGTAATTCGCTGGCCGGCACCGAACTCGGCTCGGAATACCACCCGCTCAGGCCTACCGGCTTGCCCGGTTTGGAAGCTGGCTAGCTGTTCAAAAGAAGCCTCGATCATCACTGTCCCCCGGCTTAAGCTGCCTTCCACGCCAAAGGCAAACTGTTGGGCGGTGGTGGTACGCCGCGACAGCTCGGCGGTGTGGGTCTTTTTATAGACCAAGACGGGGGTATGGGGCGGCAAGCCCAGGTACCAACCGCCGAAGAACTCGCCGACCACGAAAAAGACAGCGGTTAGCAGCAGAATGAAACTCAGCAAGCCGCGCATAGCGAGAGTATACCAGTTAGCCGACTCTTGTGCTGAATTCCACCATAAGGGGTGTCTCACCTGGCGGTGATAGCATGGCACTTGACGAATGAGCAAGGGAGCCAAGGGGGTAATACAAAGGCCTCCTAGACCCACGCTGGTATCATGTTGGCTTGTCGGCCCTTGTAATTAGACGCCGAACCTGAACTTGCTGGCCTCAAGGTAGTCCTGCATATGCTCCGAAGCCAACCAGAAGCGTTGTAATTGCTCCGCTACCGCCCCGGTGGTGTTCGACCCGGCGAAGGGGTCTAGCACAATATCGCCAGGTTCTGTCAGGAGCTTGATGAAAAACTCCGGTAGGGCTGCCGGAAAACGCGCCGGATGTGGCTTTACACCAGCCTCGTTGCAGCGTTGCGTGTAAGTGTCGTTCGCGGCGTTGTTGCCGAACCTGAGCATGTCCATAGGGATGTCTAACAACTCTTCTTCGAGCACATTCGGCGGGATGGATCCTCCGGCGGCGATTTTGCTGAAGCTCGGTTTGATGTTGTGCCCTGACGGGCGCACACGCCTCTGCAGACCTTTCTGATGGAGGCGTTCCATGTCCTTGCTGTACGGGCGCAGCACGGTGCGGTTGTTAGCCTTTGGCCACTCTGTTTTGCCCAACCACCAGATGTACTCCACAGAGTCCCGAACGCGAATGCGCCGCACGGTGACCCACTCGGCAGGCATGGGCATTTTGGCGGGATTGAACCAAAAGCACTCCTGCGCAAGGTGAAAGCCTATCTCTTCAACCAGGGCAATCAGCACCTTGAAATGGTAGAGCGAACGCGTGGGGACACCCGGATTGTAGCTTCCGCCGATGTTCAAGACGAAACTGCCGTCGTCTTTCAGCACGCGGTAGATTTCTCGGGCAAACTGCAAAAGCCAGTGGAGGTAGTCGTCTTTTGAGACGTTGCCGTACTCCTTTTTGAAATGAAGGGCGTAAGGCGGTGAGGTGATGACGGCGTTGATCGAGCCCTCCGGAAGTTGATACAGCAAGTCGAGTGAATCGTGCCGGTAAGCGCTCCCATAGCTGGTGACATAGAACGGCTCGAGCCCTGGCAGCAGGCGCTTAGGGTTGCGCTCGTCGTTAAAGATGAGGGGCGCTTGTTGAGGGGCAACCTTGGTCAATGTCGTTCCTCGATGAGGCAAGATCAAGATATAGTGTGAAGGTGCAGAAGATGAAGACAACGTATCATATATCAGATGATATCAAAAATGGTTTACGATGTCAACCTATTTAGAGAAAAAGTTCATTCCCGAAGACTGGATTTCCCAAGCTGAGGCAGCTAGGGTTCGAAGGGTATCTCGCCAAGCGATCGCTAAACTCGTGCAAAGCGGCCGCCTCCGTAGTATCAAGGTCGGTGGTCACGTACTCGTCAATCGTGAAGACGCCGAGACGTTCAAGCCCGGTAAGCCCGGAAGGCCCAAGAAGGATGACTGAAGAGTACCAGGAGCTGGAGGCCACACTTCTCAAGCTCCCGCAAGAACTCCGTGAGCGACTTTTCAGGCGCCTCAGACAAGAGTTCTCGATCCATCCGCTGGAAGCACAGTGGAACACCACGGCGGAGGACATTCTAGAGGCCATCTCTCGTGGTAGCGACCTCACCCATCGCGGTGTCAGGGGGATGCTGGCCGAGGCTTCTTTCGCCAGTAACGTGATCGAAAAACTCAAAGGCTGGAAGGATGTCACGCCACCGGGCAATCACACCTTCGATTTCTTGCTGGAAGATGGTGTCGGGTCAGTTCGCATCCAGGTGAAGAACCAGCGCCTGGAAGGAGGCAAGCCGCTGGTTCGGAGGCAAAAGTACTTTAAGCCTGTCTACATCGTTGAAACACAGAAAACGCGGAGCGGCCAGGACAGTGGTGAAGAAAAGACACGGCCATATCGCTTCGGCGAGCTCGACCTCCTAGCCGTATGCCTCTACCCTTCGACGGGGCGGTGGGACACATTCCTCTATACCGTTGCTAACTGGCTTCTCCCACACGAGAGGAATAACGCCTGGATCGCAACGTTGCAGCCTATTCCCATGCCGCCGGAGCCCAACGATGTCTGGACAGACGGCCTTGAGACCGGCATCGCTTGGTTACGGTCGGGTGTTAGTAAGACTGTTATGCCAGATTAGGTGTTACGAAGCTAAAGGGAAGGGGTTAGCGAACATGCCTTGGGACACAGAGCTTAGTAACGAACAGAGAAGCGCCGCTTCTCATGTTGGTCGCCATGCAAGGTTGTTGGCAGGTCCTGGTACGGGGAAGACCCGGTGCTTGACAAAGCGCATCGTTTATTTGATTGAAGAACAAGGGGTAGACCCCTCTAGGATATTGGTACTCACCTTTACACGCGTTGCTAAGGCAGAAATAAGACAACGCGTTTTGGCAGAACTAGGTAATGAAGCGCAACTGCCTCACATTTCGACTCTAAGCTCCTTTGCGCTTCGGACAATTCTCTCTCATGGAGCTGGTGTTAGGCTTCCACAACCGATTCGTATAGCAGATGATTATGAAGAGCGTTGGATTATTGAAGAAGAACTGAAGCGCCTGCTTGGATTAAGCCGTATTACTGAAGCTCGCCAACTGATGAATCAACTTTCGGCTGATTGGGAGCAGCTAACGGCTGATGCCAATGATTGGGAGAACCGTTTTCCGAATCCGCAATTCCTTGGAGCGTGGCAAGAGCATCGGGAGATCTACGGCTACACACTGAGAGCGGAGCTGGTGTATCAACTGAAGAACGCCGTTCAGGAGGGCGCCATTGAGCTCGATCTCCCACCTCGACACATATTGGTTGACGAGTACCAAGACCTGAATGCCTGCGATCTCGCGACGATTCGCTACCTCTCGGAGGGAGGTGTTGAGCTTTACGCCGCTGGTGATGATGACCAAAGCATCTACGGCTTCCGTTATGCTTATCCGGACGGAATTCGTAGGTTTCCCGATGAATATGTTCCATCAAACGAACTGACTCTTACTGAATGTAGAAGGTGTGCTCCTCGCATACTTGACCTGGCCTTGTATGTGGCCCAGCAAGATCCGCGTCGAATTGACAAACCTCTTATGCCCGTAGTTAGCACTGGAGCGGGTGAGGTGAGGTTACTGCGATATGCGAACCAATCCGTGGAGGCACAGAGCATTGCGGCCTTATGTCAGCAACTTGTTAATGAGCAAGCGATACGTCCCGATGAAATTTTGATACTGGTTCGCACGGATCGCAACAGGGTTTTCTCAAATCCCATAAGAGAGGCGCTAACCGCTGCTGGGCTCCCTGTTGCCACGGTATCTGATCCTCTTGAACCACTAAATCGTGAAAACGGCCAAGGACGGCGATTTCTAGCCTTACTCCACCTATTCGATAATGATCAGGATGGTCTGGCATGGAGAACAATCCTGCGATTGCAACGAAACGGTATAGGCAACAGAGCTTTTGAAGACATCTATGATTTGGCAAGAAGGAGAGGATTACGGTTTTTTGACGCCCTTCAGCAGGTGTGTCTGGAACCTGCGCTGATCCCACGCGGAAACCTGGTACAACGTGCGGTTGACGAGGTAAGGCAAACTCTGAATTCCATCTCGTTAGGCAACTATCAAAGCGTAAAGGATTTTACGGAGGCTTTGGCGAATCAGGTCATTCCCGAAGCAGGGGAGCGAGCTGAGGTCATGGGGGTTTTAGAACGACTCTTTTCCCTGGGTGACTTTCAGAGCTTGAGCAGCCTTCTCAGGAGTTTGAGTACGTCACTAGATGATGTAGAGCAAGAGACAGAATCCGGAGCCATCAATATTATGACGATGCATCAGGCAAAAGGGTTGACTGCGAGTGCTGTGTTCGTCGTTGCGGCGGAGGATGTGTATATTCCTGGCAAAACAGTGGGATCGCGGATCGAGGATGAGCGCAGGCTACTTTATGTCTCCCTGACGAGGGCTAAGACTTACCTCTTTATTACCCACTGTCGGAACCGTGTAGGCGCGCAAACGCATACCGGGAGAAATTCGGGCAATCCCAGAAGGTTGCTAACGAGATTCTTACAAGGCGGTCCGATTCGCTCAATTGATGGAACGGGCTTTATGCTCGAAACGAATCAGCGGTAGTTAACCGGATTGTCGCATCAAGGAGCCATTGCATGAAACTCCTCCACACCGCCGACTGGCACGCCGGGCGCACCCTGCACGGCCAGAGCCGCACCCCAGAAATCCGCCAGGTGCTGCGCGAAATCGCCGAGCTAGCGCAACTCGAAGCGGTCGATCTGATTCTGGTCGCGGGCGACCTGTTCGACAGCAAGTACCCCACGCCGGACGCCGAGGAGGCCGTCTACGAGTTCTTCATGACTACTGGCCAAGCCGGCATCCCGAGCGTAGTCATCGCCGGCAACCATGACTCGCCGGTGCGCCTGGACGCGGTGGGGCGCCTTCTCAGGCTGGCCGACGTACACGTCGTAGGTGAAGCCAGAGTGGCGGGCCAAGGAGGGGTGTTGGAGCTTGCCGTCAAGGGTGAAAAGGTTCGGATCGCTGCCTTGCCGTTTGTCTCCGAGCGGCGGATCATCAAGGTGGCCGAGCTGCTGGGCAGCGACCCCGGGGCGTGGCGCGACCGCTACCGAGCTGGGATGCGGACGCTGATTAACAACCTCACAGCGGGCTTTAGCGGCGACGCGGTCAACCTGCTGATGATGCACACCACCATGGAGGGGGCTACCCTAGCTAACTCCGAGTACACTTTTCACTGCACCGAGGCCTATACCGTGAGCGCCGACCTGGTGCCGGAGGGGGTAAACTACCTGGCACTGGGGCATATCCACAATCCGCAAACGGTGGTGGGGTTAGCGGAGAACCAAGCGCGCTATGCCGGGAGCATTATTCAGCTCGACTTCGGCGAAGAGGGCGACGATAAGGTGGTCTATCTCATTGAGGCCGCGCCGAGGCAGTCAACCAAGGTGCATAAGTACCGGCTTAAGGGCGGCAAACGGCTCAAGCACTTTAGGTGTCAGCGCGCCGAGCTGGAACGCTACTTGCCCGAGATCGCCCGCTGTGATGGCTGGGCCAAGCTGTCCATTACCATGGAGCGGCTCGAGCCCGGCTTAAAGGACCGCCTCAAGGCCGACTACCCCCAGCTCTTGATCGTCGAGCAGTCAGTTCCCGGCAGCGAGCGCGAGCGGGTGCGCGGCGTGGATCACACCATGAGCTTGGTCGAGGCGTATGCGCAGTTTTACCAGGAGGACCGTGGCGAAGTCTTGCCCGACGATCTGCGCGCAGCGTTTGAGGCGCTTTACAGCCAGGCGCACGAAACGGCCGGTGCAGCGTTATGAGCTACGGCACCTTCAAATAGCGTTTTGTCGCGGCTAGAAAGGCTTCCGCGTCGGCGCGCATATCGTCGATGTCATCTGCTGTCAAACCGGACGGCGCCAGGTAGTCTCCTAGTTGGCGGCGGTTGAAGGCCGTGATGAGCGCCCGGTGGAAGCGCGGGTCCAGCTCGCCGGTTCTGGCGAAGCGTTGTCCGTAGGCGGAGATGAGCGCTTGATGGCTGGAGAAGCTCATGCCCTCGGCATCGAGTAAGGCCTCGGCGCTGTAGAACATCGCGTAGTAGAGGCGGGAAGCGGCGGAGTCGAGGTCGCCGTCAGCGGCGAGAAGGGTTGCCGAGCGGAGGTAGCGATCCGCCTTCTGCCATAGCGCTGCTCGTCCCGTCACAAGCGGATGCCTTCAGCGCGGACGTTGCGCCAGAACGGCCCCGGCGCCTGCTGATAGTGGGTTTGTGAGGTAGGGATCACGCTCACCAGTCGGCCGTAACGGAGGTTCAGGTCGGCGAGGATATCGCCGAGCCGGGCGATCTCAGCGCCTGGTTGCACCTGACGGCGCAAGACCAGGACGATGTCAATATCTGAGTCCTCACGAGCTTCGCCGCGCACTTCGGAGCCGAACAGGATGAGGTCTTGCAGCTCGGTGCCGTATCTGCTTTCGAGCGCCTCGCGCAGGGCCCGCAGGAGCTGCCGCAGCTGAGGCGAAAGGGTAGGCTGGGTACTCATGCATCGCCATTCTAGCAGGGGGCGGCTTGGGGTAAGTAGCGGCCTGCTTTCATGCGCTGCCTCCCGGCTAGTGGCATGATGGGACCAGTGAGACCGTTACGCCTGCACCTAAACGGCTTTATGGCCTTCCGGCAACCGACCGAGATCAGCTTTGATGACCTGGAGCTGTTCGCCATCGCCGGGCCGACCGGAGCCGGTAAGACCACCTTGCTGGATGCTATCACCTACGCTCTCTACGGCCAGACGGCCCGCTTGGGGAGCAAGGTAGGCGACGCTATCGTCAGTCCTGGTTTGAGCCAAGGCGCGGTGGTGCTGGAGTTTCACGGGCGCCAGGGCACCTACCGGGTGACGCGCCTAACCGAGCGCAAACCCGGCAAAAGTCCCAAGAATGAGACGCGGATCGAGGAGCTAAAAGCCGACGGCAAGTGGCGCCAGCTGCCGGAGTCAGAGAAGCTCCGGGAGGCCGACCATAAGCTCCTTGAGCTAGTAGGGCTCGACTACGACAGCTTCACGCGGGCGGTGCTGCTGCCGCAAGGGGCCTTTGACCAGTTCTTAAGGGGCGGTGCAGCCGAGCGCAATCGCCTGCTTACCGGCCTGCTGGGGCTCGAGCGGGTGCGGATTATGCAGCAGCGGGCCGGGGAAGTAAGCCGCCGGGCCAATGAACGCGTGGACTGGATTCGGGAGTCGTTGGCGCGCGATTACGCCGAGGCTACTGCCGAGCGGCAGTGCGCGCTGCAAGAGGAGCTGGCCACGCTGAGTGAGAGGCGGCAGGGGCTCGAGCAGGCCAAGGAACGCCTCAGCACCGAGCGGCAGGCACTCGAAGAGGTAAAAAGGCTGCTAGCTGAAGCACGCGCGGTCGAAGAGCGGCTAGCCGAGCTGCAAGCTCAAGCTGCTGAAGTGAGGCAGACCCGCCAGACGCTGGCTCGAGCCCGCGAGGCGGCGCTGGTGCTGCCGCGCTTAGAGGCGCTCTCAGGCGTGCAACAGCGACTTAAGCAGGTCCAGGCGCGGCAGGTCGAGCTAGCTAGCGCACTGGCCCACATCGTGCCAGGTTTGACCGCCGCGGAACAGGCGCTGGCCGAGGCGCAGCAGGCAGTAGCGCGCATCCCCGAGCTGAATGCGCAGTTAGAAGCGCTGGCCGGGGTTGCTCCGCTGCTGGCGCAGCTCAAAGCGCGCGGCGGTGAGCTGTCGCTGGCCAAGCAGGCCGAGGCCGGGGTGCGCCATGACGAGGCGGCCTGGGAAGCGCAGCAGGGCCGGCGGGCGCAGCTCCCAGCGCTTAAGCGTGCGGCAGAGGAGGTAGCCAACGGGGAGCAGGTGCTGCGCGCGGCCAGCGTGCGGCTGGCCGAAGATGACGCCGCGTTGGCGCACCTAACCAGCGAGCTGGAGGCCCTGAGCCAGGGCCAGGCGGCGCGTGAGCGCTTCGAGCAGGCCGAAGCCGCTTACCTTCAGGCCGAAACCCAAGACCGCGCGGCGGTGCTGCGTGCCCACCTGCATGTAGGCGAGCCGTGCCCAGTCTGCCGTCAGGTGGTGCAGGCCGTGCCTGCGGTTGCTGGGGTCGATACCGCGGCGCTATCGAGAGAGCGTGAACAGGCTAAGGAAGTGCTGACGATGCTGCTCGAGCGGCACGCACAAGTGAAAAGTCAGCTCGATACCGCTAAAGCGCGGCGCGAGAGCCGTGCTGCGGAGGTTAGTCAGGCCGAAGCGGGCCTAGCGCGCTATCGCTGGCAGCTTGCCGAGCTGGCAACCGAGCTAGGCACAAGCGACCCCGACCAGCTAAGCGCTCAGCTAGAGGCCGAGCGCCTGCGCCTGCTCGCTGCTTTGGCCCGGAGCATCCTCGACAAGACGCACGGCCTCGACCCCGAGACAGTCCAGAAGAGCTTAACCGCGGAGCGGGAGCGCCTAGCGCGCGCTCTGGCCGCGGCTCAGGAGGCTTACAGCAGCGAGCTGCGCCGCCGGGATCAGTTGCAGACCGAACAGCGCCTGCTGGCGGCGCAGGTAGCCGACCTGCTGCAAGAGGCCGAGGAAGCTACCCGAACCTTCGAGACCGCTCTACAGCGGACGTCGCTAGCTAGCGCCGACGAGGTGAAGGTAGCAGCCTTGCCCGCGGCGCGCCTGAGCGCATTAGAGACCCGGATCGTCGCCTTTGACAACCAGTGGGCGCGGCTCTCGCACCAGGCAGTAGAGCTGCAGGCCAAGCTGGCCGGCCGCACGCTGGATGAGGATCGCTACGAGCAGCTCAAGGCGCAAGAGGCAAGCACGCTAGCCGAGCTGGAGAGTACCTTGCAGCGCAGCGGCGCCGCCGAGAGCGAACTGCGGCGGCTGGCGGAGCAGCTTGACAAAGCTAAAGCCTTGCGCCAGGAGGCGGCGCACCTAAAAACCGAGCACGCCCGCTATCACACCCTCTATCAGGATCTGCGGAGCAACCGCTTCCCCGACTACCTGCTGGCACGCACCCAGCAGCAGCTCGCCTGGCGCGCCTCGGATATCGTCCGTGAGGTGACGCAGGGCCGCTACGATCTAGTCTTCGAGGCCGGTGATTACGGCGTGATCGACGCCTGGAGCGGCCTCGGCATGCGCAGCGCCCGCACTCTGTCGGGCGGCGAGACCTTCATCGCTAGCCTGGCGCTGGCGCTGGCGCTGTCCGACACGCTGGCCGGCCATACCGCCTTGGGGGCGCTCTTTTTGGACGAAGGTTTCGGCACGCTCGACGCCGAAACGCTCGACGCAGTTACCGGCGTGCTCCAGGCTTTAACCGCCAACGGGCGGATGGTGGGGGTGATCAGCCATGTCGCGGCCTTGACCGAGCGCCTTCCGGCACGGCTGCTGGTGCAAAAGGGGCCGGAGGGCTCGAGCCTGAGCTGGGACCGCTAGCGAACCCACGCCAGCGTTACCTCCGGCACCAGAGCTTGCCAGCTCCTATCGGCGGTCAGGGCAGTGATGCCTTCGCGTTGGGCCAGTGCCAGACAGGCCCGATCCCCCAGCGATAGCCCCTTAGCGCGCGTTAAGGGGCGTAGCTGCCCGCTGCGGTAAGAGAGTGCCTCATCGAACGCCACTACCTGCAGCGGCAAGGCCGACAGCGCCTCCTGAACAGCGCCTAGCGGCACACCCCAGTCGCTTAAGCGAGCGACCACCTCGGCGTGGTTGACGCTGCTGATCAAGGCGCCTTGCGGATTGGCAAGCGCTTGCGTCACCACCTCGGCCCCTTCCTCTTGCTGTAACAGCGCTAGCAAGGCCGAGGCGTCAAGCACTATCATGAACGCGCCGCCTCGCGGCGCCGCTCCGCCAGCAGCTCATCTACCAGCGAAACACCTTCAGGGACGTACTGCCTGACGAGCGTCTGCGCCTGTTTGATGGCCAGTTCAGGGGTGGTCACGCGCAGCCCTGCCGACTCCAGGGTGATGATAACGTTGCCTCCATCTTTTAAGCCCAGCGCTTGGCGGTAGTCGGACGGGATCACCAGCCTACCGTTAGAACCGAGTTTTACCAAGACACTATTCATATTGGCAGTATATCGCATTTGTGGCAAGAGATGGTATTCTTGCCATTAAGCGCTTAGCGATCTTCAGGTTGAGTAGTACCGCTAACTAACCAGCCCGCTCGACCCGAGCGAAGCGAGAGTGATGTTCGACTATCGCCGCCACATCCTTGGCAATAGCTTCAATGACCGCCTGATCGGGACCTTCCACCATCACCCGGATCAGCGGCTCGGTGCCGCTCGGGCGCAGGTTGATCCGCCCTTGCCCGGCGAGTTTAGCTTCAGCGCGCTGCACCGCCTCCTGCACGGCTTGCAGCTCGGCGATGCGCGCCTTGTGCTCGGGGGCTACCCGGACGTTGTGGATAGTCTGCGGATACATCGGCATCTCGTCGAGCCAAGCGTCTAGGGGCTTGCCCGATTTACGGACCGCAGCCAGTACCTGCAGCGCGGTCAAGATGCCGTCGCCGGTAGGGGCCTTGTCCAGAAACAGCAGGTGTCCGGACTGCTCGCCACCTAGTAATAGGCCGTGCTCGCGCAGCGCGGTAAAGACGTAGCGGTCGCCCACAGCGGTGCGTAGCAGCGCGATGCCGCGCTTGGCCAGATAGTGCTCGAGCCCCAGGTTAGCCATCACCGTCGAGACTACCTGCTTCTCGTGGCGGACCACCGCACAGATCGCTAGCATCTGGTCGCCCGTGACCAGCCGCCCCCTCTTGTCGACCAGGATAGCCCGGTCAGCGTCGCCATCGAAGGTGATACCGACCTCTAGGCCGAGCTCGAGCACCCGCTTGGTGATGGCCTGGGGGTAGGTGGAGCCGCAGGCCACGTTGATGTTGCTGCCGTCGGGCTTGGCGTTGATCACATCTAACCGGGCGCCAAGCTGCTGAAAAACCCGCGGCGCGATCTCGAAGCTAGCGCCGTTGGCGCAGTCTAGTCCGACTCGCAGGCCGTCCAGATAAGGGGCGTTAGCGAGCAGGAACTTAGCATAGTCGTCGTTATCGTGGCGGTAGCGGCTCGAGCGTCCGATGGCCCGCCCGGTAACCGGCGGCAAGTCAGCAAGCTCTTCACCAAGGAGCTGTTCGATCTGGCGCTCGAGCTCTTCCGAGAGCTTCTCGCCCCCCTGGTTAAAGAGCTTGATACCGTTATCCTCGAAGGGGTTGTGCGAGGCGCTGATCACTACTCCCGCATCGGCCCCCGTCTGGCGGGTTAGGTACGACACGCCAGGGGTGGTCATCACGCCGAGCCAGATCACATCAGCCCCGCGTGCGGTGAGACCCGCCGAGACGGCGTGGGCCAGCATGCTGCCAGACTGGCGGGG
>JAGXSJ010000002.1 GCA_018333895.1 Truepera sp.
CGCACCGTGTCGGCGCCATATTCGGCCACCAAGGCATCGGGGTTGACCACGTTGCCGCGCGACTTACTCATCTTCTCGTTGTCCGCACCCAGGATCAGCCCCTGATTGAAGAGCCGGGTGAAGGGCTCGCTAACCCTAACCAGCCCTAGGTCGCGTATGGCCTTGGTAAAGAAGCGCGAGTACAGGAGGTGCAAAATGGCGTGTTCGATGCCGCCCGTATACTGGTCAACAGGCAGCCAGCGCTCCGCCAAGCGGCTATCGAACGGCCCATCCTCCTTGTGCGGGGAGAGGTAGCGGAACCAGTACCAAGACGAGTCCACAAAGGTATCCATGGTATCGGTCTCGCGGGTAGCCGCCCCGCCACAGGCCGGACAGCGGGTGTTCAAGAAGCCCTCGTGCGACTTTAGGGGCGACTCGCCCGTGGGCATGAACTCGACGTTCTCCGGCAGCAGGACGGGCAGCTCTTCCTCCGGCACCGGCACCACACCGCACGCATCGCAGTAGACGATGGGGATGGGTGTCCCCCAGTAGCGCTGGCGGCTGATCAACCAGTCGCGCAGGCGGTAGGTGATAGCCCCCTGGCCAAAGCCCCGCTCCTCTAGCCAAAGGATCACCCGGCGGATCCCCTCGATATTTCCCTCTTTGCCGGAGGGGGTGCCGTCAAAGGGGCCCGAATTCACCATCAGGCCGTCGCCGGTGTACGCTTCGCTCATCGTCTCACCGTCGAGCCGCTCACCCGTGGGCTGGATAACGGGTGTAATCTTGAGGCCGAACTTACGGGCGAATTCGAAGTCGCGCTGGTCGTGGGCGGGCACACCCATAATCGCACCGGTGCCGTAGCCCATCAAGACGTAATCCGCGATCCAGATGGGGATACGTTCACCGTTGACCGGGTTAAGGGCATAGGCGCCGATAAACTCGCCGCTCTTCTCCCTGCCTTCGGCCTGGCGGTCGATCTCGGTCAGGCGAGCAGCCCGCTCGACATAGGCCCGCACCGCCTCGCGGCGCTCCAGCAAGGTGAGCTTCTCGACCAGCGGGTGCTCGGGCGCCAGCACCATAAAGGTCGCCCCCCACAAGGTATCGGGGCGGGTGGTGAAGATCACGATTTCGTCACTCTGCTCGCTCTTGAAGGTGACCTCAGCCCCCTCGCTGCGGCCGATCCAGTTAGTCTGCATCAGCTTAACCTTCTCCGGCCACTCGAGCCCCTCGAAGTTCAACAGCTCCTCAGCGTACTTGGTAATCTTAAAGTACCACTGCGACAGCTCTTTCTTAATTACCGGCGTTTCGCAGCGTTCACAGACACGCTCACCCCTAAGCTCAATGACTTGCTCTCGCGCCAAGGTAGTGTTGCAGCTCGGACACCAGTCGACCGGTGAGCGCTTCTTGTAGGCCAGGCCCTGTTCATAGCACTGCAAGAAGAACCACTGATTCCAGCGGTAGTACTCGGGGTCGCAGGTGATAATCTTCTTGGACCAGTCGAACATCGCCCCCATCTGCTTGAACTGCTTGATCATGGCCTCGATCTGCCGGTAGGTCAGGGTAGCAGGATGGACTGTCTGTCCTTGTTTGGCAGCCTTGATGGCAGCGTTTTCGGCGGGTAAGCCAAAGGCATCAAAACCCATCGGAAACAGTACCTGGTAGCCCTGCATGCGCCGGTAGCGGGCAGCGGCGTCCGCTGGCGCTTCGGCGTACCAGTGGCCAACGTGCAGATCTCCTGAGGGGTAAGGGTACATGGTCAAGAAGTAGTACTTCGGCCTGGTGTCGTCCCACAGAGCGACCTCGTACAATCGATCACGTTCCCACTGGGCTTGCCAGTTGGGCTCGAGCTCGTGCGGGTTGTATCTCTCTGAGCGGTACCGGGGTTGCGCAACGGTGTCTGCCATAATCCTCCCTAGCCTACAAGAAAGAGCCCCAACCGTGGGCGGTTGGGGCCTAGTCCACTCACCCAGCGGCTAACGCATCAACCCGGCTAGTCGTAGGCGTGGTGGATAGATATCCATGGCCATAGCGTTATAGTAGTCAGGCGCCCGGGCTTTGTCAATCCGCTGCTCGCACCCTCCTGTCAGCTACCGATGACCCAACGGCCCCCACCATCGTGTACAATACCGCCGTGGTAGAACCTCCCAGTCTTGGGCTGCCTCTGGCAGCCGCGCTTCTCAGCCCGCCCCCCTTAAGCCAACCCGGACTCTCGCTCTGGCCTTTTGCGCTGGGGTTGTTGCTGCTTGCTGCCATCGGCCTTTTTGTAGCCGCTATTAGCGTGCTATCAAACCCACCCCACGCCACCCCTGAGCGCAGTAAGGCCACCGCTTTACTGCTTCAAGACCGGCTAACCGCGCTGGCCAGCGCCCAGTTAGGGCGTAGCCTGGCCACCATCGGCTTTATCTGGCTAATCGCCCCGCCTCTGGCTAACGACCTCGATCGTGTGCTAGCGCCGCTGCTGGGGCCAGCAATCAGCGCCGGGCTAGCTATCGTTACCGTGCTCATCGTGCTGGCATTACTGCTAGTGATAGCGGTCCAGCAAGGGGTTAAGGTGGTGGCCGACCGGTATCCGGAGGCAGTACTAGATCTGCTTGCACCGACTCTCTACCTCTGGCGCCTGTTCTGCACCCCGCTGAGCGCCCTCGTCATGGCGGTAGCCCAACCCCTGCACCGCTTACTGCGTTTAGACCAACCTCGGGCCGAGGGGAGCCTCAAGCAGCTACTAGACGAGAGCATCCGCGTCGCCGAACTCGACGAACATGAGCAGGAGCTAGTCGGCAACGTTTTTGCCTTCAAGGAGACGACCGCTGGCGAGATCATGGTACCTCGGCCGGATGTGATCTGGCTTTCAGTCGATCAACCGCTCGAGCCGCTCCTAGCTAAAGTTAGCGAGAGCGGTCACACCCGCTTCCCGCTCTGCGACGGCGGGGTAGACAACGTGATCGGCTACCTGCACGCCAAGGATTTAGCGCCGCTCTTCCGCCTAGCCCCTGGTGAGGCCGCCGATTTACGGTCTCTGGCGCGGCCGGTGGCCTTCGTTCCCGAAGCTGGACGCGCTATGACCGCGCTGCGGCGCTTGCAGCGCGAGCACTCGCACTTAGCCATTGTGGTCGATGAGTTCGGCGGCATGGCCGGCATCGTCACGTTGGAAGATCTGCTCGAGGAGCTAGTCGGCGATATTCAGGACGAATTTGACGAACCGACTCTGATGATGCAGGCTATCGGCAACGGCGAATGGGTCGTGGATGGCGCCGTGCGGCTCGACGAGTTAGAGGAGTTGGGCTTACGCTTCGGCGCGGCTCAAGAAGAGACTGTCGGCGGTTATATCTTTGGTCGGCTAGCGCGTGAGGTAGCACCCGGTGACGAGGTTCCGATTGACGGCGCCGTGCTGCGCGTCGAGGCCGTCGAGGGCTTGCGCGTCACGCGGGTGAGGGTTATCCCTACTACGACGGCAACCGAGGAGCTTGATGCGCCGGAAGCGGTCAATTTCCAGCGGCTACAGCCTGAGCCCAGCTAGCCCAGTTCGCGCAAAGCTAAGGCCGTCCAGAGGCGGATCTCTTCGGTGAGCTCGAGCCGCGCTAGTTCAGCGGCGTCGTACCAGCCTAAGGTAGGGTCGTCCGGTCGCAGGTAGCCCGCATAGCCGGGGCATGGGCGGGCCAGATAGATCAGGTCGATATGCTCATGGCCGAGGGCGATAAGCTCGAGCTGCACACCGCGCGGCCGCATCAGTTGGCGCGGTTCGACTAGGTCTAGGGCACGCTCGCCGACTAGCTCGATCAAGACGCCAGACTCCTCGTAGACCTCGCGCACCACCGCCTCGTCAGGAAGCTCATGGGGATCGATATGCCCGCCGCAGGGGAGCCAGCTTCCGCGCCGTTTATGCCGGTGCAGCAGCACCTTGTCCTGCCAAACCACAAAGGCAGTAGCGGTAAAGTCTCGGGTTATCACGAGGCCATCAGCAGCGGCAACCGTTGCCGCTCTGCACTCACCACCGAGCCGTAGAGGGCATGCGGGGTAGCCTGCTCGATAACCACCGGGTACAGGCCCACGCCCGTGACCTGCTCGTTAGGGACCAGCACCGTGTGGTTCTGATCGCTGTGCCCGACGTTATAGCCCCCATCATCCGAGGGTTGCTTAAGCAACACCCTAAGCTCGCGCCCTACCCAGCGCTGATTGCGCTGTTGCGACCAGTACTTCTGCCGCTCGATAAGCCGCTGCAAGCGCTCGGTCTTAATGGCCTTGGGCAGATCGGTAAAGTGCTGATAGCTCGGCGTGCCGGGCCGGGCCGAGTAGATAAACATATAGGCGCTATCGAACTGCACTTCATCGTAGAGCGACAGCGTGGCCTGGAAATCCTCTTCGGTCTCACCGGGAAAGCCCACCATAATATCGGTGGACAAGACCGCCTCGGGGAGCTTGGCCTTGATCTCGGCGATGATCGCCAAGTAGCGCTCACGCCGGTACTCGCGCGCCATACGCCGCAGCACCCGGTCGCTGCCGGACTGCACCGGCAGATGGATGAAATCGCAGACATTGGGGGTCTCGGCGATGGCATCGATAATGTCTGAAGTAAAGTTCATAGGGTGACTAGTAGTGAACTTGACACGGGGGATGCCGGTCGCTGCTACTAACTTGAGCAGCTCGGCAAATGACGGATAGCCGGGTAGTCCCAGGCCGTAAGAATTGACATTCTGCCCCAACAGGTAGATCTCCTGCACCCCCGCTGAGCGCATCGCCTCAGCCTCATTCAAAATAGCCTCGACCGGGCGGGACACCTCGGGGCCGCGCGAAGTCGGCACGATACAGTAGGTGCAGCGGTGGTTGCAGCCACGCATGATAGTCAAAAAGCCGGTCAAGGTGGCGGGCGCGGGCGGGATATGGGTCAGCAGGTCGCCCTTGAAGGCCAGGCTGGTGTAGCGGCCCTGTGTCTCAAGCGCCTCGATGGCGGGCAGGATATCGGTAATCGCCCCTGGGCCGATCAAGATATCGACCGCAAACTTCTTAGCTAGCGCCTGCCCTTCTTCGAGCTGGGCCAAGCAGCCCATCAGCGCTACCGCCAACGGCCGACGCTGCTTCTCCTTGCGCAGCTCGCCTAGCAGCGTGACCACCTTCTCGACCGGCTTACCGCGCACTGCACAGGTGTTAAGCACCATCAGCTCGGCATCGTGAGGGCTGGTAACGATCTCATGACCACCCGCTACTAGCTCCGAGAGGATGGTGTGGGTGTCGTATTCGTTCATCTGACAGCCGTAGGTTATGACATGAGCCCGCATCACATACTCCTGGCGGCAGGTAACCGCCTCAGAATGTTAGCATAGCCACCAGACCGGCGTCAGCCTGAGTAGGAGCTAGTCTTGATCCGAAAAGCTCCCGGATCATCCTTGTGGCAGTGCCGGGCAACGTCCTACAAGATGGCACTCAGCATCCCCAGGCAGATTCGACTCGCCCAACGCCCGGGCTGTGTAGCCGCCCTCTGGAGCCTCCTCCACAACCAATATCACTTCATAGCTGGCAGTGTACTCTTGGTCCAGCCCATCAACACGAGTAACCATAGGCCAGGCTACTCCATTACCCGCCGGAAGCGCTGGTCGAGCCGGTTAATCAGCTCATCAATGATACGTATGGCCCCCGGCCCGCTGCCGGTAACCTCTACCCGCACCGTTTCGGCAGCAGCCACTACCCGCACACTCAAGGTAGTCACGATCGGGTCGCGGAACAACAGCCCCTCACCGGTGACGCTCCGGAAGGTAAGGCGATTGCGGCCCTCCTCAACTAGCTCCAGATAAGGGCTAAAGGCGTCAGGGCGCAGTGTCGCGGCGATCTCCTTGATGGCGGCGAGCATCGCCTCGGCGCCGGCAAAGTAACGGGGCGCCGGCCGCTCGGCTGTCGGCGCACATGAGGCGAGTAGGATAGCAGCTAGTCCGAGTAATAGGTGGCGCTGAATCATAACCTAGTGTACCGTTACAGCGTGAGTGAGTTTAAGCGCCGCGTGCTCGCGCTGGTTAGGGCCATCCCGCCCGGGCGGGTCTGTACCTATGGGCAGATCGCGCTGTTAGCCGGGAAGCCGGGAGCAGCGCGGCAGGTCGGCATGATCTTGCACGGCTGGTCGCCCGCTGATGGCGAACTCCCGTGGCAGCGCGTTATTAACGCTCAAGGCGGCATCTCTACCTACAAGGTAGGTTGGGGGGAGTTGCAGCGCGGCCTGCTCGAGGCCGAAGGGGTAGTCTTCGACGCTGGCGGACGCTGCGACTTAAAGCGCTTTCGCTACGACCCAACTGTGACATCAGGGTAGCTGATTGGGACTAACATCCGCGCCCCGCCAGGGACTACCTCGACATAAAACGGCGTCTCCCCGATCAGCTCGCCGTCGAGCTGCACCGGCAAGGGCGGCTCGGCGCTGATGTGTACAGTGGCGGCCTTAAAATAGTGCAGGTCGCGATGGGCGGCTAGGCGTCCGGTAATGAGGCACCAGGCAAGCGATGCGACCCCGCCCAGGCCGCTCGAGGCGATGGCAATGATGTCTAGCTGACCGTCATGGAGGGAGATACCAGGGCCCAGCGCCCAGCTTCCCAGCCGGCCGACGTTAGCGAGCAGCACGGTGTGGGCGACGATCTGCCGGCGCACCCCGTCGAGCGTAAGTGTTACCTGGGCCTGGGTGTGGTGCAACCTGAACAGGTTCTTGACCCCCATCAGCAGGTAGGCTGCAAACCGGAATCGCCGCTTGAGAGTACGCGGCACGGCTGCGATCAGGCGTGCATCCCATCCGGACCCGGCGAGCAGCAGGAAGTAACGCTGGTGATCCGGCAGATAGGCGACATCAAGCGAGACTACCTTGCCGCAGCTGAGGAGGCTCAGGGCGGCAGCCGGCCTCAACGGGATACCCAGCGCTTTGGCAGCGAGGTTGGCGGTGCCAAGCGGTAGCTGCGCCAGCGGCAGTACTGTTTCGGCCTTGAGCAATCCGGTGAGGATCTCGGTTACGGTGCCGTCGCCGCCACAGCTCAGCACAGCGTCAAAACCCTCGCGCTGGGCACAAGTCGCCCAGCGCTCGGCATCGCCCGCTCGAGCGGTCTTACGTACCTCGTAGCCGATCCCGGCCTCAGTGAGGTGGGTCTTGAGGAGCTGCTGGGTCTGAGCGACGGCATGCTGGCCTGATGCCGGATTTACGATGCACAGGACGTTGGTTGCAATCACGCTATCTCACCAAGACCTCGCACCCGTAATTGAAGCCTGTCCCACCGCGCCGCTTCCGCCACAAAGCTCATTATAGGCTGCGCCATCGGTTATGATACCGCTATGGACGTTTCGGACCCGAGCGAAGCGAGAGTGATGTTCGACCCGAGCGAAGCGAGAGTGATGTTCGACCCGAGCGAAGCGAGAGTGATGTTCGACCCGAGCGAAGCGAGAGTGATGTTCGACCCGAGCG
>JAGXSJ010000003.1 GCA_018333895.1 Truepera sp.
GGAGGCGTCATGATGGCTGACGAGCGTTCCGTTCAAGCGCACTACCGTACCGTGGGGTTGCTCGATCGCATCGTCGCTGGGTTGCGCGAAGCGGGCAAGGACCCAGGCGCGCCGACAGTGGACGACCTGGCCCCGGCCGATGAGTTTCACTCGGTCGGGCGCGTCGCCACGAAAGACCTCGCCGCGCTCGCCGCCCTCAAGCCAGGAACACGGGTGCTTGATGTCGGCAGCGGTCTGGGCGGCCCCGCGCGGTTCCTTGCCGCGACCTACGGCTGTGACGTCACCGGTATCGACCTTATGCCTGAGTTCTGCACCGTGGCCACTGAGCTCTCCCGTCTCACGCGCCTCACGGAGCGGACTCGATTTCAGCAAGGCAACGCATTGGCGCTACCGTTCGATGAGGGCGCGTTCGACTGCGTGTGGACAATTCAGACGCAAATGAACATCGCCGAGAAGCGCCAGCTTTACGGTGAAATTGCGCGCGTCCTGCGAGCCGGGGGTCAGTTCGTTTTTCAAGACATCTGTGCCGGCAACGGACGGCCGCTGGAGTTTCCCGTACCTTGGGCCAGCGAAGCGGGCCAGAGCCACCTGATTCCCCCGGAGGATCTGCGAATGCTGCTGGGTAAGTTAGGCCTGAAGGAGCTCATATTCCGGGATGTCTCTGCGACTGTCCTTGCCTGGCAGGACGCCAACCGACCGTCGGCGGGCACACCGCCTCCGCTTGGCATGCACCTGGTGCTTGGCGAGCGACATGCCGAGAAGCGTGGCAACTCCAGCCGTGCCTTGCGCGACGGGCGTATTGTGTACGTTCAAGGCGTGTTCCTTAAGCCCGCGTGAGCAACAGTGACGAGCACTCACGCTCTTCGCAGCCAGCGACCCCGGCGGGTACCGTCACGGCGGCGCAATCGTCATTGAAGTCGCCCAACAACCCGTTCAACGCCGACGCGCCGCAAGCGGCGCGCGGGTTAACGGAACGTGTGTGCCGGGCATGGCACGTTACTTAATCGGTGAAAGTCCGATTGCCAGGTTTTCGCAGAGCCGAAGGCAAGGAGAAGGGCAAGGGCGTCGCCGCGAGGCGGGGTCTGGAGGAAGCCGAACCCGAAGCTGCGGGGCGATGGACAAAAACCGGATATGAGGCGTGGCACATCTGGGGCGAGCGGGCACGTGACCGCGAAGCCCTCCATCTGCGGCAGTTGGGATGTGCTTTGTAAATCCGGCGCTCGCGCAGTGACAGTGACGTGTCTTACCCCGGGAGATCTGCAGGGTGCTTCGGGGCATCGAAGCTGGGCGCCGAGCGATCGGCGTTGACCACCGTGCAGAAGTCAGCAGAAGGCGTAGTAGGCGTGGTGGCGCGCGCCGAAGGCCCGAACGATGGAAGACGAAGGACGCGCGTGAAGAGCAACGGGAACGCATCTGCGAACCGGTCAGTGCCGGCCGCGACGCTGTCGCGGGATGAACCTGAGGCTGGAAAACGGAGCGAACCGGAGTCGATTCCGAACGCCACGCTGCTTGCGCGCGTGCTTGCGCGAGAGAATCTTCAGCGTGCCCTGAAGCAAGTACGCCAGAACCGAGGCGCGCCGGCCATCGACGGCTTGACGGTCGATGAACTGACGGGCTACCTCCGACATCATTGGCCGGACATCCGCGCGCAACTGGAGGCGGGGACGTACTGCCCGCAACCGGTCAAGCGGGTGGAGATTCCGAAGCCCGACGGGCGCAAACGCCTGCTCGGGATACCGACGGTGTTGGACCGGTTCATCCAGCAAGCCATTGCCCAGGTGGTACAGGAGCAATGGGAACCCCACTTCCATCCGCGCAGTTACGGCTTCCGCCCGCAACGCTCGGCTCACCAGGCCGTGCGTCAACTACAGGCGGACATTCGCGACGGCAAGCGCCGGGTGGTTGATCTCGACCTCGAAGCGTTTTTCGACCGCGTCAATCAGGACCGGTTGATGAGCAGGCTGCGGCGACATCTACCCGATGTCGTACTGCTGCGCCTGATCAACCGCTTTCTGAAGGCCGGGGTCCACGTGGGAAACGCCACCGAAGCCACGACGATGGGCGTGCCGCAAGGCGGCCCGCTGTCACCGGTACTGGCCAACGTGGTGCTGGATGAATTGGACTGGGAGCTGGACCGGCGCGGCCACCGCTTTGCCCGTTACGCCGACGACTGCAACATCGTGGTCGGCAGCCAACGCGCGGGCGAGCGGGTGATGGCCAGCGTGACACGCTTTATCGCCAGCACGCTACGGCTCAGCGTGAACGCGAACAAGAGCGCGATCGATCGGCCGTGGAACCGCAAGTTCCTCGGCTTCACGATCGCCAGCCGCGGCACCCGCCTGAAGGTGGCCGACTCGGCCATCGACAAGCTGAAACATCGGGTTCGCGAGCTGACCCGTCGCACACGAGGCCACCGTTTGACCGACATCGTTGCAGAGTTGAGAGAAACCCTGCTTGGTTGGAAAGCGTACTTCGGCATTGCCGAAGTGCAGAGCCCTCTGCGCGAAATCGACAAATGGCTGCGACGCAAGTTACGCTGCTACACATGGAAGCAATGGGGAAGAGCGGGTTACCGGGAGTTGCGACGACGCGGGGTGAGCGTGCGCGAAGCATGGAACACCAGCAAGTCGGCGCATGGCCCGTGGCGCCTGAGCAAGACCCCGGCGCTTGCGCTGGCCCTGTCGGCGCGGTACTTCAGCGGACTGGGGCTGCCGACGTTGGCAGCGCGGTGACGAATTCAATCCATCGAACCGCCGTGTACGTGACCCGTACGCACGGTGGTGTGGGAGGGAGGGGCCGCGAGGTTCCTTCCTATCCCGATTAGGCCACGCAAGAGTTGCACTTTTGCGACGGAAAATCGTGAACGAGTTTCTCTCTGCCGATTTCCTGAAGTTCTTCATCCCACTCGCAGGCGGAGTAGTCGCCTGGATCATCAATGAATACCGGAAAAGGCAGGCTGAGGAATATGCGCGGAAGGAAGAGCGTTATCGTGGACTTATCCTGAGCCTTCGGGGCTTCTACGTCGGCTCCGAGGACCTTGCGCTGAAGCAGGAGTTCGTCAACCAACTCTCGCTGTGCTGGCTCTACTGCTCGGACAATGTGATAGCCAAGGCGAACAAATTTGTCGTAACGCTGAAGCCGGAAAGTACGGCGTCCGCTGCGGAGAAAGAGCAGGCGCTGTCCGCTCTGATAGGCGCAATTCGCTCAGACCTGCTGTCGCGGAAAGTCGTACCGAAAACAAAACTAACTGGTGCCGAGTTTGAGCGCCTCAGCATCGTCCCGCCTAACATTTCGGTGAACGCGGACGCCCGCGAGCGTGCATCCGTTCAAGGGCTTCAGGAATCAACAACACCGTGCAGTAGCGAGCACCTCGCCACTCGCGGCCGTCGGTTACCTTAACGTTAGGCGTCGCAATCCACACCCTATGTCACTGCCGCCCTACGACAAACACGCGACGGACTCATTCCGGCGCTTCTATCTGCTACTTCCACGGGATGGGGACACCACGCTGCTGATCTTGAAGCTTCACCTCCTGGTCGAGGAACAAGTTCGGGCCTACGTAGATGAGCGCCTCGCAAGTCCATCCGCGCTGGAAGCGGCGAAGCTCGAGTGCCATCAAGCCATTTGCCTAGCCGAGGCGCTTTGCAGCGACGACATCCATGAGAACGTTTGGGAAGCGGCTCGAAAGCTGAACAGTCTTCGCAACCACATCGCACACCGGCTGGAGCCAAAGGGTGTGGTCGACAGGATGGACCACATCAGTACGCTAATCGGTCTTCCTCTCGCAACTCTCAAAGATCAAGAGAAAACACAGGAGCAGAATGCCGCTGACAATCTTAGCTTTGCGGTCAGTATGCTTTACAACGAAGTCGCGCTCTATGTTCGACGTAGGCCAGCACAGGTAGTCAGCCTTGTTCCACCGAGCGGCGACGCCTAACCCCTCGGTCAAGCTGACCTGCTACGGCAGGCGCTGTAAGCCCGGCGTGAGCCAGCGCTACCATCGTCTCAGTCCGGGCTTACAGCACCTGCCTCCGCGGGCAGGTTACCTCGAACTACAAGGGCTTCCCCATTTGTCAAGCGAGTGAACTCCTCGAGCCGCGCAGCGGCTCGATTCACGTCTGGCTTTGCTTTTGATACCTACAGCGTCACCGCCCTCATGCGCATCGTGTCGAGTCTTCGAGCCAAGGTGCGGACGGACAAACTACAACCGGTCATTGATGCAGCGCTGCTCGTTGCCGAGCCTGGCTGCGGACCCTGATGAAAGACGCGCGCGGGGGCCTCATTCGTTAGCCGCGGTCAGCCGATGCTGCCGCCTCGAGCTGATCAGGCACACCCCGCGCAGGTCCAACCTTGCTCATCAACGCTGTTCGCATCACGCGGTGGGAGTCTTGGACATCGATCACGGCCCGGATGCCGTTGCGGCACCCTTGCCGGGACCGGCAAGGGCGGGGGGATGGGTCGAGCGTGCGTCTGACATCGCCGGCCTCACGCCGGCAGCTTGAACTGCTCGCCGCGTGCCAGCATCGGCCAGCACATGCGCGCGTTCTTCGCCGCGATGGCCACCACCGCCTTGCAGTAGCCGCGCCGCTGTTCGAGCGCCATCGCCCATCGGCTCACCGCGTCGGTCTTGTTCTTGGCCGCTACGAGCACCGCGCGCGCGCCCAGGATCAGCATCGTGCGCAGGTAGGCGTCGCCGGCCTTGGTGATGCG
>JAGXSJ010000004.1 GCA_018333895.1 Truepera sp.
CGCCGCGATCCGACTTCCCGCGCCCGTGGCTCATCGTCGTGTGCCCTTGGGCTTCACGATGCGCGCTGCGGCAAGGCTCTCCCGAGCCGGCGCAGCAGGACGCGGGATCTCCCGGTTCCCGTGCGAGATGTGTCCGCGCGTGCGCGGGGTCTCTGACCGCGCGGGGTCCAGTGCAGCCTCGCCAAAGCGGCTGCACCGGTGTGGCCTTCGGCTTATCTCCACAGCCTCGGCACCCCGAACACCCACGGACCGATGTCCGGGGTCATCGATTACGCGGCTCGATACCCGGCCCGCGCGTACCCCTGTCGACGCTTCGCCCACACCCTCGCGAATGTGCACGCATGACTCGGGGCCGCCGTAGCTGGCTAGGCCTTTGACGTATGACTCTTTCATTCACAACATCTCGCCGGTTTTGACCGGCGCACGGAGACAGCCATGAACGTCAGCATTTCTCGGCGCAAGGTGGTCAGCACCCTTGGCGTCGCTTCCGCCGCCCTCGCTGTCCCCACTTGGGTAGGCGCCCAACGCACGTCTATCAAGGTCGGTTGGGCCATCTCAAGGACCGGACCATTCTCAGGCGGCGCTGCGACCACTCAGTGGCCAAACTATCTGCTGTGGATCAAGGACGTTAACGATGCCGGTGGTCTGAGCGTCGACGGGCGCAAGCTAAAACTCGAACACATCGAGTACGACGACCGTAGTCAGTCTGAGGAGGCGCTGCGTGCGGTGCAACGTCTGATTACTCAGGACAGGGTCGACATCCTGCTGACGCCCTGGGGTACCGGTATGAACCTAGCAGTGGCGCCGATCTTCGCCCGTGCTGGCTTTCCAATGTTGGCCACCACATTCGCCAGCGAACGCATGCCGGAGTTTGCAAGGCGCTGGCCAAATCTTTTCTCGATGCTTAATCTACCAAGCGCCTACAGCCAAGCTTTGATACCCATACTCGCTGCGGAGCGTGCTGCCGGGAGGATCGGCGACCGCGTAGCTATGGTGCACGTCATCGAGTCCTTCGGCCTTGAACTTGTCAACCCTGCGCGCGACGTACTCAGAGCGGCAAATTTTAACATTGTTTACGACGAAGGCTACCCGATGGGCGCGGCCGATTTGACGCCAGTGCTCACCGCGGCTCAGCGCGCCAACCCCGACGTATTTATTGCCTTTAGCTACCCACCTGACACAATAGCTCTGACCGAGCTTGCGCGCGTCAGAAACTTCAACCCCCGTGTTTTCTACGTCGCGATAGGCACTGCCTTCCCGATGTTCAAGCAACGCTTTGGTGACAACGCCGTCGGTGTTATGGGGTTTGGTGGCTGGAACCCGGAAAACGATGCAATCAGATCCTACTTCCGACGCCATGTGGCTATGCACAATCGCGAACCCGACCGCTCGGGATCGTCGCACGTGTACGCCAGCCTGCAGGCTTTGGGCCAAACGATCGAGAAGGTTGGTTTGAGTCGCCCCGAGATCATCAAGCACTTGGGGGCCAATAGGTTTGATACTATTATCGGTGGACTGGAGTTCGACGAGAATAATATCCGCAAGGGCGGATGGTTTGTTGGCCAGTGGCAAGATGGTGATTTTTTTGGTATTGCGCCTATCCAGCCCGGTGCGCGCAGGCCGCTGATCCCAAAGCCCGCGTGGAGGACTTGAAATTCAGCGTTTGCTGAACACAGGGAGCACGTGCATGCCGGCAGGACGCCCAAGGGGCGGTGCAAGCCGTCACTTGGGCATAAAGTGCCCTGGAAACCATGCTGGACGATGAATGTGTGCCACGTTATGTAATAAGGAAAATTCCGTTCGATGGGACGTGTTATCAATCAACACTCATTTTAGGGCGCACTCTCAATGCAATTCTTTGATGCCTTGTTAACGGGGTTGGCCCTAGGCGGCATGTATGCGCTTATCGCGCTGGGGCTAAACCTTCAGTATAGCGTGGCGCGTATCCTGAACTTATCCTATGGCGAAATGATGATCGCCGCCGCAGTGCTAACCTATATTCTGTTCGTTATGCACGGCATCTCCCCGCTATTGACCTTGATGCTGGTGATGCCGCTTGCAGCGCTGGTTGGCTGGGCCGTGTACGGCCTCTTGTTGACGCCGCTGATCCGGCGGGCACCCAGCCGCGAGGCGCTGGAGGTCGACAGCCTACTAGGCACCTTCGGATTATTATTCATTATACAAGGGGTGATGCTCACATTAGTGGGCGGCCGCTATCTGAGCTATTCTTTCCTTACAGTTACAGTGAATTTGTTCGGCATTACAGTGGCTGCCAACCGACTGCTCGCGCTGGGTTTTGCCATAGTGCTGGGCGTGGGGGTATGGTTGTTGCTGACACGCACTCGCGTAGGCACTGCGATCCGCTCGATCTCCGCGGACCCAGTGTCAGCGCAGTTGGTGGCCATTGATGTCAAGCGACTGGCGATGGCGGCGTTCGTGCTCGGTACTTTGCTGGCAGCAATGGCCGGCGTGCTGGTGAGTATGTTTCTGACCTTTAGCGCTACGGTGGGCGTGGTGTTCACGATGACAGCGCTGATGGTCGTCATCATGGGCGGTATCGGCAACATGGCTGGTGCCGTGGTGGCTGGGTTGCTGCTCGGTCTGATAGAGGCCTTCGTTGGCACTTATGTCAGCCCTAGCCTAACGCTTGCGGCTAATTTTGCACTGTTCCTTATAGTGCTGCTGTTCAAGCCCGAGGGTCTGTTCGGAAGAAAGGTGTCGCGATGAGATATATTTTTGGTCAGCCTATCTCATATCTGTTCGCATGCGAGCGCGACGGCGTTGCCGCAGAGGGATGGATCGAGGGGAGTGCGGTTGGACTAGGCGCACCAGATTGCTCGCAGCCCAGCGTGGCTGAGTATGCTATTGGTATGGGAGTGATTGAGCCCGCGTCCTCGTGCATCCCGACAGAGGCTGTGGGTCCAGTTGCTGGCATGGCGCGAGTTGTTGGCCAAGCAAGTGATGGCGTGCAGTCGGTGGTTGCACGCCCTAGGGAAGAAGACAACAACTATGGACAGACTCCCGCAAGCAGCGGTATGACTTGCCATGCCGGAAGCCCACGCGGGACGTTCACTGACTTTCGCTCACAAGAGCTCACTGCTTTGGAGGTCGGTTTGGCACAACACCCTGTAGCGCATCTGGATCTTGGGGCGCTTTGCAGACCACGGTTTTCATGTAAGCTCTCAGGCGGTCAACACTGTCGGCAGTCATTGCAATGGGGCGACAGTCGGGTTGAACGCTCCCGCTGCATGCATCGCTGCGTCAAGCGCTGGTTTTCAGCAGCGGCGATCAATCAGCGCTTACCACAAGCCGACCGAGCGCCGCTGGAGACCATGCGTCGTTCCGCATCTAGCGTGAAAGGCTGGGTAGCTTGGTGAGCGGGCGGCAAATCCTCGCGGGCGCGGCAGTTGTCGGCACCTTCCTTGCACTTGGATTTGCGCCTGCACTCGGCACTGACTACACCACGTCGCTGCTGATCACCCTACTGATGTATGGCGTTCTGGCTACCGCGTGGGGGCTATTTTCAGGCACCACCGGATACATTTCACTCGCCAGTGTAGCTTTCTTTGGTGTGGGTTCGTACACGGTTGCAGTGCTGGGAGAGCATCTACCTTGGCCACTAGTTCTACTGGCCGCCGCTGGCATCGGCGCAATATTGTCGTTGCTGATCGGACTGGTCACGCTTCGCTTATCTGGAACCTATTTTGCGATCTTCACATTCGGTGTAACTGAGCTATTACGTCAGTTAGTTATATGGTATGAGACTACTATCACCGGTACACTGGGTCGCTTTGTGTTCGTCGACGCTGCAGCGCCGGCCTTTATCTACGGACAGTTGCTGGTACTGTTTGCGCTCGTGCTGTCGCTTGGCTGGTGGCTGTCGCGTTCAAGGCTGGGCTTTGCAATGCGACTGATCGGCGAGGACGAACAGGCCGCGCGCCACTGTGGCATCAACACCACGCGCGTCAAGTTGATTGCCTTTACAGGAACCTCGGTGTTTATGGTTTTGGCTGGCGCTATTGTCGCACCACGCTGGATCTACATCGACCCGACGATTGCATTCAACACCATTGTTTCGTTTCAGGTTGTGATTATGGCGTTGCTCGGCGGCACCGCGCGCTTCTGGGGGCCAGTGCTTGGTGTTATACCGCTGGTGCTGCTGTTTGAGACGTTAATGGTGTATTTCCCGAACCACTTTCTTATCGTGCTTGGCGTTGTGTTCATGTTCATCGTATATGCGCTACCGCACGGCGTGCTCGGCCTCGTATTGAAGCTTGCGCGCAAGCCGGGGAGCACCTGATGACACATTCTGGGGCGGCCTATCTGTTCGCATGCGAGCTCGACGGCGTTGCCGCAGAGTTGGAGATCGGTTTGGAACAACACCCTGTAGCGCATCTGGATCTTGCGGCGCTTTGCGGACCACGGTTTTCATGTAAGCTCCCAGGCGGCCAACACTGTCGGCAGTCATTGCAATGGGGCGACAGTCGGGCTGAACGCTCCCGCTGCATGCATCGCTGCGTCAAGCGCTGGTTTTCAGCAGCGGCGATCAATCAGCACTTACGACAAGCCGACCGAGCGCCGCTGGAGACCATGCGTCGTTCCGCATCTAGCGTGAAAGGCTGGGTAGCCCAGTGAGCGGGTCGCTGCTGCAAGTGCAGGGACTGAGCCGCTCGTTCGGCGGGCTGCGTGCGGTGGACGCACTTTCTTTTGACGTCGCTGTTGGCGAGATCGTCGGCCTGATCGGGCCTAATGGCTCAGGCAAGACCACAGCGCTGAATCTGATCAGCGGCATGCTGCGGATGGATCAAGGCTCTGTACGCTTTGACGGCCGGGAGTTGTCTGGCGCGCCGGTACACGCGATCGCGCGCGCTGGCATCGCGCGAACGTTTCAACTGGTGCGGGTGTTCCAGCGCATGACGGTGCGCGAGAACGTGCAAGCCGGGCTGATGTTTGGGCGTGGCGACCATCGCGCTGATCCGTCCGCGTTACTGGCGCAGGTAGGTCTGAGCGAACGCGAGTGGCAGATCGCCGGTCAGCTGACTTATATTGACCAGAAGCGGCTGGAGTTGGCGCGTGCGCTGGCGCTGCAGCCGCGGCTGTTGCTGCTGGACGAATGGCTGGCCGGGCTGAACCCGTCCGAGCTGGTCGATGGCATCAAGTTGGTACACACGCTGCGAGGTGCTGGCGTAGCTGTCCTGATGGTGGAGCACGTGATGGAGGCTATCCGTCCGCTATGCGATCGCTGCGTAGTGATGAACGCCGGCTGTAAGATCGCCGAAGGCACGCCGCAGGCGGTGCTGTCGGACCGGCTGGTAATCGAGGCCTACCTGGGAGAGGATGATGTTTGACGTGCGGCGCCTGTCTGCCGCTTACGGGCTGCACCAGGTATTGAATGAGGTATCACTGACCGTCAGCAAAGGCGAGATGGTGGTGATGTTGGGTGCTAACGGTGCTGGCAAGACGACGTTGCTCAGGGCTATTGCGGGGCTGGTTCCCACGCCATCGGCCAGCGAAATCTGTCTGGCCGGCCAACTGTTGCACAGGTTGCCGACGCGACTGCGCGTTGAGGCCGGCATCTCTCTCGTACCCGAGGGGAGAGGCCTCTTCGGTGACCTCACGGTACGCGAGAATTTGTTCCTGGGCGCTTACCCGAAGCGCGCTAGGGTGAACGAGCGGCGCAACTTTGAGCAAGTGCTAGCGCTGTTCCCGCGGTTAGCCGAGCGCCTAGGCCAAGCCGTGCGTACTATGAGCGGCGGCGAACAGCAAATGGTTGCCATCGGCCGCGCGCTGATGTCCGAGCCGCGGCTGCTGCTGCTGGACGAGCCGTCGCTGGGGCTGTCGCCATTGCTGTGCGCTGAACTGTTTCGGGCGCTTCAGCAAATCAAGGGCACCAGTGTCAGCATTCTGCTCGTTGAACAAAACGCTAAACGTAGCCTTGCTATCGCTGACCGTGGCTACCTGTTGGAATCCGGTCGAATCGTTGGCGAAGGTACGGCTGAGGAGCTGCGGGACGATCCTGCCGTACAGGCCTCATACCTGGGCTTGGGCGGTGTCGCGGCCAGTGCGACTTGAAGCCGTGGATCCCAGAAAAGGAAACCTCTACGAGTGACTGTAAAGCCAAGACAGCCGCAAGAAGTCAGCCTCCAATGTGCTCTTCCACTCAATGTCAATGCGCAACGTCAATCAGCACACGATCACCGACGCCGTTCAGGCCCGCCAAGCCAACACCGCCGACCCGCGGCTCAAGCGCATCATGACCAGTCTGGTCAAGCACCTGCACGAGTTTGCGCGCGAGGTCGAACTGACCGAATCGGAGTGGTTTGCCGGCATCCAGTTCCTCACCCGCTGCGGGCACATTACCGACGACAAGCGGCAGGAGTTCATCCTGCTGTCTGACGTGCTCGGCCTGTCGATGCTGACGGTCGCGCAGAACAACGACAAGCCCTCCGGCTGCACCGAGGCCACCGTCTTCGGCCCCTTCCACGTCGAAGGCGCGCCGCACTACCCGCTCGGGGCCGACATCGCCAACGGAGCGCGAGGCAAGCCCTGTCTGGTGCGTGGCACGGTGCGTGGGTATGTGTTCACGGGGTACCCCACATCGCCCGACGGCGTGCAAGAGGGTGCAGTACGGCGTCGGGGTGGGGGCAGTCCTGCGTGGCGAGCCCTCAGCCGGTGGGCACCGCGGCCGCAGGCCTGGCCTCCGGCATCAAGCTCGGCGGCGCGGTGTTGGCGATGAAGGCGTACACCGCGCTGTGCATGAACTCCCACAGGTC
>JAGXSJ010000005.1 GCA_018333895.1 Truepera sp.
ACCGCATCGGCAACTTCATGGTGGGCTAAGTGCCCCCACCAGACTAAGACCTCGGTCTGGCTTAACACCGCTTCGCTCAGGCCGTGCTCAGGCTCGTCCAGAGTAGCCGTGCGCACCGTAAAGCCCTGCTCTCGCAAGGCCGTAGCCAGCACCGCGTGCATCCCCTGGGGGTAGATAGCAGTTACTACCGGATTCTTGCGCTCGTGCCGAAACTCATTCCAGACTGTTACCTGGGTCATAACCATCCCTTTCAACTCATTATACGGCTTTGGCAGCGTCTCATAGCAGGTATCAGCTGGTTTGATCCTGCGGGTGCTCGCAGGACTACGAATCGTTGCCTATCCTGCGGTTTACTCGCAGGACGTCTTTGCGGAGATGATACCTGCGCTAAGGCGACTCAGTATTTGTGAAAACCGCTGTAAGCGGAGGGCACTGTCACAAGCAGGTTGCCCCTTGACTACACCCGCGCGTCGGGTTCGATGGCGCGGGCCGTGGTCGAGCAGGTACAATGTTGGCGGAGGTATCTCGTGGTTGCCGTGATCGAAGACAGGCTGGATGCAATACGCGGTGCGTGCGAGCGCTTTCATGTCGCGCGTCTCGAGGTCTTCGGTTCGGTGCTCCGTGATGACTTCGAACCCGGGCGCAGTGATATCGACTTCCTCGTTGACTTCGGACCCCTGCACCCGTTCGAAAAGCCCGACGCCTACTTCGGTCTGCTTGATGAGCTGCGCGCTATTCTCGGAAGCGAAGTTGACCTCGTCATGGTCGGCGCGCTCAAGAACCGTTACATCCGTGACGATGTCAACCGGACGAAGCACCAACTCTATGCCGCGTGAGCCACACGCCTACCTTGCCGACATCCTTGAGTCGTGCGACGCGATTGATGCCGCAATCTCCGGCATGCAGATCGACAGCTACCTTAGCAACCGGCTCGTTCGTTCGTCGGTGGAGCGGGAGTTCACCATCATCGGTGAGGCGGTGCTGGCACTTTCGCACAAGGCGCCAAACATCTTCGCTGCCATCACTGGCGCACGGCGAATCGTCGACTTCCGAAATCGCCTGACTCATGAGTATCCGACCGTCGACGACGAGCTGGTTTGGGGACTCGCCAAGGTCGATCTAAAGGTCCTCAAAGGTGAGTGTGAAGAGCTGATATCGCAACTCGATTCTGCGGACTAATTATACCCCTGTGACCGTCCCGCCTGCGGCGTAGGGACGTCGAACTTGCGGCTTCAGTAGGCACACTTCGTGCGCCGCTGGGCCGGTCTCAGCAGCGGTAAGTTTTTTGTAAGAAGTCGTCTGGCATAATCAGGTGAAGGAGTGAAGCCGGGCTCGTGAGCCGTGATGCTTGTCCGCCACCGGGCCGACCGCACTACTTACCGCGTGAAAGGGTCCCCATGATAGTCAGCGACCAGCTCAAACACCGCACCCCCCACAAGACCCACGCTTCGGGGACGTTTGAGGCGTTTACGCTGTTTGATCTGCTGGTGACCCTGACGCAAAAACCCGAATCGTACCGGCTCTACCTGCTGATCGGCGGCGAGGAGGCCGTGATCGCGGTTAAAGATCGGCACGTCGTCATGGCGAGCTTTCAGGACAAGCTGGGCGAAGAGGCGGTGATGAGCATCTTCAGCACGCTGGAAAGTGATCACGCCGCGGAGTTCTTGCTCGAGCCCTTCGACCCTGGCCAGCAGGGCGACGCCTGGGCCATCAAGACGCCGCTGGAACAGCTCCTCCTGGCAGTAGCCACCATGCTCGACAAGCAGCGCGCCCGCAAAGCGCCGCTCTCGGCTAAGGCCGCTAAGACCCACGTCCGCCGGGCCGAACCAGCACCGCCGCGCTGGCGCTTCAAGCTCTTCCGCTAGGGATCCCGCGCTTCTTTGCTTGGACTTTGGTGTAGACTTAGGGAGAATTGCCTATGAACTATCGTTCACTATCAGCGAAGCGCCGGCCCGAACGAAGTGAGGCCCGAGTGAGATCATGATTCGAACCGTCGAGGCAGTGATCGATGAGCACGGAAATGTGCGGTTGCTGGAACCGCTTCAGCTTCCGGCAGTCCGGCGAGCGCTGGTGACCATCCTGGAGGAACGTCCGGGTGTCGACACGCCCGAGAGTGCGCTGCTCAGTGAGGCGGCGCTTGAGGACTGGAACCGGCCGGAGGAGGACGAAGCGTGGTCGCACCTGCAGGTGCGGTAGTTCTGGTCCGCTTTCCGTTTTCTGATCTTTCGCAGGCCAAATTGCGTCCGGCCGTCGTCCTTGCAGGAGCCGGTCGCGGGGATTGGATTCTGTGCCAGGTGACGAGCAACCCATACGGTGATGCGCGCGCAATCAAACTTGAGGATGTTTGCTTCTCGACTGGTGCGCTTCGTGTCACGAGCTACGCCCGACCGGGCAAACTCTTTACCGCCAATCGCAACCTGATGGCGACCCAGGTAGCGGTGTTGAAGCCGGAATGGTTGACGCAGGTCGTCGACGCGGTGGTGAGGCTTCTCAGAGGTGCCTGATGGATGCGCCCCATTTGGAGTGGGTATGGGGCGTGCGGCTGTGAAATACCCCACCTCTCGACACGCTGGGCGCATACTTGTGCTAGCATCACTGCGACGCTAGCGCCCTTTGCGAGATACTCCTTACACGGCGAAAGAAACCACAGGGTGTAGGCGCGGTAGCGGCGGCGTCACCTGAACGTTATGCCGACCCTAGCTGAAAGGTAGCAAGTATGAGAGCTGAGTTTACCGCAATTATTGAACCAGCGCCTGAGGGTGGCTTCTGGGCTATCTGTCCAGAGGTGCCTGGCGCAAATGGCCAAGGTCAGACGATAGCCGAAGCCAAAAATAGCCTGCGCGATGCTATCGAGTTAATTTTCGCCGATCGCCGAAGCGCTGCACCTGACTGCTAATCCACTGCGTCCCAGTGGCGCTGGTGAGTATTTTCGACAGCCGCCTTTTAGTATGGCTGTGAAATACCCCACATCACGACACGCTTGGCGCACCTTTGTGCTAACATAACATAGCGGTGCCGCTAGCCTGGTGCTAGCGCGCTTCGGAAGCAATGAACTCTAGCCTGCATTTGGGCGCTTGGGCTAGAGGGAGCTAGTAGCGCAACCGGCCGAAGGTGATTGCGCAGTCTTTGCTATCTACCCTTTTCACCTAACAGTCGCATAGGCGCCCCTTGACGGGCACCGCAGGGTGTTCGGAGGCGACGAACCGAGGATCCCGATCTGGGCATCATGGGACTCGGGGAGCCAGTGATGCAACCGGCCGAACCGCTCGTCCGCTTGCGTTCACCCCAATGGTGGGCTGAATGCGCTACTCAGTCTTAGCATTAACTCTCTGCACACTGTTATTTGGCCTGGCTGCCGCGCAAGGTACCGCTAGCCACACCGTCACGATCAGCATCCCTGTGGTGTTGCGGCTCAGCCTGGAGGGCGGCCAGACTAAGGCCGTCCCGCTGCAAGTCGAGGTCGCCAACCACAGCTACCGCATTACCCCCCGTGACACCGTGCTCAAAGTCTTTGCCAATAGCGACTGGCGGCTTCTGGTCAGCTACCAGGGCGATCCTCTGGCGCTCACCTGGCAGCTTGGCGACCGCTCCGGGCGGCTGCGCAGCTACCCGCAGGTGCTGACCGGCGGCGAAGCCACCCGTGGCTGGCGACCGTTGACTGTTAGCTATGCGCTGGCGCAGCTCCCCGCCGACGGGCGCTATCAGGGCCTGGTGATCTACACCCTGACCAGGCCCTAAGTTGGCCAATGTGAAATATTTACGCCTGCGCCGAGCCAATTTGTAAGAGTTTTGTAAGAAAGCTTCAGGTACTCTCAAGGCGTCTGAAGTGCCTCCGCAAATCCACCCCCGCGGAGGCAGCCCTTCGGAAGCGATGAACTCTAGCCTGTACTTGGGCGCTTGGGTTAGAGGGAGCTAGTAGCGCAACCGGCCGAAGACTCCGGAGGGTTTATGAAGAAGCTCCTCACCACCACCATCTTAGTCGCCATGATCGCCAGCCTGGGTGCAGCGTTTGCGCAACAACCGCACCAGGCGTCGCACCGGGTAGAGGTGCATATTCCCAGCGTGCTGATGATCCGCATCACGAATGGCACCGACAACGCTGCTGTTCCCTCGCCTGACGCTGTGGTGTTTGACTTAAGCTCCTTGGCTGCGGCTGACTTCGAACCCGCAGACACTTACTCACCAACCAACTTGGACCCGGCCCCCAACTGGAATGACGTCCGGGTCTTCGCTAACGGCGGCGGCTGGCGGGTTACCGTGGCAACGGACGTTGGTTCGCACCCCACTGGTGTCCCCACTTTCGACTGGAGCAAAGTCCGCGTCGAGCCGAGCGGCGACGATGCTATAGCCAACTTTAGCCTCCCAGCAGCCGGTGTTAGTGCGGATATCGCCGGCGGTCCCACCGCCACCCGCACCAACGGCTGGCTCAGCCTCGGCTTCGGCCCGACTGATTTTAGGCTGCACCTCGACGGCACCGAAGAGGCCGGGAATTACAGCGCCACCGTTACCTACACCATCGCCCACCCGTAAGGGCTAAACCCCTGGATACCTCCCCAAAGGCCCGTCGCGCTTATGGCGGGCCTTTGCTCCTGCGCCCGGTCACTCTGAGCCCCCTTTTGTCATTCTGAGGAGCGTAGCGACGAAGAATCCCATGAAACGAAGTAACCTCGTAATCGGCGCTTCCCGCCTCTATCCTTCCCGGGATCGCTTCGGCTTCGCCTCGCGATGACAAAGCGGTGTATCACGAGCCAGCCATGAAACTTGCCACCACCCTCCTCATCACCCTCGCCCTGCTCCTGGGCTGGGCCTCGGGGCAGTCGGCAAGTCACCAGGTAGCGGTCATCATCCCTGGCCACATCGGGATTCGCATCCTGGGCGATGGAGGCTGGCCGCGGGCGGTGGTGTTCGACTACAGCGCCAACCCGACGGCATATCTAGCGGCCGCGCAAGGCAGCGGCATCCTGTTGCCGACCGCGGTGGAGCACTTTAACGACATCCAGGTGTCAACTAACAGGCTTTTCTGGTCCGTCCATGTGCGCGCCACGCCGCTAAGCTATAGCGGCAGCGAGACCGGGGCGGGCCTGACCCTGGCCGATATCCGCGTGCGGCGCGGCGTCCGCTCGGGGCTTTCACCGCGGGTCTGGACCTGGTCCTACCTATCAACTTGGACGCTCAGCACGACTTTCCAACGCATCGTGCAAGGGCTGTTCCCGACCGGCGGCTGGCGCAGCCTGGGCTTTAACGGCTGGGACTACGAGCTGCGCGTGCATGGCGACGAAGACCCCGGCACCTACACTACGGTAGTGACCTACTCGCTCACCGCTCCGTAACGGCTCAGCTCTCTCGGCTCGCATCACGGCAGCGCTCCCTCAACCAAGGCCAACGACACGCGGGCTAGCGCCAGGTCGCCTTTGGCGCGTGCCAGCCAGTCCGCTGCCGATCCGGGAGTCGGCCTGCTATGCGGCACAGTAGAGTTCTCTTCCCTCGCGCAGCGCCGGGAACAGCACCAGGGACGGATTGTCGCCGTACTTGCGGATGTCGCTCTCGGTGACGACGACAACATCCTTCGCGATTCCCATTCCGAGGAGGCCACGGTAGATGTCCTGAGCGGTACGCCTGCGGTGGATGCCATCCGGCATGATCACCAGAATATCGAGGTCGCTGTTCGGTCCCATCTGGCCGCGCGCAGCAGACCCAAACAGCAGGATCCTTCGGGGACGGACCGTCTCCACGATGCGCTGCACCAGTTCATCGAGGGTAGTCTCGTTCAGGATGATCGCTGGCTCCATCATTGGCCTCCATAGGGGACGGGATCCTCTTGCGCCCGCCTCGGTTGGGTTAAGGCCTCGACCGAGTAGTGCGCGTCCTTTTTTACCTCCTGCCAGTCGAGACGCGCCAGATCGCGGATCGGCTCCTGCAAGCGAGGCGTTGTATCGCAGTGCATGACCCCAGTTTCGCTTCGGCCTTCAAGACCAGCAAGCTATCGTAGCACCCATAACCTCCGACACCAAGGATACAAGAATCGCGTGAAGCGAAGCAATCTCGATGACAATCGTTTCCGCACAATCCCCCCTACCCCCCTTAATAAGCAACCGTCTTAAAAGTCAAGTAGCCGGAGTGGGCACAAGTGGGTGTTGCCAAGGAGTATGGGAACGAAGCATGGCGTTCAAGATCACCAGGAGCTTGCGCATGCACGCTACCAGCGCCACCTTCTTGGCTTTGCCTTGGGCCAGCAGCCGCTCATAGAAAGCAGCGATCACAGGGTTACTCCGCCGCGCCACCAGTGCTGCCATATAGAGCGTGGTGCGAACGGTTGCCCTGCCACCCCAGGTCCCTCGCTGTCCGCGCAGCAAACCGCTATCGCGATTGAGGGGAGCAACCCCAACCAAGGCGGCGACTTGCTTGTGTGACAAA
>JAGXSJ010000006.1 GCA_018333895.1 Truepera sp.
GCCTCGGGGCACGCGGCGGAGTTCATCGCCATCCTGATGCTGGCCCAGGCGGGCGACAACATCGTCTCCTCGCCCAATCTCTACGGCGGCACTTACAACCTCTTCAAAGTGACGCTGCCCCGGCTCGGCATCGAGGTGCGCTTTGTCGGCTCTGACGATAACCCCGAGGACTACGCCAGGCTGATCGATGAGCACACCAAGGCGGTCTACCTGGAGTCGATCGCCAATCCGGCGCTGGCCCTGCCCGATCTTGCCGCCATCGCCCAAGCGGCCCACGCCCAGGGCGTGGCGGTGCTGGTCGATAACACCACGGCGATGGGCGGCTACCTCTATCGGCCGATTGATGACGGCGCCGATGTGGTGCTGCACTCGGCCACCAAGTGGATTAACGGCCACGGCACCGGCATCGGCGGGCTGATTGTCGATGCCGGCAGCTTTAATTGGGGCAACGGCCGCTACCCGCTCTTTACCGAGCCAAGCCCCAGCTACCACGGGCTTAACTTCTGGGAGGTGTTCGGGGCAGGCGGCCCCTTCGGCAACATCGCTTTGGCCATCCGGGCGCGGGTCGAGGGGCTGCGAGATATCGGTGCGGCCATGAGCCCACATAACGCCTTCTTGTTCTTGCTGGGGCTTGAAACGCTCAGCTTGCGCGCTGAGCGGCACATGCACAACACCCATCAGTTGGCCCACTGGCTGCTCGCTCAGGAGGGGGTTGAAAGCGTCAACCACCCCGTCCTGCCCAGCCACCCCCATCATGACCGGGCCAAAGCCCACTTCCCTCGCGGCGCCGGGGCGATTCTGACCTTCGAGCTAACCGGCGGCTTCGAGGCCGGTAAGACCTTCCTCAACAGCCTCAAGCTGGCCTCGCGGCTGGTTAACTTAGGCGACGCCAAAACCTCGGTGACCCACCCGGCCAGCACCACCCACTCGCAGCTCAGCGAAGCCGAACGCTTAGCAGCCGGGGTGACGCCCGGCCAGATCCGCATAGCGCCAGGGCTCGAGCATATTGATGACTTAATTGAGGACTTTGCCCAGGCGCTAAGTGCCTATCGCCAACCTGTCACAGCCTGACTATGGCCGCCTGGGAGTTTGAGACGCTGCAACTGCACGCCGGGCAGGAGCAGGCTGACCCGGCTACCGGGGCTCGAGCCGTGCCGATCTATGCCACCAGCAGCTATGTCTTCGACAGCGCCGCGCAAGCCGCAGCGCTGTTTGCCGGCGAGGCCGAGGGGAACCAGTACGGGCGGATGCACAACCCAACCGTGGAGGCCCTGGTTGCGCGGCTGGTGGCGCTGGAAGCGGGCCGGGCGGGCCTGGCGCTGAGCTCCGGCCAGGCCGCAGCTACCGCCTGCCTGCTGACACTGGCCAGGCCGGGGGCGCGGTTAGTGGTCTCCAAGGAGCTCTTCGGCGGCACCTTCAGCCTGCTCAATAAGCTGCTGGCGCCCTGGGGGTGTGAGATCTGCGCCGTCGCGCCGACCCCCGAGGCCATTGCAGCCGCGCTGACGCCGGAGACTGTGGCGGTCTGGGTTGAGACTATCGCTAACCCCAGCGGCACCGTGCCTGACTTACCGGCGTTGGCTGAAGTGTGCCACCGCCACACCGTGCCGCTGGTGGTCGATAATACCTGGGGTGGTGGCGGCTACCTCTGCCAGCCGCTGACCCTTGGCGCCGATGTGGTAGTTCACTCCGCGACCAAGTGGATCGGCGGCCACGGCACGCTGGTGGGTGGGGCGATCGTCGAGGCCGGGCGCTTTGACTGGGCCTGCGGCAAGTTCCCCGCCTTCACCGCGCGCGATGGTCGTGGCCGCAGTTACCTGTCGCGGGCCGGGGAGACGGCGTTTACCCTGCGCGCCCGCGATCTGGGCCTCTTTACCATGGGGATGACCTTGTCGCCCTTTGCCGCCTTTTTGGCCCTGCAAGGGTTAGAGACCCTCAGCTTGCGAATGCAGCGCTCCTGCGACACCGCCCTGGCGCTGGCGCGCTGGCTTAATCAGCACCCGGCCGTTAAGCGCATCCTCTATCCTGGCTTACCCTCCCATCCATCCCACGCCGTGGCACAGCGCACCCTGCGGCATGGCTTTGGCGCCGTGCTGAGCTTTGAAACGCACGACGCCGCAGCAGCGCAGTGCCTGGTAGAGCGGCTGCGGCTGATCTCGCATCTGGCCAATATCGGCGACGCCAAGAGCGTAGTCATTCTTCCCTGGAGCACCACCCATGCCAGCCTCAGCGACCCGGCTAAGCTCGCCGCCGGTGTCACGCCTGAACTAGTCCGCCTCAGCGTCGGGCTGGAGTCGCTCAGTGACCTGCAAGCCGACCTGGCGCAAGGCTTAGCCCCATGATGCACCGCACCCTGACTCACGAGACCTGGGGCGACCACGCCGCGCTGCTGGCCCGCAGCCAGGCCGACCCGCGCGGCAGCGTCGGCCCGGTCAGCACCCAGGTGATCGACGTAGCCACCCCGCGCGACCCCTTGCTGTTGCAGTACGGTGGGGCGCTTAAGCAGGTGGCGGTGGCTTTTGAAATCTACGGCGAACTCAATGCCGACGGTGATAACGCGATCCTGGTCTGCCACGCTCTGACCGGTTCGGCGCACGCTGCCGGGGTACACAGCCGCGGCGAGCTGCCCGGCTGGTGGGACCCGCTGATCGGGCCGGGCAAGGCGCTGGATACCAATCGCTACGCAGTCATTTGCAGCAATGTGCTGGGCGGCTGCTACGGCACCACCGGGCCGACCAGCCTCGACCCCGAGACCGGACGGCCTTACCGCCTAACGTTTCCGCGCTTTACCATCCGCGACATGGTCGAAGTGCAGCGCCGCCTCATCGATCACTTGGGTGTGAGCACGCTCAAAGCGGTAATCGGCGGCAGCATGGGCGGGATGCAGGTGCTGGAGTGGGCGGTCATGTGCCCAGATAGGCTGCGCAGCATCGTCCCCATCGCCATCGGGGCCAGACACTCGGCCTGGGCGATTGGGCTTAACGAGGTGGCGCGCCGGGCCATTACCAGCGACCCGGCCTGGCAGCAGGGGAACTATCCGCTCACCGCGCAGCCCGAGGTGGGGTTGGGGCTGGCTCGAGCTATCGCCATGCTTTCGTATCGCTCGATGACCTCGCTAGAGGCCAAGTTTGGCCGCGAGCGCGTCAGCGCCTCGCGCGACCTGCTCAGCGCCAGCTTCGAGATCGAGTCGTATCTGAGCTATCAAGGGGTCAAGCTGGTGCGGCGCTTTGACGCCAACACCTACCTCTACCTGACCCGCGCCATGGACGACTACGACCTAGCCGAGGGGCGCGGCAAGCTCAGCGCGGTGCTGCGGGGCGTTACAGTGCCGGCTTTGGTGATGGGGATTCACTCCGACGTGCTCTATCCCGAGCACGAGCAGAAGCAACTGTTAGAGCTGTTGCCAAAATCCCGCTATGCGGCGATCAATTCACCCCACGGACACGATGCCTTTTTAATCGAGTTCCCGCAGGTAGCGGTGCAGGTGCGAGGTTTTTTGGAGAGCGTAGTTTGAGCATGGAGAGAGCGACGCCGGGATGATGAATCCCTTGGACTTCGGCCTTGTCATCATCGCGAGTGCCGCAGGCGCATGGCGATCTCGGAGGCGCGTGCCAAAGCGGTGCGCTTGCGCACCCTACCAGGTTACTCCTGGCTTCTAACTCCTAGCTACTGCTTTTCGGGCGAGGGTTAGGATTTTGCTAACATAAACATATGAAGCGCACCACCATCTACCTCGATCCAGAGCTGGAGATTCTCTTGAAGCTCGAGGCCCTGCGCCGCAAGCAGTCGATGGCGGAAGTGATCCGCGAGACTCTGCGGAGTCAGTTGACTAGTAGGCCAAAGCAGTTGCCTCCTGGTGCAGGCGCCTTCGACAGCGGCCACACCGATACGACAGAGCGGGCCGAGGAGCTGCTGAGCAAGCTTGGCTTCGGCGTAGGCAGCCTGGCCGAGGCTCAGCGGTATGGACACATCGCCACTACCGATCGCCGCCACTTCGGTGCCGTAACCGCCAAACTGCCGCTTAGTTTGCTGCCTTAACCGAACCGCCCGTGGTGGGTTAACTCCCAGCCTCGTGCCGGTGCTGCGCGCCGAGCGGCTCGAGCTTGCCGCCGACTAGGTGCGAGCCGGCCATCAACAGGCCCACGGTTTCGGCGGTAGCCTCGGCCTGCGCTAGCTCGCCCATCACCGCGCCTTCATAGAGCACGATAATCCGATCCGAGAGGCTTAAGACCTCGTTTAAGTCGGCGGAGACCAGCAGCACCGCTAGCCCCAGGTCGCGCGCCTTGACAATCTGCTGATGGATAAACTCGATGGCGCCGATATCGACCCCGCGGGTGGGCTGCGCGGCAATGAGAATGCTGGGGCGCCGCTCGAGCTCGCGCGCTACGATCAGCTTCTGGGCGTTCCCGCCCGAATAGCTGGCCGCCGGCAGGGTAATCGACTGGGGCCGCACATCGTACTCCTTGACCAGGCGGCTGGCGTGAGCGGAGATCTGACCCTCATCCAGAAAGCCAAAGCGCGCGCTGTAAGGGGGCCGGTAATGGTCACCCAGGATGGTGTTCATGGCGGTGCTATAGCTCGTGACTAGGCCGCGCAGATGGCGATCCTCAGGGATGTGGCTGACCCCCGCCTCGCGCACGGCGCGGGCACCTGAGAAGGTCATATCTTGACCGTTAATTAGAATGCCGCCCCGATCTATCTTGCGCAGCCCCGTGATACTTTCGACCAGTTCGGTCTGGCCGTTTCCCTCGACCCCGGCTATCCCCAGGATCTCGCCGGCGCGGACCTGGAACGACACATTGTTAACCACCGGCTTGTGCTTGAGCGGGTTGATGACCGTCACGTCGCGTAGCTCGAGCCGCGCCTCGCCGGGTTGGGCCGGACCCTTCTGCACCCGCATGATCACTTCGCGCCCGACCATCATGTTGGCCAGCTGGCGCTGATCGGTCTCCTCGCGCCTGACGGTGCCGATCATCTGGCCGTCGCGCATCACGCTCATCCGATCGCAGATCTCCATCACCTCGTCGAGCTTATGGCTGATAAAGACCACTGCGTTGCCCTGGGCGGCGAACTCACGCAAGAAGCTAAACAGCCCGCGCGTCTCTTGCGGGGTGAGCACCGCTGTCGGCTCGTCCATGATCAGGATGCGGGCGTCGCGGTAGAGCGTCTTGAGGATCTCGACCTGTTGCTGCAAGCCCACCGACAGATCCTCGATCTTGCTGTCGGGGTTGAGGTCGAAACCGAAGCGCTGGATAAGCTCTCTGGTCTTAGCCTTGGCGGTGCGATAGTCGATGCTAGGGCCAAGCCGAGGCTCGGCGCCGAGCACCAGGTTTTCGGCCACGGTTAGCGGCTCGACCAGCATAAAGTGCTGATGCACCATGCCGATGCCCAGGTCGATGGCGTTTTTGGCGGTCTTGATGACGACGGGCTTACCGTCGACCTCGATCTCCCCCTCGTCGGGTTGGTAGAGGCCGTAGAGGATCTTCATCAGGGTCGACTTGCCCGCGCCGTTCTCGCCGATCAGCGCATGGACCTCGCCCCAGTGGATCTCTAAGTTGACGTGATCATTGGCCAGTACCAGCGGGAAACGCTTGACGATGTTGCACATCTCTACTGCAAGAGGTTGCATGAGTCAGTATAGCGCCTGCCCTCGCCGGCCAACGCACCCCCGTCCTTTGTGCTATACTCGACCTAGCCGTAAGGCGTGCGTAGCGCCTGGGGGCGACCTGGTTTCGACGGGGTTCGCTGAGGATACGGTAGCGCGTAGAGGGTGCCGTTGGCCTCTTAAAAAAACGGCAACGCCAATAACTGGCAAGAACTACGCACTCGCTGCTTAAGCCAGCGACGTCACTTAACAGCCCCGCTTGTGGCTCGTTAAGCTGACGCAGCAAAACAAGCTAGCCAAAGGCAGCAGCGTCGGCCGGCGGCGAAGTTAAAGGCGCTTAGGTGACGCGCAGGAGCCTGTCGTTGGGCGCGCGCGCCGCCGAAACCCAAA
>JAGXSJ010000007.1 GCA_018333895.1 Truepera sp.
GCGCATGCAAGCGCTTATCGACCGACAGCAGGCTGAAGGGCTTACCCCAGATGAACTTGAGGAAGTTAAACGCCTTCAGCACTATGCTCAGCGCATGATGCTGCTAAGAGCCGAGGCTGCAGCGCTGCTAAAACGCCGCGGCCATGACATCGAGAGCTTGCGCAGTCAGCTGTAACGAGCTGTAGTGTCCAAGGCGAAGTTACCCCTGGCTTTGCGCCGTCAGGTGGCGGCTCGTTTTGCGTTCCGCTGTGCCTACTGCCAAAGCCAAGAGGCCGTACTAGGCAGATGCTTTACCGTTGATCACATCATTGCAGAGGTCTTTGGTGGTAATGACGAGGCATCGAATCCGGGTTAGCCGTAGACCTCCGGATTGACCAGCGTCTTGGGGCGGGAGCCCCTCAGCACAGCGATCACCGCCTCGGCGCAGAGCCGGGCCATGCTGTTGCGGGCGCTGATGGTGGCTGAGCCCAGGTGGGGGGCCAGCACCACGTTGGGCAACTCAGTCAGGCCGGGAGTTAGTTGCGGTTCATGCTCAAAGACGTCCAACCCCGCGCCCCACAGCCGGCCTTCCTGCAGGGCGCGGCAGAGCGCCGCTTCGTCTACTACCGGGCCGCGCGCGGTGTTGATAATGACCGCACTCGGCTTCATCAGCCGTAGCTCGGCCTCGCCGAGCAGGTGCCGGGTGTCGGTGGTCAGCGGGGTGTGCAGGCTGACAAAATCGCTGCTTGCTAGCAGTTCGGTGAGCGGGGCGTAGCGTACCCCCAGGGCGCTCTCGGCCGCCTGGTTGCGGGTGCGGCTGTAATAGAGCACCTCCATGCCAAACCCCAGCGCCCGCTTGGCTACCGCCTGGCCGATCCGGCCTAGACCGATGATCCCTATGGTCTGGCCGTGCAGCTCGAGCCCTAGCAGTTGGAGCGGCTCCCAGCCCTGCCAGCGGCCGCTGCGCACCAGCGCAGCGCCCTCCAAGAGCCGCCGCGCCGCGGCGAGCAGCAGCGCGAAGGTTAGATCGGCGGTGGCTTCGGTCAGCACGTCCGGGGTGTTGCTGACTACCACCTGGCGCTGGGTGCAGGCCGCGATGTCGATGTTGTTGGTGCCAACAGCAAAGTTGGCAACCACCCGTAAGGAGGGCCCGGCGGCTGCTAGCAGCGCCTCATCCACCGTATCCGCGACCGTGGTGATGAGCGCGCTGCAACCGACCACGGCCAGCAAAAGCTCGGCGCGGGGGATGGGCAGCGCGCCGGAAAAGACGCTGACCGTAAGCCCGGCCTCCTTGAGCAGCTCAAGGCCCACGGCCGGGATCTCGCGGGTGACAAATACTTGCGGCATGGCGCTAGTCTACCGTGCAGCTAGAGACGGAGGTCTCGAGCCCGCAACCAGGGGCGCAGTTGTCCGGCTAAGTAGAGCGAGCCGGTCACGACCAGGGTCGCGCCCTCAGGGCAGCGGGCTAGCGCCTGGCTTAAGGCGGCCAGCGGATCGGCGATGTAGGTGCGTGACGACAGGCGGCTGAGCGCGCTGGCCTGCCGGTCAACATCGGTGATGAAGGTGGCCAAGGCAGCGGGCTCGAGCACCGCCAGGGTGGCCTCGCCATCCTTGCGCGGGAGTGCGCCAAAGAGCAGCAGGTAGGGCTTAGTCAGCGTGGCGCGCAGCGCCTGGGCGGCAGTAGGGTTATGGGCGCCATCGAGCAGCACGGTCCGCCCCTGAACCCGAAAGAGTTCACGGCGGGCCGGTAGCGGCGGTAGCGCTAGGCCGGTCGCCAACACGGTGTCGCTGGTTATCCCCAGCAGGCGACTGGCAGCCGCTGCTAGCCGCTGATTCTGCTCCCGGATAGCATCGCTAGGGGGGAGCTTGCTGGGCAGGACAAAGAGCGGATCGTCCGGATCGAGGCGGTAAAGCGGGCTACCGTGGGTCTGAGCCGCTGCCATAATTACCTCGAGCCCCAGGCCGGTGGCCCCGGTCACTACCGGCACACCGGGCCGGATAGCCGCGGCCTTGTCCCAGGCGACGTCGCGCAGGGTAGGGCCGATGACCTCCAGGTGGTCGTGGCCGATGGTGGTAATCACGGTGCAAGCGACCGGCTTAAGCACGATGGTGGCATCATTGCGGGCGCCCACACCAGCTTCGATGACCGCGATGTCGATAGCCTGCTGGGCAAAGTGCGCAAGCGCCAAGGCCAGGGTCAGTTCAAAAAAGGCGGCGCTCTGCGGCTGCGCTTGCAGCCGGCTCACCAAGGCCGTCACCGCTTCGGGGGGGATAGCCTGCCCGTTAACGGCGATGCGCTCAGAGAACTCCTCGACATGTGGCGACAAGAACCGACCTACCCGCTGCCCGCTGGCCTGGAGGGTGGCGGCGAGCATGGCGGCGACCGTGCCCTTGCCACTAGTGCCGACCACATGGACGCTTTTAGGCGGTGGGGTGAGCCCCAGTGTGGCGATCAGGCGCGCCATCCGCGCCGGGTCGCGGGGTTGGCCGTTGCGAGTAGCGCGGTAGAGCCAGGCCAGTGCTTCAGAATACTGTGGAGCCACAGTGGTTCAGGCGTTGCGCCGCCGACCCCGCCGCCGCCTGGGTCGACCCCGCCGACTGCGCTCTTCTACCGGAGCTTGGCGAGCAGGGGGCGCCTCGTGGGCAACTTTAACCAGCAAGGCATCAAGCAACTGCCCTTCGAGCCGTTGCGTGAGCTTAAGGATAATGTGCGGTGGTTCATCGTCCACGTAGACGTAGCTCCCTCCCGGCAGCAGCAGATAGACGCGGGCGGTGCGAGAGCCCAGGGGGTGCTCAATGACCGTATCGGGGAGACGCTCGACGACTACATCCTTGCCGAGCATGGGCACGCGCAGATGGCGGACGGTAGCCGGGAGCTGGCGCAGATGATGGAGCAGGCCGAGCGGATCCTCATAAGGGCGGAGATAAGGAACCTCGGCACCATCCTTGCCTTTACCGGCCCGCACTAGCCCCCGCTCAGCGTCGAAGGTGAGGTCAAACTGCCGCTTTTCGCCGCGGTCTTGCAGCAGCTCGACAAAGCTCAAGCTGTGATGACTCTCGGCATGCACGCGGCTCAGCTGCGTTACTACCTGTTGACCCAAGCCCCCTTGTAGCATCAGCTTGGCTTCTAGCTCTACCACCTTGCCGACCCGGTGGGTGCGTAAGGTATGCGTACCCACCGGCTTGCCGCGTAAAACTAGACGATAACTACAGACCTCAACCGACATGTTCTGAGCTTAGCATGCAGCGTGGTGGCGCTTTCGCTTCTGACCCTAAAAAGGCAGGTCGCCAGGGGCGAGCCGGGCCAGTTCGGAAGTCGATCTCCCTTTGCGCAGCAGGTTGATTAACAGCGTGACGATGGTCGGCTCGAGCTCATAGCCGGCGCGTTGGTCGAGCGCCTTTTCGACCTCGCGCAGCGGCAGCGCCTGGCCGCGCTCAGACGAGAGCAGGTCGAAGGCGTCGGCCACAGCAACGATCCTGCCTAGCAGCGGGATTGCCTCGCCGCGCAACCCCTGTGGGAAACCGGTGCCGTCCCAGCGCTCGTGATGGCTCTTAATCCCCTCAGCGGCCCGCGTTAGCAGCGGTGCGGAGGCGACTAAGTTGGCGCCGCGTGCGGGATGCTCGGAATTTTCCAGCGCCAGATTGGCGTTGCCTAGCTTACCGATGTCGTGCAGCATGGCCGCGAAGTACAGATCGCTGAGCTGGCTGCGGTTTAGCCCCAGGGCGCGGCCCAGGGCCAGAGCATAAGCCGTGACCCGCTCGGCGTGACCGAGTTGGCTGAACTCTTGCGCCTCGCTAGCCTGTACAAAGGCGCGGGTGAATTCGACCAGGCTGCGGCGGGCCAGTTGGGCCTCGGCGAGCGGGCCGAGGGTATGGCCGATGAGCCGTCCCCACTGGCTGGCGTGCTTAAGCTCGTCATCAGAAAGCGGGGTGCTGCCGTGCCGATGCAAGACTAGGGCGCCGTGTACCTTGTCGTGCTCAGCCAGGGGCACTACCAGGCTGCTAGCGGCGTGGCGTAGCCCGAGTTCACCTAACTGGTCGCGCAGCTCCTTGGTATTGGGGGTAAAAAGCTCCTGAATCAGGTTG
>JAGXSJ010000008.1 GCA_018333895.1 Truepera sp.
CTGGCCGAGGTGCTAAAGTGCATGCAGGAGCATCAGTACAAGAAGACGCCCAAGCTGCGGGCGCTCCAGAGCTGGCGGCCGACTTAGGCTCGAGCGCCGCGGTTAGCTATGGCGCCGATAAACCGTTGGTATAAGCTTGAGTCATGGCACGCACTACCAGTTACGGCACCTGCGCCCTCTGCGGCTACCGGGGCGTTAAGGCGGGTATGTCCCGGCATCTCAAGGCGTGTCTGCCCAAGCACGATAAGGCGGAGAACAAACCCGCTAAGCTCTTTCACCTGCGCGCTGAAGGGCGGTATGAGCCGCACTATTGGCTCGACCTCGAGGTCGTGGCGGAGGCCACGCTCTACGACCTGGTCCGGTTCCTCCGCAAAGTCTGGCTCGAGTGCTGCGGGCACCTGAGCATGTTCAAGATTGGCAATACGCTCTATAACGTCCGCTACGACGAGGGGGAGGAGTTCGAAGGCGAGGACGAGCTCGAAACCTTTCTGGAGCATACCTTCGGCAGCCTCTCCCCTGGCCTCCGGGAGATGCTCGAGGTGCGGAGGGCGCGTATGCCAAAGGAGGGCGATATGGAGGTAGCGCTGGCCGAAGTGCTTACGCCCGGCCTCAAGTTCGCGCACGAATACGATTTTGGCTCGACCACCTATCTCAAGCTCAAGGTCGTTAGCGAGCGCGAGGGGTACGCCCTGCACGAGCCGATACGGCTCTTGGCCCGTAACGAGGCGTCGGAGTTTGTCTGCGTCAAGTGCGGCAAACCGGCTAAGTGGATTCATACCGAAGAGCGGTGGGATCGCGAAGATCCTTTTTACTGCGGCGAACATAAGCGCAGGCATAAAGATGAGTGGGCCTTTTTGCCGGTGGTCAACTCGCCGCGGATGGGGGTGTGCGGTTATACCGGGTGACAGCGTGAAGCGCTAGGCGTGCGTGATATCCAGCCCGACCGCGCGGGCGGCTTGCGCCTGACCGCTTGCCCTAGCCAGCCCCTTGAGGGCGGTATCTTGCTCCGGCATCAGGTAGAATTGCTTGCGGATCATAGGCATACATCGCCGTTATACCTCACAACCCGGCGCGCTACGCAGCTCCTGCACCGCAACCTTATGCCGCCAGACGCGCTCCCGCGGCCAGCGGTCGAGCGCCTTGAGAGCCGGGATGTCCGATACTTCGGCAAAACGGATGAGCACTTCGTCGCCTTCTGGCATGGCCGGGCACGAGTGTACCATTCGCAGCAATCGCACTTATATGAGCTGCCGCAGTATTATCAGATCATGCGCGGCGTCCGCGTCCAGCTCGAGCTGTCAAGGAGGGGTGGTGGCTAAGCCCCGCATCTTGGGCGGGGTAGCCAAGGGGCGCGGTTTGGTAACGCCTGCCAGCGGCACCCGACCCAGCCCCAGCAAACTCCGGGAGGCGCTTTTTAATATGCTCGAGTTTTCTGAGCGGGGGCGCTTTTTAGACCTCTATGCCGGCTCGGGGGCGGTCGGCCTGGAAGCCGCCAGCCGCGGCTGGCAGGTGACCTGCGTGGAGCTGGCCAAGCCCGCCGCCGAGGTGATTCGCCGCAACGCCCGGCAGCTCGGCTTGCCGGTAGAAGTAGTAACGGGCGACGCGCTGCGCTACGCCCAGGCCCATCCCCAAGCGTTTGACGTGGCTTTTGCCGCCCCGCCCTATCCCGATGATCTCCCCAGCATCTTCCAGGCCATCTTAGACGCCGAGGTAGCGCGCCTGTACCTGTTCCAGCACCCGACCCGGCTGGAGCTGGCGCTGACTAGGCAGGGGGTGCCGGTGCCGCTTAAGCGCCGCCGCTACGGTTCGAACGCGCTGAGCTTGATCAGCCTTGAACCCAAAGCATGAACGGACTCCGCACTTCGTCGGCCCAGCTGGCCGGTGGCTCAGACCCTCATGTTAGACTAGGTCGCTTTGAGGGCGCCTGAGAGGGTTTACCATGTTAGGGTTGTTACAAAAGCTCTTCGATACCAACGAACGCGATGTTAGACGGATTGAGCAAGAGGTCGTGGGCAGAGTCAACGCGCTCGAGCCCGAGGTCAAGCGGCTTGATAACCTGGCCGAAGCCTATGCCGCGCTAAAAAGGCGTCACCTAGAGGGCGGCGAGAGCCTCGAGGCGCTGCTGCCGGAGGTCTTTGCGCTGACCCGCGAGTCGGCGGTGCGCAACTTAGGGATGCGCCACTTCGATGTGCAGTTAATCGGCGGCGCAGCTTTGCATCAGGGCAAGATCGCTGAAATGAAGACCGGCGAGGGGAAGACCTTAGTCGCCACGCTGGCGCTGGCCTTAAACGCCCTTGCCGGCAAGGGGACGCACCTAGTTACCACCAACGACTACCTGGCACAGGTCGGGGCGGAGTGGATGGGGCCGGTCTATCGCGGCCTGGGCCTCAAAGTGGGGGTCATCCGGCACGAAACCACCCCCGAGGCGCGGCGCCAGGCCTACCTCGGCGATATCACCTACATCACCAACTCGGAGTTAGGCTTTGACTATCTGCGCGACAATATGGCCTTCCGCCCTGAGCAGTTAGTCTTGCGGCACGATACTCCACTGCATTACGCCATTATCGACGAGGTCGACTCGATTCTGATCGACGAGTCGCGCACGCCGCTAATCATCTCCGGCCCGGCTGAGCTGGCTACCGACATGTACTTCACCATGGCTCGGCTGGTCAAAAAGCTGACCCGCGGCGAGCCGGGCGAAGGGGCGGAGAAGCCTCCTACCGGCGACTACACCGCCGAAGAGAAGTCCAAGGATATCCACCTAACCGAACAGGGGATCGCCAAGGCCGAGAAGGCGCTAGGCATCGAAGGACTATTCGACACCAAGAACATGGAGATCGCCCATATGCTCCGCCAGGCGCTGCGCGCCAAGGAGCACTATCACCGTGACAAGCAGTACGTCAAGGATGAGCACGGGCAGATCGTAATCGTCGATGAGTTCACCGGGCGCCTAATGCCGGGGCGCCGCTTCGGCGAAGGCTTGCACCAGGCCATCGAGGCCAAAGAGGGTGTCAAGATCGAGCGCGAGAACCAGACCCTGGCGACTGTTACCTATCAGAACTTCTTTAGGCTCTACGACAAGATCGCCGGTATGACCGGCACCGCCAAGACCGAGGAGAAGGAGTTTCAGGAGATCTACGGCTGCGATGTGCTGGTCATCCCCACCAACAAGCCGATGATCCGCAAGGACTACGACGACATGGTCTACCGCACGCAGCAGGGGAAGTACGACGCGGTGGTAGCCGAGATCGAGCGAGTTCACCAGACCGGCCAGCCGATCTTGGTCGGCACCGTGACCATTGAAGCTTCGGAGCGGCTTTCGGCCATGCTCAAGCGCAAGGGGATTGCGCATCAGGTACTAAACGCCAAGTACCATCGCAAGGAGGCCGAGATCGTAGCTCAGGCCGGGCGCAGCTTGGCGGTCACCATCAGCACCAACATGGCCGGGCGCGGCACCGATATCGTTCTGGGCGGCAACCCCGAGGCGATGGCGCGACAGCTGCTCGAGCGCGAAGGAATCGCCGTCTACGAGCCCACCGTGGAGCTATTCATCAAGGCGATAACGCTAGGGCGGATGGACGAAGCGCGGGAGCTAGCCCGCCAGATCGAGGGGCTACCCGAGGGGATCCTGCCGCAGCTCGAAAAGATCCGCGACGAAGCCAAACGCGACCACGACAAGGTGGTCTCGCTGGGCGGGTTGCACATCATCGGCACCGAGCGGCACGAAGCGCGCCGCATCGACAACCAGCTGCGTGGCCGCGCCGGACGCCAGGGCGACCCAGGCAGCAGCCGCTTTTACGTCAGCTTTGAAGACGACTTGATGCGCCTATTCGCCAGCGGCCGGGTACTCGGGATGATGGACCGCCTCGGCATGGACGACAGCCAGCCGATCGAGGCTAGGATGGTCACCGGCGCCATCGAACGGGCGCAAAAGCGCGTTGAGGACCGCAACTTCGGCATCCGCAAGCAGCTCCTTGACTTTGACAATGTGATGAGCAAGCAGCGCGAGGTCATCTACAAGCAGCGCCGCGACATCCTGCTTGGCGGCAATATCAGCGAAGATGTTAAGGACATGATCGCCGAGTACGTCGACTCGCAGGTGCGGAACTACCTTAACCCCGAGCTCGAGCCTGAGGAGCGCAACATCGCCGCCCTGCGCACGGCGGTAGTGGAGGCGGTGCCGGCGCTGGAGAAGTTCGACTTCGAAACGCTGCGCGGCCTGACCCCCGAAGAGGCCACCGACCAGCTAGTTCCGCTCATTGAAGCTGCCTATCAGCAGCGCGAAGCTGAGCTAGGGGCGCCGCTAATGCGGGAGCTCGAGCGCTTTATCGTGCTGCAAGTAGTCGATCAGCACTGGAAAGAGCAGTTGCACAACATGGATGTGCTGCGCCAGGGGATCGGCCTACGCGGCTACGGCCAGCGCAATCCGATTCAGGAGTACTCCTTTGAGGCTTTTAACCTGTTCGAGGAGATGAAGGCCAACATCCGCTTGCAGGTGGCCAAGCTCATCTACCGCGTGCAGGTACAGAGCGACCAGGGCTTGCAACGCCGCGAACAGCAGCGGCCCCTGCTCTATCAGGATCAAGCGCAGCCTGGGCTTGGCGCGGGCGGTAGCCGCACCGAGCCGATCCGCGTCCAGGAGAAGGTAGGCCGCAACGATCCCTGCCCCTG
>JAGXSJ010000009.1 GCA_018333895.1 Truepera sp.
GGTGCCAAGGCATTGGGCAGGACGTGGCGGAACAAGGTCCCCAGGTCGCGCCTGCCCAGCGCTCGAGCAGCATCGACGAATTCGCGGTCGCGCAGCGAGAGGACCGAGCCGCGCACCAGGCGGGCATAGATGGGGATCGAGGCGATCCCAACCGCGATCATCACGTTAGTTAAGCCGGTGCCTAAGGTGGCGACCAGCACAATAGCTAGCAGGATGCCGGGGAAAGCGAGCACAATGTCAATGAGCCGCTGCACTACCAGGTCGAACTTGCCGCCGTAATAGCCGGACAGGGCGCCGACCGGCACGCCGACCACGATGCCGATGATAACGGCGATGCCGCCGATAAAGAGCGAGATCCAGGCGCCATGGATTAAGCGGCTCAACACATCGCGCCCTAGCTCATCGGTGCCCAGGAGGTGGAAGCGGACCGGGCCATCGACGCCAAAAAGGCGCAGGTCGCTCCGCAGCAGCCCAAACAGCCACGTCCAGGACTCGCCGCGTACCAGCAGCCTAACCGGGTACTGGCGACCTGCATCAAGCGTAATCCCCTGGGTGGGATGGCGCGTCACCGGGCTGACCCAGAGGCCAAACTGGCCGTCTGGCCCGCGCCAGCTTACGCCCTCGCCAGGGGGCAGGTAGCGGGTGCGCAGGTTTTCGCGGGTAGGGCTATAAGGGGCTAGAAACGGTGCCAAGGCTACTATCAGCAAGAACAGGCCGATGATAGCAAAGCCGGTGGCCGCTAAGGGGCGGCGCAGCAGCTGGCGGAGCCAGCGGCGCGGAGCGGGTCTGGGGGCGATGTCAGTCATAGCGGATGCGCGGGTCGATAGCGCCATAGATCATGTCCACCAGTAAGTTAATGACGATAAACGAGATGGCTATCAGCAATACCGCCCCCTGCACCACCGGGTAGTCGCGGGCCAGAATCGAGGTGACGAGCAGCGAGCCGATGCCGGGCCAGGTAAAGACCGTCTCGGTCAGCACTGCGCCGGCCATCAGCGTGCCAAACTGCAAGCCGGTGATGGTGACGACCGGAATCAGGGCATTGCGAAAAGCGTGCTTGTTAATCACTAGGCGCTGCGCCAGGCCTTTAGCCCTGGCGGTGCGCACGTAGTCTTGGCTCAGGACTTCGAGCATAGCGCTGCGGGTCATGCGGGCGATGATGGCAGCCGAACCGGCGCCCAGTGAGATGGCGGGCAAGACCAGGTGTGCCAGCGTGCCGCGCCCGGCTACCGGGAACCAGCCGAGCTGCACCGAAAAGAACAGGATAGCCAACAGGCCGAACCAGAAGACCGGCATCGAGACGCCGATCAACGCCCCTAGGGTGACGAAGTAGTCGACGATGGTGTTGGGTTTGACCGCGGCGATAAGGCCCGCTGGGATACCGATCAGCAGCGCAACGATCATAGCACCTAGCGCTAGCTCGAGCGTTGCAGGATAGAAGTTGCCTAGCTCGGTAAGTACCGGGCTGCGAGTGCGGGTTGAGGCCCCCAGGTCGCCTTGAGCCAGATTGACGATGAAGGCAGTGAACTGCGTGTCGAAAAGGGCGAGGGGGTTACCCTGCTCTAAAAACGCTTCAGTATTAATAAACCAGGGTTTATCGAGCCCTAACCTCTCCCGAGTGAGTTGCAGGATCTCGGGGGTAGCGAGCTCTCCGGCTAGCATTAGCGCTGGGTCGCCGGGGGCCAGGCGCACTATTAAGAAGACGATGACGATAACGCCGAAGATGGCAGGAAGAGCGGCCAGCAGGCGACGAAAGAAATAGGTAAACAATAGAGACCACCAAGATAGAGCAGGGTGGGCAAACCCACCCTGCCAAGGAGTTTAGCGGAATCTGGCGCGGTGGGCCAGGAAGCGTTCGGTCGGGTGCACTACAAAGCCTTGCACCTCATCGCGGATGGCGGTGAGCTGGGACTCGCTGTGCAAGAAGAGCCAGGCGGCATCGTCCCAGATAATCTGCATAGCGTCCCGATAGAGTTGCTCACGCAGCGACGGGTCGGGGTTGGCACGGGCTTCATCGAGCAGGGCGTCGACCAGAGCGTTAGAGTAGAACGAGCGGTTCGAGCCGGCAGGCGCATGCTCGCTGGTGTGGAACAGCGGGAACAGGCCGTAGTCGGCGTCGCCGGTGACGGTGCCCCAGCCCAGCATGGCGAAGGGGACTACGTTCACGTCGGCGGCTTGGCGGGTTATCTCTAGGTAGGCGGCCCACTCCAGCGTGACGATCTCGGCGGTGATCCCAACGTCGGCCAGCATGCTCTGCACCGCTTCGGTGATCTGGATGTCCATGACATAGCGCCCGGTAGGGCTGTAGAGGGTGGTGCTGAATCCGTCGGGGAAGCCGGCTTCAGCCAGCAGCTGGCGGGCTAGTTCGGGGTTAAACTCGTAGAAGCCGACCGGCGTGTAGCCGAAGATCCCTGGAGCGACGGGGGCATCGCTGGGGCGTGCAGCGCCGCCGAGCAGGAACTCGGTGATCAGCTCTTTGTCCACAGCATGGTTAATGGCCCGGCGAACCCGCACGTCGGTAAAGGGCTCCTTGGTGTGGTTGAAGTAGATGTAGATGGTGCGCACGCCGGAGGTGTTGTCTACGGTGATTTCGGGGTGGGCGTCAAGCCGTGCAACATCCGCTGGCGGCACGCGCACTGCCACATGGGCTTCGCCGGTTTCGACCAGCGCCATGCGGGTAGTGGCTTCGGGGACAGCCAAGAAGCGCACGCCGTCAATACCGGGCCGCTCGCCCCAGTAGTTCTCAAAGGTGGCTAGGTCGATGTGCTGCCCCTTGACCCAGGAGACGAAGCGGAAGGGGCCGGTGCCGACGGGGTTGTCGCGGTAGTTTTCGCCAAAGGTCTGAATGGCGGTCGGGCTCTGGATAGCTACCGAGTTGTGGGTAAGGTGAGCCAGGAAGGGGGCGAAGGTGGTGCTGAGGTTAAAGCGCACCGTGTACTCGTCGACTACCTCCACGCTAGCCACCCGGCCAAGCAGGAAGCGGAACGTGAAGGCATTAGCGGGGTCCAGAAAACGATCGATGTTGAACTTGACGGCCTCGGCATTAAACGGCGTGCCGTCATGGAAGGTTACACCCTGGCGCAGCCTAATGGTCCATACCTTGCCGTCGGCTGAGACCTCGTGGCTCTCGGCCAACAGCGGGACGATAGTCCCTTCCGGGGTTAACTCATAAAGCGTCTCGGCGATATGGCTGCTCACGGTGGCCGAGGGTGAGTCGGTGATGTCGGCAGCGTCAAGGGTAACGGCGTCAGTCCCTTGAGCCACGATCAGGATCCGCTGCGCGGTAGCGAGGCTACCTAGCAACAGCAACAGAGCAAAAACGGCCAGTATCTTCTTCATGTAACTCCCTTCACGTATGCGCCCTCCACCCAGGACTTGTACTGGTCGCTGGATTAGCAGGTATTTGGGCAAGCTGCCACATCAGAACGTCCGGAGGTGGACAGACGCTAGATACCTATCCTACCGACTGACCGCCTTGCAGGTCAATAGCATGTCGTATAAAAACACGCCAGCTTTCGGGCTGTGAACCGACAAGCCTTGTCTAGGGCGCCGCCACTTTGTGAGAAATATTGGCAAGGTGGAAATAATACCAAGTATGTGTAGGGTGCGCTTGCGCACCGATTTAGCACGCCCCACAATTCACTCCGCCAACTCGCCAAAATCCCCCTCAATTACCAACCGATCGCTCCAATCTGGCTCGTAGAGCCCTAAACTTACCCAGCACTGAAACGTTGAGTATTTCCAGTCTCGAGGCAGCCTCACATACCCGTGCTTTACGGGTTGACCAGAGCGGTGGTGCTCGCTCATGGTGGGTGATTATCTGGTCCCAGCCGAGCAGCCCTTTTTCGGGAGTCGGCCTCAACGGTGGCGTGCTGCTGAGTCTGAGATGAATTGGCGGTGTCATCATGCTTTAACTGTCGCCTGATCAACAGTTGCTGCAAGCGTGCGCGGGTAGCGTTGATGATTACCAGCGCGGCGAGGCCGATCAGCAGGCCAAGGAGCAGGTACTCATCAGAGATCAGCACTAAGTCGCCAAACCAGGCGGCGGCCACGATCCAGGGTAGGCGGGCGATGAACGCGGTAAGCCAAAGCTTCCACAGGGCTAGCCCCGACAAGCCGGCGGCCATAACCACCAAATCAGTATTGATGGTGAAGAAGATTGCCCCCCACAGCAGCGGCGAGCGTACCCCTAAGAGCATCTCCCAATCTTCCCAGGTCTTGCTGCCGAAGATGCGGATCACCACCGGGCGCCCCAGGCGCCGCGACAGGTTGAGCGCCAACAGCGCGCCGAGACCGAGGCCGACCATGCCGTAGAGCATAGCCGGGACAAAGCCCAAGAGGCTTCCACCTAAGGCGCTTATTAGCGGTGTCGGAATGGCCGGCACTAGCGCTGCCAGCAGGAAAAACGAGATGTAGAGGATAGGCGCCCAGGCGCCCGCTTGCTGTAGTTGAGAGGAGAGCGTTTCTAGCATAATGAAACCCAGGCTTCACCGCCTGAGAGCAATGGTAAGGCATCAGCCTCATAAAGGCGTGAGAGCCCCTAGTCCGCTGGGCGATTGTGCGGTAATCTTGAAAGGTTTGAGCGTTCTTTAAGGAGGCGCTAATGAGTAAAACAATCGGCATCCTTACCGGCGGCGGCGACGTCCCGGGGCTTAACCCTAGCATCAAAGCGGCGGTTTATCGCGCGGTAGACGAGGGCTATCAGGTCATCGGCATCCGGCGCGGCTGGGGCGGCTTGTTCTGGTACAACCCGGACGATCCGGCGACCTATGACAAGTACATCTGGCCGCTCGACAAGCTGCGGGTCCGCACCATCGACCGCACCGGCGGAACCTTCTTGCACACCAGCCGCACCCACCCCGGCAAGGTCAGGGCGACCGAGGTGCCCGAGTTCCTGCGCGACCCTGAGCGTCCCCAGCAGTACACTGCCGAGAACCCTGAAAGGTTCGACTTTACTCCGCACGTACTGCGCAACTTGGAAAAGCTCGGCATCGATGTGCTCATTCCTATCGGCGGCGATGACACGCTTAGTTACGGCGAGCGTCTCCATCAGGAAGGCGTGCCGGTAGTGGCTATCCCCAAGACCATGGATAACGATGTCCACGGCACCGACTACTGCATCGGCTTCTCTACTGCTGTTACCCGTAGTGTCAACTTCATTCATAATCTGCGCACCTCGGCGGGTTCGCATGAGCGGATCGCGGTAGTGGAGGTATTCGGGCGCTACTCCGGCCAGACCTCGCTGATCTCGGCCTATCTCGCTGGCGTAGACCG
>JAGXSJ010000010.1 GCA_018333895.1 Truepera sp.
CCCAGAGTGAACGAACTCGTGCATGGCAAGCGTGGCGTGACGCCGGACACCGCGCTGAGGCTCGCACGCCTCTTCAATACCACCCCCGAGTTCTGGCTCAATGGCCAGCTCGCTTGGGACCTCTACCAGGCCATGCGCTCACCCAAAGCCCAGGACATCCCGAAGATCGAGCCTGTGTCCGGCTCAGCCTAATGCTCGTTAGGTCCAAAGCTACCTTCCCCACCCTCCGCAGCGAGGGCGCCATCTTGCCGCCCGACCTGTTGCGGCGGATTCAGGAGGGCCGAACGCTAGACGGCCTCACGCCCGGCGACTACCACCTGCCCGCCGGCACCCGGTTGAATGAAGCCGTGGGCCGCTCCTGGAACGCTCTGCGAGGCGCCTGGGCAGCCTTCAGCAGTGCGCGGCGGCAGCTCCCGGAAGCCGATCCCGGCACCACCGTCACCCGCGAGCGCTGGCTCTTGCACCTGTTTGCCGAACTCGGCTACGGCAGGCTGCTGCCTGGCCGCGCGGTAGAGCTTAACGGCAAGAGCTACCCCATCAGCCATCACTACGGCCACGCCCCCCTTCACCTCGTTGGCTGTAACGTGCCGCTCGACCGGCGCAGCGCCGGCGTCGCTGGCGCAGCCCGCCGCAGCCCCCACTCGCTGGTGCAGGAGTTCTTAAACGCCACTAAGGCGAACCTCTGGGGCTTCGTCTCCAACGGCCTGAAGCTCCGCATCCTGCGCGACAACGTCAGCCTGGTGCGGCAAGCCTACGTCGAGTTCGACCTCGAGGCGATGATGGAGGGCGAAGTCTACAGCGACTTTGTGCTGCTCTGGCTGCTCGTTCATCAGAGCCGGGTCGAGAGTGCGCGCCCCGAGGAGTGCTGGCTCGAGCGCTGGAGTCAGGCCGCCGCCCTTGAGGGCGTGCCGGTCTTAGACAAGCTGCGCCAGGGCGTCGAAGCCGCCATCACCGCGCTGGGGCAGGGTTTGCTCGAGCACCCCGCCAACCGCGAGCTGCGCGACAGCTTGCGCCAGGGTCTGCTCACCCCGCAGGACTACTACCGGCAACTGCTAAGGCTCGTCTACCGGCTGCTCTTTTTGTTCGTGGCCGAGGACCGCGAGCTGTTGCTCACGCCCGCCGCTAGCGCCGAGGCCAAGCGCCGCTACCATTACTACAGCACGGCGCGCTTGCGCGCCATGGCCGAGCGCTACGCTGGCACTCAGCACGCCGATCTGTTTGCGGGCCTCGAGCTGGTCATGAACCTGCTCGGCACCACCGGCGAGCCGGCGCTGGGGCTGCCTGCTCTGGGCAGCTTCCTCTTCTCGCAAGAAGCCACCCGCGACCTGCACGGCTGCCAGCTAGCCAACCGGCAGTTGCTGAAAGCGACCCGCGCTCTGGCCTTTACCGAAGTGCAGGGGGTGCGCCGCCCCGTCGATTATCAGCACCTCGGCAGCGAGGAGTTAGGCAGCGTCTACGAAAGCCTGTTAGAACTCCACCCCGAAATCGACACTGCTGCCGCCACCTTTACGCTGAAGACGGCGAGCGGCAACGAGCGCAAGACCACCGGCTCCTACTACACCCCCAGCAGCCTGATCAACCTGCTGCTGGACTCTGCCCTCGACCCGGTGCTCGACGAAGCCGTGAAGGGCAAGACCGCCGCAGAGGCCGAGGCCGCCATCCGCCACCTCAAGATCGTCGATCCGGCCTGCGGCAGCGGCCACTTTCTCATCGCCGCGGCGCAGCGCACCGCCAAGCGCCTAGCCGCCGTCAGGACTGGCGACGACGAACCCGCCCCCGAAGCCCTGCGCCAGGCCCTGCGCGACGTGATAAGCCACTGTATCTACGGCGTTGACCTCAACGAGATGGCCGCCGAACTGTGCAAGGTCGCGCTGTGGCTGGAAGCGCTCGAGCCCGGCAAGCCGCTCTCCTTCCTGGAGCACCGCATCCGCGTCGGCAACAGCCTGCTCGGCACCACTCGGGCGCTCATGGCAGAGGGCATCCCCGACGACGCCTTTACCCCCATCGAGGGCGACGACCGGCAGGCCGCCAGCGCGCTTAAGAGGCGCAACAGGCAAGAGCGCCAAGGGGCGCAACCGATCTTCGAGACCTTCGCCGAGGCCGCCGCTAGCCCGCTGCCTCTACACTTCGTTGAACTTGACGAGCTACCCGACGACTCGCCCACAGCCGTCCGTCAAAAAGAGGCGCGCTTTGCCGAGCTGCTCGCATCTGAAGACTACACCCTGGCAGAGCTGCTGGCCGACGCCTGGTGCGCCGCGTTTGTCTGGCCCAAGATCCCTCTCCCTAACCCTCTCCCGGGGGGAGAGCGCAAGGTGGTTAAGCCCATCACCCAGGCCGACCTCTTTAAGCTGCGGGCGACCCGGGTGCTACCCGAGGAGCAAAAGCGCGAGGTTAAGCGCCTGGCTAAGCACTACAAGTTTTTCCACTGGCACCTGGCCTTCCCGGAGGTGTTTAACTCGACCGCCTCCGGCACCAGTGCCTTATCCCCCCTATTTCCTATTTCCTATCCCCTATCTCCTACCAATGATGGGTTCGACGTAGTGCTCGGCAACCCGCCGTGGGAGCGGATCAAGATTCAAGAAAAGGAGTGGTTTGCCGCCCGGCGCCCTGAGATTGCCAATGCCCGCAACGCCAGCGAGCGCGGCAAGCTGATCCGGGCGCTCAAGGACGAAGACCCCGAACTCTATCAAGCCTTTGCGCAGGCCAAGCGGCAGGCCGAAGGCGAGAGCCACTATGCCCGCAGCAGTGGCCGTTACCCGCTGACCGGACGGGGCGACGTGAACACCTACCCGCTCTTTGCCGAGCTGGGCCGCAGCCTGCCAAACCAGCGCGGGCGCATGGGGATGATTTTGCCCTCGGGGATCGCGACGGACGATACCACCAAGTTCTTCTTTCAGGCGCTGGTCGAGACCAAGACGCTGGCGAGCCTATTTGACTTTGAGAACCGCCAAAAGCTATTCCCTGGCATTGACAGCCGTATCAAGTTCTGCCTGCTGACCCTCTCCGGTGCGGCGCGGCCCGTTCAAGCCGCCGAGTTCGTCTTCTTCGCGCTGGACCCTGCCGATGTGCGCGACACCGACAAGCGCTTTACCCTCTCACCCGAAGATATCGCGCTGCTTAACCCCAACACCAAAACCTGCCCGGTCTTTCGCACCCGGCGCGACGCCGAGATCACCAAAGCCATCTACCGCCGCGTGCCGGTGCTCGTCAACGAGGGTACCGGCGACGACCCCTGGGGCATCAAGTTCATGCGGATGTTCGATATGTCCAACGACTCCGGCCTGTTCAAGACGAGAGAGCAGCTCGAAGCTCAAGGCTTCACCCTGCGCGGCAACCACTTTGTCAACAATCACTCTCGCTTCGCTCGGGTCAAAACTCCCTCTCCCCTTGTGGGAGAGGGGCGGGG
>JAGXSJ010000011.1 GCA_018333895.1 Truepera sp.
TGGTGGGCGATGCTGGATTTGAACCAGCGACCCTCCGCTTGTAAGGCGGATGCTCTCCCGCTGAGCTAATCGCCCATAGTACATAGAGGTATCGTCTGGGCTAGCGCGGCTGACGATACCTCGATGATGGTGACCCCTACGGGATTCGAACCCGTGCCGCCACCTTGAAAGGGTGGTGACCTGACCGCTAGTCGAAGGGGCCTCAGTGGTGGGTCGTACAGGACTCGAACCTATGACCCGCTGATTAAAAGTCAGCTGCTCTACCAACTGAGCTAACGACCCAGCAGCTTTGTCAGTATATGTAGCCGGATGGATGCTGTCAAGCGCCACGCTGGCAAAAGGATCGCCACGGCAGTACCTTCGCTGGCCCACCAGCCAGCGCATCCTTTCGAGAAGTGATTGCTATACTTCGGCATGCGACTCTCGAGCACTGATATCTACGCTTGCCAAGCGCTAGGCTATCTGGGGATTCAGCCGCCTGGGCGCTGGACGGGCTCGGACGAAATCAGCGACGCGACCGGCGTGGCCAGGCCGTATCTGGTGCGGGTGCTGGCTACGCTCTCCGCTGTTGGCATTGTGAGTTCAAAAAAAGGTGTTGGCGGGGGTTACGCCCTCTCGCGGCAGCCTGAAGAGATTACGCTGCGTGACGTCCTGCGTGCCATCGACGGGCCGGTGGCGCCGCTAAGCTGCATCAGCCTCAATTGGCACAAGCCTTGTGCGGTCGAAGAGCGCTGCCACGCCCGCAACGCTGTCTGGAAGCGTGTGCGCAACGCACTCTTAGCGGCTCTAGCGGAAGTCACCGTGGCTGACTTGGCGGCTGACTTTGCACAACGGATTGACTATTCGCTGTGCCTTGATCACTTGCTAAGCCCCAACGTCGAGCAACGGCACATTAACCGCTACCAGAACGAATAATAGCTAACGCACCCTCATAGCGGTTTTCACAAATACTGAGTCGCCTTAGCGCAGGTATCATCTCTGCAAAGGCGCCCTGGAGAACGATTCGCAGTCCTGCGAGCACCCGCAGGATCAAACCAGATGATACCTGCTATCAGTCACTGGCTGAGGGATACGGCAGGCGGCTCGCAACGCTAGTGCAAGAAGGTTTCTGCGCCGTGCCGGATTAGACCGAAATAGTCCGCCCGGCCCGAATGCATGAAGTACAGACCCGCTGAGTGGCTCCGTGGCCGGAACGCCATACCTTGACTCGTTGCAGGTTGGGGTACTTCCAGGTCTTCTTGATGCCGGTGGTATTCTTGCCGACCCCGCCTAGGCGCTTCGCCTTGCCGCTGCGCACCACGTCCTTAAGGACAATCGGCCGCTTGCCGCACAGTTCACAAACCTTTGCCATAACCTTCCTCCAGTTAAAACGCCGCTAGCTATCACTCTTTAGCTTGGGCTACGAACTATAACTGTTATGCCTGGGAAGCCTTACGGCCTCTAAGCCTTAAGAGCATAGCACAAGCTCAGGCTATCATTAAACTCAGCCCTCTGGCATAGCCCTCTAATGAAGCAAGCCTATAGTTTGAAGCGTAGGGCACGAGCCACCTGTGGTGGCAAGACACCTCCTAGAGACACGTGACCCCTCCGAGCGAGACTGGAGCCCTCCCGGTCTCGCTTAACTTACTGAACAGTTACCCGGTAAAAAAGCACCTCTTCTTGGCCAGGCTCGAGCCCGAACAGCAGCGTCCAGCGAATGGCGGTGTACTCGGTTGGGGCGGCCGCGCGGCGCGAACCGTCAGCAGCGGTAACGAGTACCGGAGCCTCCATGAAGGTGTTGCCATCGACGGTGAATTCAGTCAGGAGGCGCTCCGAGGTGGGGGTGGCGGACAGGTCCAGATAGACCGTCCCCGGCGGGATGGGGCCGGTAATTACCACCGTGCCTGCCGGCAAGGTGGTAGCGCCTTGATTGGTGACGAAGACGCGATATTCGACCACCTGTCCAGGGCGGGCGGTGGTGGCGCGGACGAAGTGCTCCTGGCGGACACCGCCCTCGGTGGTGATCACGTCCACAATGAAAGACTCGATCCTGACCGTGACGGGGTTGTCCTGCGCCAGTGCCCAGGCAGCCAGCGCTAACAGTAAGATTGACCAGAGCCTGCGTATCACGCTGCCACCATACCGCACCGGGGATGAGAAAAGACCTGTAACGATTTACCGGCCTTCACCTTGGGCCAGTCTTAGTGCTAACGCCTCTAGCGCCCAGGCGTCATCCCTACCCGATTTCATGGCTAGGTCGGCCGCGAGGATGGCGCCAAGCACCCGCCGCAGGCCGGTTTCATCGAGCGCTTTGGCCAGGGCCAGCGCCTTTTGTGCCACATACGGCTTGACCTTGAGCGTCTGCGCCACCAGTGACGGCTCAACGCGGGCATGGGCTTGCCTAAGCGCTACGCAGTGCGCCACTAGATGGTACTGCCAGCTCAGTGCGCCCAGTACGCGCGCGGGCGCTTCCCCTTGTGACAGCAGGCTGTGGCAGATAGACAGGGCCGCTGCAGCGTCGCCCTGATGGCAGGCTTCGATTAAGTCAAAAGCGTCGCGGGCGGCCGGGCGGTTGACGATAGCACGCACCCGGTCGCTGGTTAGAGTGCCGTCGAGCACGGCCAATTTACCGATTTCGCTGGCCAGCCCCGGCAGGTCCTCACCGAACAGGTCGCTAAGTGTCTGCGGCACATCGTCGGTAAAACGCACCGCCTGCTCGCTCAGCTCATGGCGGATCCAGTGTGTTAAGGCGTTAAAGCGCGGGGTGGAAAGGTGGAGGTGCTCGCCCAGGGCCTGGTAGCTCTTCTGGCGGGCCGGGGTAGCCTCCGTATCGAGGATCACTATCAGCGTGTCGGCGGGGGCCGTCTCGAGCGCTCGCAGCACCTCGTTGCGCGGTTTGATCCCGGCCTGGCCGCTAAAGGCCGTGTCAAAATCGAGCAGTAGCGCCACCTGGCCGAACAGCCCCGACTGAGCGGCGAGCCATCTCACCTGCTCGGCGGTCATCCCCTCGCCTAGTTCGGTTACCTCGGCTGCGCCAAAACCCCGCGCCGCGAGTGCCCGCCGCGCCGCACGGCTGACCAGGAATGGGTCGCCGCTAAAAGCCAGGATCACGATAATCCCCGTTAATAGCCGCTAGCATGGCTGCTGCGCTAGGATAACGCTGCCATGGTTGAGGGGTGAGTGCGAGGCGCATCACCTCGTTCAAGCAGGACGCTTCGCCAGTCAGGGGGGCAAGCGGTACAGTAGTGTCGCCGGTTAGCACCTTTATCACCTGGCTGCCGTAAGGCGGTGCGCCGGTAAGCATGTGGTAGAGCACCGCCCCCACCGAATAAAGGTCGCTGCGCAGGTCGCTGCGGTCGCCCCGGAACTGCTCAGGGGCCATGTAGTTGGGCGTACCGAGCAGCATCCCCTGTTGCGTGATGGCTGTTAAGGCCAGATCTTTGGCAAAGCCGAAATCGGTTAGCAGGGCGCTGTCGCCGCGCACGATAATGTTAGCGGGTTTGACGTCGAAGTGGATCACGCCTTGGCCGTGGGCATAATCAAGCGCCTTGAGCAGATCAGTGGTTAGTTTTAGTGCCAGCGTTAGTTTTAGGGGACCGGCCATCAGCGCTGTGGAAAGCGGTATCCCAGGGCAGTAGGCATAGATCAGCCGATCCTCGCCGGTCGCTAGCAGAGGGACGATGTTCTCATGGCTGAGCTTCTGGACCACCTGGCCTTCGCGGTGCAGGCGCTCGGCTAAGAGCGGCGAGCCTCCCAGAAAGCGCTTGATAACCACCAGCTGCTCCCCCCAGCGCGCCAGCTCGACGCGAATAGGGCCGCGATGGGAGAGCACGCGAACGGTGGCGTACATTAGCGGTAATTTAGCATGCTGACAGCGATTTTCACAAATACTGACAGCGATTTTCACAAATACTGACAGCGGTTTTCACAAATACTTAGTCGGCTAGGTGCAGGTATCATCTCCGCAAAGACGTCCTAGGCAACGATTCGTAGTCCTGCGAGCACCCGCAGGATCAAACCAGATGATACCTGCTATGAGTCGGCTTAGCGCAGGCCTCATCTCCGCAAAGACGGCCTGGGCAACAATTCGTAGTCCTGCGAGCACCCGCAGGATCAAACCAGATGCCTGCCATGAGCTATCCGTCTGACCATTCCTGCAGCGGCCTGGTGCTACACTTTGCGCATGGAACTAGGACTAAACACCGATAGCGAGCTGAAGGAGCTGCTAGTGCTGCGCGACCGCATCGACCAGCTCAGCCACGAGTTGAGTGGCGGTAGCGCCGTCGATAGCCAACCCAAGCTCGACCTGCTCGATGTGGGCGACGCCTACCGGGTAGTGATCGAGGTGCCCGGCGTGCCGCAAGACCGGCTCGAGGTGGCCTTGCATGAGCATGAACTGACTATCGCGGGGGTGCGCGACCCTTACGACGAGTCGCCGCTGCTGCTGCTGAGCGAACGGCCTAGCGGGCGCTTCCAGCGCACCATTATGCTGCCCGGCGAGGTCGAGCGCGAGGCCAGTCACGCCCACCTTAAAGAGGGGTTGTTGACCCTGCACCTACCCAAGAAGGCTTGATGGCCGTCCGATCGGTCTGCCCGCTTGATTGTCCGGACGCCTGTTCGGTCTTGCTCACCGTTAACGAGGGGCGAGTTACTAAGCTGGTGGGTAACCCGGCTCACCCCATCACCCGCGGTTTTGCCTGCGTCAAGACCCACCACTACCCCGAGCGCCAGTATCACCCTGACCGGTTGCGCTACCCGCAGCGGCGCGTCGGGCCAAAGGGCGAGGGACGCTTGGTGCGCATCAGTTGGGCTGAGGCGCTCGATACCATCGCCGAGCGGCTGCAAGCCATCATCCAGGATGGAGCCGAGGCGGTCTTGCCCTATAGCTACGCCGGGACCATGGGGCTGGTCGAGGGGCGGCAGCCACTGGCTTTTTTTCGCGCTCTGGGGGCCTCGGAGCTAGACTGGACCATCTGTGCCGCTACCGGCGGGGCGGCCTGGGAGGCTAACTACGGCCCTGCTAAGCTCGGCACCGACCCCGAGGAGGTGCCCCAGGCGCGCTTGATTATCCTGTGGGGGATCAACAGCCTGCGCAGTAACGTGCATTTAACGCCGTTTCTTAAAGAGGCGCGCCAGCGCGGCGCTTATATCCTGCACATCGATCCCTATCGTAACGAGACCAGCCGCTTTGCTGACGAGCACTGGCAGCTCCAGGTCGGCAGCGATGCGGCGTTAGCGCTGGCCATCGGGAACGTCATCTTGCAGGCCGGTCTGGAGGACCAGGCGTATTTGGCAGCTCATGCTACCGGCATCGAGCAGTATCGCCAAGCCTGTGCTGAGTGGCCGCTCGAGCCAGCTGCGGCCCTCACCGGCCTAAGCGCCGAGCGGATCCGCGAGGTGGCGCTGTGGCTGGCCCGTGAGCCACGGAGCTTTATCCGAGTCGGCTACGGCATGACCCGCAACGAGGGGGGCGGCAACGCGCTGCGTGCCGTCACCCTGCTCCCGGCCTTGACCGGTGCCTGGCAGCACCCCGGCGGGGGGGCGCTGCTCTCAACCAGCGGTGCGTTTGCCATCAACACTGCGCGGGCCTTCGGCCAGCCGCGCCCCGGCGTGCGCCACATCAACATGAACCGGCTGGCCTCGGCCCTGGAGCTGACCGCTAACCCGATTAGGGCGCTGTTTGTGTTCAACTCCAACCCGGCGGCGGTAGCGCCCGATTCGCGCCGGGTGAGAGCGGGCTTAGCCCGCGAGGATCTCTTCACGGTGGTCCTGGAACACTTTCAGACCGACACTGCTGACTACGCCGACCTCTTGCTGCCGGCCACTACCTTCCTCGAGCACCCCGACCTGTATACCGCCTACGGCCACTACTACTTGCAGTGGGCCGAGCCGGTGGTGGCGCCTCTGGCCGAGGCGCGGCCCAACTCCTGGGTCTTTCGCGAACTCTCACAGCGGCTTGGACTAACACACCAGGGGCTCTATTGGGACGCCGAGCAGGTGGCCCGGGAGTTGCTCAACACCGAACACCCTAACCTCGCCGGGGTCACCTTCGAACGCCTAAAGCAGGAAGGTTTTATCAAGCTCGCCCTCCCGCAACCCTTTCGGCCCTACGCCCAGGGTAGCCACTTCCCGGACGGTAAGATCCGCTTTGCGCCCGCGCCGCAGCAGCTCACCTTCATGGAGCAGCCCAGCGCCGACTATCCGCTGCGCCTGATCTCGCCGCCCGGCTCGCATTTCGTCAATACCAGCATGGGCAATATCGCCAGCCTGCTTAAGGCCGCCGGCGGCGAGCCCCAGGTGCTGGTCCACCCCGCCGACGCCGCCAGGGCCGGTGTCAAGAGCGGCACGCATGGCCGCATCGTGAGCGCCCAGGGGAGCATTATTCGCCGGACCATAGTCAGCGAGGAGGCCGTGGAAGGTGCGCTGATCGCGCTCGGCCAGTGGTGGCCCAAACTGGCGCCGGATCGGCGGAGCTTAAACGACCTAACCAGCGAACGCCTCACCGACTTGGGCGGCGGCAGCACCTTTGGCAACGCAGTGGTGCGGCTCGAGCCCTTAGGAGTCTAATGAACCCCGTAACCCTTGACGATGTCCGCGCTGCTGCCGATAGGATTCGCAGCGCGGTCTACCGGACGCCCACCGTTCGCCTGCCCCTAGACGGCGCGGTCTATGCCAAGGCCGAAAACCTGCAACGCACCGGCTCGTTTAAGCTGCGCGGCGCTTATAACTTCCTGGCCGCGCTGCCTGAAGCGGTGCGGCGGCGCGGAGTGGTGGCCCACTCCAGCGGTAACCACGCCCAAGGGGTAGCCTGCGCCGCCTACCTGTTCGGTGTTCATGCCACTATCGTCATCCCTGACAACGCTCCGGCAGTCAAGGTGGCGCGCACGCTGGCCTGGGGGGCGGAGGTGGTGCGCTGTGCGCCATCAAGCCGCGCACGCGAGGAAGGTGCGGAGCGGTTGGTGCGCGAGCGCGGCTATACGCTGGTGCCGCCCTTTGATCACCCTTGGATCATCGCTGGACAGGGGACGGCTGGGCTGGAGCTAGCAGAGGATTTGCCCAGCCTTAAGAACGTGCTGGTCTGTGTCGGTGGCGGCGGGTTGATCGCCGGGGTCGCTACCGCCGTCACCAGCCTACTCCCGGACGCTCAGGTGATCGGCGTGGAGCCGGAGCTAGCTGCCGACGCCAAGGACTCGTTTGAGGCAAAGAGGTTGCGGCAGTGGCCGGCTGAGCTAACGGGCCGCACTATGGCTGATGGCGTGCGCACCCAGAGTTTGGGCCAACTTAACTTCGAGCTTATCCGCCAGCGGGTGCGCGGCTTTATCACCGTGAGTGAAGAGGCGATCCAAGAGGCCACAGGTTGGTATGCGCTGGAGGCCAAGCTGGTGGTGGAGCCGACCGGTGCGCTGACTTTGGCCGCGTATCGGCGTCTATTGGCCGGGCCGATTGACGGTATCGCGCTGCAAGACGGCCCCACTGCCCTGTTGATCAGCGGCGGCAATATCGCCCCGGCTATGCTCAGTGCGTTCCTCAGCGCGCAGCGGTGATGTCACCCCTCTACCTCGCGAATCAGCCCCTCCTGGAGCAGCCGCTCGAGCCGAGGCCGCAGCGAACTCAGGTCAGTGCCGCTGCTCTCAGCAATCTCCTCCATCGTCGTGCCCTGGGCGAGCTGCCTAAGCAGCTGCCGGCTGCGGCTGTCGAAGTGGCGGCCTAGCCCCATAGCCAGATCGGTCATGGGGTTTAAGACGTCGCGTCCGCGCAGGGTGAGCTGGTAACGCTTCTGCTCCCAACCCGGCGGTTCGTCCGGCAGGGTGAGGTGAGAGGGTTCAGCGAGGCTTGGATAGAAGCCGCTGCTGCCCACTAGCTCAGCTTGAATCTGGAGGTAGGGTTCGCCCTGCTGGTAGTAGCGGTAGCCCGCCTCGTTGGCCTCGATGCCGCTGAAGGTGTGCAGGTCGGTGTCTTGAGCGCTTCCCCGCGCTAGGCCCAGGAGCGCGGCGGTAAGGCGGCCGGGCAAAGGGCGAAGCGCCAGCGTTGCTGTCGAGCCGCTGCGGCGGTTCATCCGCCGCAGAGCGTCGAGGTCGTGCCTGGCTAGGCCAGGGGCCTCAAACAGGGCGCTGGCCAAGCGGCCGGCCAGGAAGAGCAGCACCCCGCGCTCAGCTTCGATCTCTTGCACCACCAGTCCGGTAAAGTTGGTGGCGCTTAAGTGATGCAGCAGGGCGCGAAAGTTTATATAGCTAGCCGACAGCTGCAGGGCGGTGGCAAAGACGTCCGGGATGGCGCAAAAAGCGGCAAGCTGGCTGCCGGCGAAGCGTCCAGGAAGGCGCGGTAGTGGGTCCGGCGGATGGTCGTACCAACAAAAACGCCCGCCGCTTAGACCCAGGTGCAGGTCAGACCCGAGCTTATGGCTGACGGTCGGTTTGCCCTCGATAAATAGCATGACCACACTGCCTAGCTCGTGCTCGAAGAGCAGTGTGCCGCTGGCCTGGAGCTGGGTCAGCGCACGCACCAGCGCCTGGGCGGTCTGCTCGCCGAGCCAGCCGCCGACGAGGGTACTCTGGTTAGACACGGTTCGCCCCTAACCAGGCCAGCACCTCTTGCAAGAGCCGCCGATCCTCCTCGAAGCTAAGGCATGAGAGCGCTTCGGCAGCGCTGATAAAGGTGCCTTCGGGAAAAAGCGTTTCGCGCAGCACCGTTTCGGCTGTTGGGCTCTGGAGCACAAACCAGTGAATAGTGCGCTCTTCTTGCCGGTTATTGAAATAGCGAGTCACAAATACCCGCCCTGGGTCGAGGCAAGCAGCTTGTACGCCAGCCTCTTCTTCGACTTCGCGCAGCGCAGCCTGCAAGGGGGTTTCACCAGGGTCGATATGCCCCTTGGGAAAGACCCACTCTCCCCGATGGTGACGCAGGATGAGCACCCGCCCCAGTTGATCGAAGACCACGCCGCCCGCGCCAGGCACCTCAGCCATCGGCCACCTCGATTGGCCGGCGCTCTGGGTGCCACGACAAGGCGCATTGGGAAGCAGGCTCTTTAGCCATCCCCGTTATGGTAACAGACAAGGCTTCGCCCGACCATTAGGTGCGGTCAGCGCTGCACCATAGCGCCGTTTTGCTCGTAGAAATTGATGATGCCCTCCACAATCGCCTCAGCCAGTTTAGTCTGATAGCTCTCGGTCCCTAGCTTGGGTCCTTCTACGGGGTGGCGCACAAAGCCTAGCTCGAGCAGCACAGCCGGGATGCGGGCGTTGCGCAGGACATAAAAGGCGCTCTGCCTAACGCCGCGGTCGGCGGCGCCGGTGGCCGCGATCAAGCTCGACTGCACGCTCTGCGCCAGCAGGCGGCTGAAGTGAAGCTGCTCTTGAGCCAAGAGGTCTTTGCTGATGGCGTTGACGTGGGAGAGCGCTTCGCTGGTGAGCGCCCGGCCTAGCTCGCCGCCGCCGTTCTCGCGGATGGCCTGTTGCAGGGCGGCCTCGTTAAGCGGCTGGCCGAACACCCAGGTTTCGATGCCGTGGGCCGCAGTGTTCTCCGCCGAGTTGACATGAATCGACACGAACAGGCTCCGCTCCGGCGTAGCCAAGGCTGAGCGGTCGGGCAGGCTGATGAAGTAGTCGCCAGCGCGGGACATGATCACCTCGAAACCGGCGGCCTCTAGGAGCGCTTGGACCTTGAGCGAGAGGGCTAGCACCACCACCTTTTCGTTGACGAACCCCTGAGCGCCGCCATCGTGGCCGCCGTGACCAGCATCGACGATAATGACCGGACGGGCGCCGGCCGGAGGGCGGGCGCTGCTGGGCTGCCGAGGGGCCTCAGGTGGTACCAGCGGCGCTGCCACACTACCTTGCAGCGCCTCAACCGGCTGGCCTTGTAGCGCTGCGCCAAAGTCGATAAACAGGCGCCCCAGCGGGCGCTGGCCGTCGGGGGGCAGATAGCCGACGCGGAAGCCCTGCCCCGCCACCGTTAACGGGTGGGCGGACTGGATTATTAGCGTCACGCCGTCGCCGTCAGCTACCAGGCGCATGTTGCGCACGTTAGGGCTGTCGGGAACCAGCGAAAACGCCTCGGCCTGCACCCCGGTAAAGGTCACTACCAGCTGTGAGGCGTTGACCGCGACGCGGTAGCTAACCCCTATCGGCAGGCTGAGGGCGACCCGGGTGAAGCCGTCGTGGAGGCCGATATCCGGTCGGCCTAAGCGGGCTGCCGTAGGCAGGGCAGGATGGTCGTCGATGAAGATCACGCGGCTGGCGCTGTCCCAACTGACCCGCGCCCCCAGGGCCTCGGCCAGCGGGGTGATGGCTACAAAACTCCTACCGCCTACCAGGATGCCCAGCGGGCTGTCGCGGCTGACACCGTTGACCGTTAAGGCGCCGGGCTGCTTGACCAGCCCTTCATTGATATCGGCGGTGGCTCGCAGCACTACGGTGGTACCGTCGCGGTAGAAGGTGAGCCGCCTGGTGGCGCTGTCAAAGCTCAGCCTGGCGCCCAGGCTAGTGGCCAGCGCACCAGCTAGCGCAAAGGCGTCGCGGTTGTTTCCTTGGGCGATGAAGTAAAAAGGCCCGGCTGAGTCATCCAGCACGCGGTTGTTGACGGCAAGAAAGTTATGCCGCTCCTGGGCCAAAGCTAGCGCGCTGAGCGCCAGGAGGCAGGTTAGCCACACGCGTAGGGCCGTCGTCACATCAGGTGTCAGTGTATCACGCGCTTTTCTCGCTGTTGCTGAGAAGGGGCCAGCTTCGGATGAGATCTTCTCGCTGACAATGATGAGGGCTGCCCACCCCTGGAATTGTCGGGCGAAGCCTTGTGGTGATGACTAGCGGGCTTTACCCAGCTCGTGAAGGAGCCAGGCTTGCCCGCCGTATGCGGAAGTGTAACAATGAGCTGGAAGGCGATTGTCCCTATTGAGACGACTGTCGCCCACTTAGAGTGAGAATCGGCTTTAGGCCGGAGGGAGAATCTGTGTATGAGCTCGAGCTGACTAGTGCCTTGTATATTGCGCTCTTCGCGATAGTAGGCGCAGCTATGGTGCTGGTAACGCTGTTAATCTCACGGCTACTGGCGCCGCACAACCCTACCCCGGGCAAGCTAGCGGTGTATGAGTGCGGTGAGGTGCCGATAGGCAGCACCGATGTGCAGTTCAACGTCAACTACTACCTGTTTGGTATCATGTTTGTGATCTTTGGGGTGGAGGTGGCGTTCTTTTTTCCGTGGACGGTAGCCTTTACCGCTCTGGGGCTCTACGGCATCATCGCGGTGGCGCTGTTTCTGATTATACTGCTAGAAGGGCTCTTGTACGCCTGGTCGCGAGGAGTGCTGAAGTGGGTCTATTAACCCGCAATACGCGAGGTGCCTATGCTCTTAGGTAGCGAGGGCCGTCCGGATAACGTCATCCTGGGCAGGTTGGATGACTTAATCAACCTGGCGCGTAGCCGCAGCATGTGGCCCTTAACTTTTGGCATCGCCTGCTGCGCCATCGAGATGATGAACACCTCAGCCCCCCGCTACGACGCCGATCGCTTCGGCTTCTTTTACCGCAATACCCCGCGCCAGGCCGATGTGATGATCGTCTCCGGGACGGTCAACAAGAAGATGGGGAAGCGGGTACAGACCCTCTACGAGCAGATGGCCGAGCCTAAGTGGGTTATCTCGATGGGGGCCTGCGCCAACCAAGGAGGGCCATTTAGGCAAGGCTACAGCGTGGTGGAGGGGGTCGATAAACTGGTACCGGTCGACGTTTATGTGCCGGGCTGCCCACCGCGCCCCGAAGCATTGCTGCAGGCGCTGCTCCTCCTGCGTGACAAGGTGGCCGACCCCGAGCACCGCTATGTGCCAGGCACCCTGATGGAGGCCGACTTTGACGTGCTGGCCGAGCCGGGTAAGGATGGGCGGGGGCGCCAGTGAGCGAGACAACCCTCGACGACCAGGTTCGAAAGCTGGCCTTGGGTGTTGAGACGGTCTATCACGCGCAAAGCCCGGCTGCCTACCGCCGCCTTGGCGAGCGCCTCTATGGCGCCGGTTACGACTTCCCGCAGTGTCTGAGCGGGGTCGATATGGAGTACGGCTTGCGGGCGGTGGTAAACCTGCGACGCTTGCGCGACCAGGCCGAGGTGACGCTGTGGCTCGACGTCGCTTACGAGGCGCCCCAGGTGCCGACCCTCTGCGACCTGTGGGGTGGCCTGGAGTGGCATGAGCGGGAGGCCTACGACCTGGTGGGGCTACACTTTAGCGGCCATCCTGATCACCGCCGCATCCTGCTCGAAGATGACTGGACTATTCATCCGCTACAGCGGCGCTACGATACCGGTGGCTATCTGATTCCTGAGTGGCGGCCCAAGCCCTGGCCGGAAGCTGCCGACTCTGACCAGGCCCCAGTTGAGGCCGCGGAGGCGGTTACACCTAAAGAGGCGGAAACCGGCCCCAGTGAGCTGAGCCAGCTCAAGTCCTTAAGCGCAGCCTTTGCCGCTAAGCTGCAGGCGCAAGGGATCACCAGCCTCAAGGCGTTAGCCGAGCTTTCCGACGAGGCGCTAGCCCCTCTGGCTACCGCCATCGGCCTGAAGTCAGCCGCCGCTGTTGCCAAGTGGCGTGAGCAGGCCCGCCAGCTACGGGAGGGGGCATGACTATGCTCAGACCGACCGAGCTGGCACCGGTGCCGGGTGCTCAGGAGATGCTGGTCAACTTAGGGCCGCAACACCCGGCCACCCACGGTGTTCTGAAGGTGGTGCTAGGCATCGACGGCGAGCGAGTGACCCGGGCTGTGCCGCATATCGGCTTTTTGCACCGCAACCACGAGAAGATTGAGGAGTCGCGCACCTATCACCAGGTGATCCCATACCTGGATCGGATGGACTACGTCTCCGGCCTTCAGAACGAGCTCCCCTTCTGCCTGGCGGTCGAAGAGCTGGCCGGCATCGAGGTGCCTGAGCGCGCCAAGTATCTCCGCACCGCGCTGTTCGAGCTTAATCGCATTATCAGCCACCTGGTCTGGATCGGCACTTATATGCTTGACTTGGGGGCCATTACCCCCTTTTTATACGCTTTTCGCGACCGCGAGGCGGCGCTTGATATCGTCGAGCGCACTACCGGCGGCCGGATGCTGCCAAACTACTTCACCTTCGGTGGGGTGCGGCGCGATATTAACCCCCGCTTCTGGCAGGAGCTTACCGGCTTTGTCGATTACTTGGAGGGGGTGCTGCCCGAGTACGAAGCGCTTACGGTCGAGGCGCCGGTCTTCCGAGCCCGTACCGTAGGGATAGGAGTGCTACCGCCCGCAATGGCCATCAACCACGGCATAAGCGGCCCGATGCTGCGCGCCAGCGGTGTGGCTCATGACCTTCGCAAAGACCAGCCCTACGACGCTTACCCCTGGCTCGACTTTGAGGTGATTACCCGCCGTGAGGGCGACTCCTGGGCGCGCTCGAAGCTCCGCTGCCAGGAGTTGTATCAGAGCATCGATCTAATCCGCCAATGTGCGAGGAAAGCCCCGCGCACCGGGCCGTATCTGGGCAAGGGACGGCTCAAGATCGAGGCGGGGCGGCAGCGCTACCGCGCGGTGGAGGCCAGCCGCGGCCAGCTGGGTGTCTACCTTTACAGCGACGGCGGGCCAGGGCCGTATCGCAGCAAGCACCGCAGCCCTAGCTTTACCAACTTGCAGGTTTTGCCCGATCTATTCGTGGGCCAGCGTTTCAGCGATGTGATCGCCATCTTGGGCTCGATGGACATCGTGCTGGGAGAGGTAGACCGCTGATGGTTCCTCAAGACCGCCCGGCCCTGCGCAGCATTCCCATTCCCAAGGATCGCCGCTACCAGCCCCGGCACGTCGGTTACAGCGCGCTTAAGCGCTTTACCGTACGCGAGCTACTCAGCTACGGCCTGCTATTTTTTGCGCTAGCCGCGCTGCTGGTAACGATCTACAGCCTCCTGCCGTGGCTAATCAAGCAAGTCCCGGCTTTTGTCGTTGGCGGCGAGCTAAGCGGCTGGGGTCAGGTCGTCTATGGCGTGCTGGCGGCGATACTGGGGTTCACGGTGGTGGCGGTAGCGGCGCTGATTCTTATTCTCATGCTCAGGAAATACCTGGCGTTGGTACAGAATCGCTATGGGCCGCTGCACTATGGCCCGGCCGGAGCTTTCCAGACCGTTGCCGACGCCATCAAGCTGCTCGTCAAAGAGGACTTCACCCCCGGTAAGGCTGACCGGTTGGTCTTTACCCTGGCGCCGCTGATAGTCTTTGTGTCAGCGCTCTTACTGCTGACGGTGATCCCCTTCGCCCCAGGCTGGGTGCTGGCTGATACTAGCGTCGGTCTACTAATCATCATAGCGGCGGGAACCATTGGTGCCTACGGGGTACTGCTGGCGGGTTGGAGCTCGGATAACAAGTTCGGGCTGCTCGGCGGGCTTAGGGCTACGGCGCAGCTGATCAGCTATGAGATACCGCTAGCGCTGTCGTTGCTCACGGTGGCAGTATGGGTGGGGAGCTTGAACCTAAGCGCCATCGTCGAAGCGCAGCGCATGTGGTGGACTGCTCTGCCACTGGTTATCTCGCTACTAGTCTACTTGATCGCTAGCCTGGCTGAGATCAAGATGGTCCCCTTCGACCTGCCTGAGGCTGAGTCTGAGCTGGTGGCGGGCTTTAATACCGAGTACTCGGGGATGCGCTTCGGGTTTTTCTTCGTGGCCGAGTTTGGCGAGCTGTTCTTGCTCCCCGCGATTGCTGTGACGCTGTTCTTTGGTGGGTATCATCAGCCGTTGGCCGGTTGGTGGGATTTTGCCGAGGTGCTGCGCGGCTGGGGCGGCTTCGGCGAGTTTCTGGCCAATCTTTACGGCCTATTCTGGTTCTTGCTTAAGACCGCGCTGTTGTCGTGGCTGGTGATGTGGTTGCGCGCTACCTTGCCGCGGTTCCGCGACGACCAGCTGATGGAGCTGTGCTGGAAGGTCCTTATCCCCCTATCGCTGGTAGGGCTAGTGGTGGCGGTGGTGCTCCGCCTGGTGTTTAAGTGAGGCCGACATGATACTCAAAGATGTTCTGGGTGCGCTACGCGATATTGGTAAAGGGATGGCGGTAGTCCAGCGCGCCCCGCGCAAAGGGGTGGCTACTAAGCTTTACCCTTACGAGCTGCCGGAGCTGCCGCCGGTCTCTTGCCAGTCGCTGGCGCTGATTACCGAGGCGGACGGTTCGGATCGCTGCATCTCCTGTCTGCTGTGCGAGAAGGCCTGTCCCAGCCAGGTGATTGTGATCGAGCGCAAGCGCAATCCCGATGGCAAGGGGTTTGTCCTGGAGCGCTTCGATATCGATCTGGTCAACTGCATGTACTGCGCGGCCTGCGTCGAAGCCTGTCCGGTAAGCGCCATCGTCACTATTGGCGATTTTGAGCTCTCGACCTACGACTTGCAGACCCTAAAGGCCGACAAGGAGTTTTTAGACGCCCAGGGCCGCCGCGCTAAGCAGTGGTACAGCCCCAAACACGGTGTAGAGTACCGCGACGAACATGGTAGCATCGTCCGGGCGCCGCTAGCTGAGCAACCCGGCGGCGAGGCGGCCAGGTTGGAGGCTAAGGCTGAGGAGGGCAAACCGTAATGGAACCTTTTTCACCTAGCCCAGTGGCGTTTTACCTGATTGCTCTCACTGCGGTAGCGATGGCTGTGCTAGCGGTGACCAGCAGCAATCTGGTAAGAGCTTCGCTGGCGCTGGCCTTCTGCCTGTTTTCGCTAGCCGGTATCTTCTGGCTGCTTGGCTCGCCCTTTATGGCGGCCTTGCAGCTGTTAATCAATGCCGGGGCCATCCCGATCACCACTATCTTCATGGTGCTGATGACCCATTCCCGCTTCTCCCGGCTGCGCAGCCCCTTAAGCGCCATAGTCGGGCTGTTAGTGGCCCTGCCGCTGCTCGGTGCCTCTTTCCTGTTGGTGAGCCGTGCTACCGGCGCCGCGCAGCCGACCCCCTTGGGGCTCGAGCGCTTAGGGGTGGAGTTACTTTCGCAACGCGGCGCCACGCATACACTCAGTACCGGCGAGACGATGGTCGTTCAGGGTGGGACCATCGTCGCTTTCCAAGTTGCTGCGGTGATCTTGTTGGTGGCGCTGGTCGGGGCGATTATTATCGCCTTCCGCCCCGGCGAGACCACGCTGCGGCAGATCGGTCGGCGCGGCTTTGATCGCGGTGAGGAGAGCCCTCGTGCTGACGCTTAGCCACTTCCTGGCCCTGGCCGCCGTGCTCTTTGCTATCGGCCTGTACGGCGCCCTGACGCGCCGCAATCTGGTAGCGGTGCTGATCTCGGTCGATATCATGCTCAATGCGGTGCTGATCAACCTCGTCGCTTTTGCCCGCTTTACCGACAACGTCCAGGGCGACCTGTTAGCGCTCTATGTGGTAGCGGTCATCGCTGCCAAGGTAGCGATCGGCCTGGCTCTCTTTCTCAACGTCTTCCGCCACAACGGTCGCGCTACCGTTGAGGTGCTAAGCAGGATGAAACAGTGAGCCCGCTTAGCTACGCCTGGCTGATCCCGCTGCTGCCGGCCTTAGCCTTTGTTATTAATATCCTGTTTGGCTACCGGCTGGGCAAACGGGCGGCCTGGCTCAGCGTGGTGCTGCTGGCGCTGGCTACCCTGCTAGCGGTCGCGCTGCTAGTCCAGGTAAGGCAGGCGGCGCCGGTCTGGGATGCCGCCGGGCTACTCCGGATGGCTGAGGTTGAGACTCGAATAGCGGTAGTGCAGGGCCAGGCAGCGGCGAGGATGGAGCTAGCGGCACTAGAGGCCGAGCTAGCGACCTTAGCGGCGGCGGCGCTAGTGCGCGAGGCGGCACCCGACTTCCCCTTTGTCAGCGAGCTGGCCTGGCTTAGCATCGGGGGGCAGGAGGGGATCCCGTTTGGCTTCCTGCTCGACCCGTTAGCGGCCATGCTGGTGCTGATGGTAGCGCTGGTATCGCTGCTAATCCACCTCTTTTCGATCGGCTACATGGCGGGCGAGACCCGCTTCCCGACCTTCTTTGCCTACTTGAGCCTGTTTAGCGCCGCCATGCTGGCCATGGTGATGAGCCGCAACCTGTTCCATATCCTGCTCTTCTGGGAGCTGATGGGGGTGATGAGCTACCTCTTGATCGGCTTCTACTATAAGAAGATCGCTGCTCAGCAGGCGATGAAGAAGGCTTTCCTGGTCACTAAGCTAGCCGACCTGGGGCTCTTGATCGGCATCTTCTGGCTCTATCGCCACTTCGGCACGCTCGACCTGGTGCGCTTAACTGAGCTGGCCCCGAGCCTGCTGGCGGGGGCTGGCGGGGTAGCCACCGCCATCGGGCTGCTGCTGTTTGTGGGGGCCATGGGCAAGTCGGCACAGTTCCCGCTGCACGTCTGGCTGCTAGATGCCATGGAAGGCCCCACGCCGGTCTCGGCCATGATCCACGCCGCCACCATGGTCGCCGCCGGGGTCTACCTGATCGCTCGAGCCACCCCGATCCTGGTGATGGGTGAGGCGCTGCCGGTGATCGCCTGGGTAGGCGGCCTGACTGCACTGCTAGCGGCCATACTGGCCCTGGCCTTTACCGACGTTAAGAAGATCCTGGCCTGGTCGACGGCCTCGCAGCTGGGCCTGATGTTTGTGGGCCTGGGGGTATTTGGCTGGGCGGCGGCGGTCTTCCACCTAGTGACCCACGCCTTTTTCAAGGCGCTGCTGTTCCTCGGCGCGGGCTCGATGATCCACGGCTCCGGCACCCAGGATATCTTCGAGATGGACCGCTTAAAGCGGGCCATGCCAGCTACCAGAGCCACCTTTATCATCGGTGCGCTGTCGCTGATTGGCGTCGTGCCGTTTGCCGGCTTCTGGAGTAAGGACAAGATCCTGTTGGCCCTAAAAGACGCCCTGGGCACCGGCTACGGCTTTGAGCTGCTGTTGGTGCTGGCCTACCTGGCGGTCTTCTTAACCGCGCTCTACACCACCCGGCTGTATCTGCTGGCCTTTGAGCAGCCTAGCCGCCCCTCACCCTGGCGGGCGGCAGCCTGGCACCAAGGAGGGCTGGCCGAGTTAAACCTGAGTGCTAAGGAGGTCGAGCCCGATAAAAAGTTCAACCATTCCCAGCCTCACCCACCACACGAGTCCGGCTGGCAGATGCTTACCCCGCTCTGGCTGCTGGCACTCGGAGCGACGGTGCTGGGGCTGTTGGGCAGCCCGCTGTTGGGCAACCCCTTGCAGACCTTTGTCTACTACGGCGACAAGCCCTATCTGGCGCCGCTCAGCAAGCAGTGGCTGGGCTTTGTGCTGGGAACGGTCGTAGCCCTAGCCGGGATCACTGTGGCCTGGCTGCTCTACGGCAGCGAGAAGCTATCGCTGCGGGCGCCTGCGCCGCTTACTCGGCTCTTGCAGAAGCGGCTCTATCTCGATCAGCTCTACTATCGGCTGCTGGCTGACCCGGCTACCCGCCTGGCTCAGCCGCTGGCTTGGTTTGATCTTAAGGTGCTCGA
>JAGXSJ010000012.1 GCA_018333895.1 Truepera sp.
CCGCTCACCGGTAAGCCAGAAGATGGTGTGCTCGTTGACGTTCTCCAAATGGTCGCCCAAGCGCTCTAAGTACCGCCCCACATTCATCAGCCTTAAGGCCGTAGTGATCACCTTCGGGTTCTCCATCATATAAGTCAGCAGCTCCCGCTGTATCTGCTGGTATAAGTCGTCAATCTCGTCGTCCATAGTCAGCCCCTGCCGTGCCGCCGCTACATCCCCCTCGGCAATCGCCTGCATGGTCTTCTCAATCATGGCGCTGAGAACGACAAAGATCCGCTGCGTATCGGTGTACTTCTTTAGCTGCGGCTGAGTAGCTAGCTCGGCACCGGTCCGCGCTACGTGCTCGGCATAGTCCCCCGCCCGCTCGATATCGGACAGCGCTCGGTGCATCGCGCCTAAAAAGCGCAGGTCGCGGGCGGCAGGCTGCCGCCGGGCGATCACGGTGAGGATCTTCTGCTCGAGCTCTTCTTGCAGCGCGTCGACCCGATGATCGTTCTCCACACACTGCGCCGCTGCCTCTAGGTCGCCATCGATCAGCGCCCGCTTAGCTAGCTGGCAGCTCTCGCGCACCAGGCTTAGCATCCGCACCATGTCGGCAGCGATCTCTTGGAGGTTCTGGTCAAGGGCATGCACGATCTCTAAGCTTAGCATAGCCGCAGAGGTATCGGCGCCTAGTCGGGGGCGCAAACGTTATGCTTAAGCCGTGGAGCTTATTTTTGGCACTGACGGTTGGCGCGACATCATCGGCGAGCGCTTCACCTTTGCTAACGTGGCGCGGGTAGCACAAGCCTATGCCGAACACCTGCTGGAACGCCAGCAACAGGCCGTGGTGGTCGGCTTCGATACCCGCTTCAACGGCGAGCTGTTCGCCCGCCGGGCTGCCGAGGTGCTGGCCGCCAACGGCCTGCGCGTGCTGCTGTCCAAGAGCTACCTGCCAACCCCGGCCTTATCCTTTGCGGTAACTCATTACGGCGCGGGTGGCGGAGTGATGTTAACCGCTTCCCATAACCCGCCCGCCTACTCAGGTTTCAAGCTCAAGGGGCCTTACGGCGGCACCGCTACGACCGATATCTATCAAGATGTCAGCGCGCGCCTCGCCAGCAGGCAGCAGGTGGCCGAGTTCGACTCTTCGCGCCACGATATCGAACCGTTCGACATCCGGCGCTCTTACTATGAAGCGCTCATGCGGCTAGTTAACCTCGAAGCGCTGCGCAGCTTTAAGGGCCAGCTTGTTCACGATGCTATGGGCGGCGCGGCGGCGGGCTGGTTAAGCGGGTTCGTGCGCAGCGCCAAATTGCCGCTTGAAGTCTACGAGGTACACGCGGTTCCTAACCCGACCTTTTACGGCGTCAACCCCGAGCCGATCCCGGCTAATCTCGAGTCGGTCACGGCGGTGATGCAAGGTCTAGGCGCGGTGTTCGCTACCGCCACCGATGGTGACGGCGACCGCTTAGGGGTAGTGCTGCCGGGCGGGGCGTACTTCAACTCGCACCAGATCTTCGCCGTGCTGTTAAGGTTGCTGCACCAACGCGGCGGCGTGGGCCGGGTCATCAAAACCTTTACCGTATCGCGCATAATCGAGCGCTTGGCGGCGCGGCACGGCCTACCCTGCCTCGAGACGCCGGTTGGTTTTAAGTACATCGTCGATGCCATGCTACAAGGTGGGGTGCTGATTGGCGGCGAGGAGTCGGGTGGGATCGGCGTGGCCGGGCACCTCCCCGAGCGCGACGGCCTTGCCAACAGCCTGCTGCTGCTCGAGGCGGTAGCGACCTCCGGCAGATCGCTGGCCGAGCTGTTCACCGCGATCGAGCGCGATACCGAGTGGAGCCACGCCTACGACCGCTGCGACCTGCTGCTCAAGGAGGGAGTCGGAGAGGCGTTGGCCGCTGCTTTGGCCAGCCCACCGCAGATCTTTGCCGGGCGCGCCGTGGAGTCGGTCGAAACCTTAGATGGCGTCAAAATCAACCTGTCAGGCCAGACCTGGCTGCTGTTTCGGGCCAGCGGCACCGAGCCACTATTGCGCATCTACTGTGAAGCGCCCCATCCTGAAGAGGTCAAGGCGCTGTTGGCGGCCGCCCAGCGCTATGTTGCAGCGCTCACAGCGGTTTTCACAAATACTGAGTCGCCTTAGCGCAGGCATCATCTCTGCAAAGGTGTCCTGCGAGTAAACCGCAGGATAGAGAACGATTTGCAGTCCTGCGAGCACCCGCAGGATCAAACCAGATGATACCTGCTATCAGTTAGGGCGTATCCGACCAAGCTAGGTTAAGGGGGTTCCACACCCGCCCCTTTCCGGTAAACTTTAAGCCATGCCGATAGTCATTAAATACGGTGGCCACGCCATGATCTCGGACAGCGCGCGGCGGGCGGTGGCAGCGCAGATCCGCCTGCTAGCCAAGCAAGGGCAAGAGCCGGTAGTAGTACACGGGGGCGGCCCCTTCATCGAAGCAGAGCTTAAGCGGGCCGGGGTAGCCAGCCATTTTGTCCGCGGCCTGCGGGTGACGGGCCCGGAAAGCCTCCCCATTATCGAGCAGGTGCTATCGCGCCTCAGCAAGTTGCTAGCCCAGGAGATCGGTTTGGCACTGGGTTTAAGCGGGCGTGACGCGCATCTGCTAGTCGCTGAGCCGAGGCCTGAACTCGGCTTGGTCGGCACGGTGCGCCAGGTCAATACTGAGTTGATCCATACTCTGCTGGCCGCGCGATTAACACCCGTTATCGCCTGCATCGCCAGTAACGCCGCGGGCGACGATGCGCTTAATGTCAACGCCGATAATGTGGCGGGGGCGGTAGCGGGCGCACTCGCTGCCCCGGTGGTGTTCTTGACCGATGTGGCTGGTGTGCTTGATGACCCCACGCTACCCAACAGCCTATTGTCCGTGCTCCTGGAGAGCGATGCCCGGACGAGAATCGCCGATGGGCGCATCAAAGGCGGGATGATCCCCAAGGTCGAGGCGGCCATCGCCGCCCTGGCGGAGGGAGCGCAGTTCGCTGTCATTGCCGACGGCCGACACCCCGAACTGCTGGCTCAGGCCGTGACTGGCAGTGCTGGCACGCGGGTGGTGAGATCATGATTGTCGGGCGACCCTGCGACTTGTGCGCAGGGCTTGTGGACGATCTGCTGGTGGTGGGGGCTGGCCCCGCCGGGCTGGCCATTACCGCTGCCGCTGTTAAGGAAGGGCTGAGTGTCGTTAACCTCAGCCCCGGCGGTGTGACACCGTGGCGCAATACCTATGGGATATGGCAGGACGAGCTAATGCCCCTGGGGCTTGCCGACCTGCTGGCCAACCGCTGGCAGGACGTCAGCGCTTACTTCGGCCCCGAGGAGACCGTGCTGCGGCGGGCCTACGGGCGGCTGGATAACGACCGGCTACAGGCGCACCTGCTTGACTGCGTACAAGGCCGGGTGCGCTGGCTACCAGGCACAGCGGTCGGTGTCCGGCACGATGAGCGCGGCTCGAGCCTCAGCCTCGGTGACGGACAGGAGGTCGCGGCGCGGCTAGTGATCGATGCTAGCGGACACAACCCCGCTCTGGTCACTCGCCCCCCCCACGCACCGCTGGCCTACCAGGCTGCCTACGGTGTTCTGGGCACCTTCACCAGGCCCCCCTTGCGGCCTGGGCAGCTGCTGTTCATGGACTACCGCAAGGCTTCGCCCGACCATAAGCCCTGCGCACAAGTCGCAGGGTCGCCCGACCATTCCGACTTCCCAGCGGCATCCGGCCCGCCGACCTTCCTCTACGGCATGGACCTGGGCGACGGCCGCTTCTTCCTGGAGGAGACCTCGCTAGCTGCCCGGCCCGCGGTGGGCTTTGCGCAGCTCAAGGATCGGCTCGAGCAGCGTCTGGCGCAGCTAGGGACAGCCCTGCGCGAGGTTCACGACACCGAGCGGGTGCTGTTCCCGATGAACGCGCCGCTACCGGCCCCGCAGCGGGTGATCGGCTTCGGTGGGGCGGCCGGCATGGTACACCCCGCCTCGGGCTACATGATAGGCTCGGTGCTAACCTTCGCCCCGTTACTGGCCGCTTCTTTGCGCCGCGGGCTTGACCGCGGGCTCCCGCTCGAGCAGATCGCTCGGCAGGCCTGGGCTACCCTCTGGAGCGATGCGCGGCAACGACAGCGCCAGCTCTATCTGCTAGGTCTAGAAGCGCTAATGAGCTTTGACACACCGCAGATTAGAAGCCATTTTGCCAGCTTCTTTGCCCTCCCTGAGCAGTTATGGCAGGGATACCTCAGCGGTACCCTGTCAACCTCGGCACTAGCTGACACCATGTGGCAACTGTTCCGACGCGCCCCGCCAGCTTTGCGCCTGGCGCTGATGCGCAGCGCACTGGGCCGGGGGAGTGGGCCGCTGTGGCAAGCCTTCAAGCCTAGGCTTTTCAGCCGCTAGCCTTCGGGCATCGGTCACTGCTAAACCGGGCCGCTACCGCCACAATCGTGATATGAGCTTATCCCCACGGCGCCTCATGATGATCCTCATCATGACATCGTCGCGCAACCAGGGGGGGAAGGAGCCGTTCAAGTCGTGGACCAGCACGCGGTGAGAGCGACAGGAACCTTCCCCCCGGCCTTGAGGTCGCCTTTTGCCATCAAGCTTGCCATCGACCTGGGCATAGTGCTGCTGGCTACGCCGCTGGCCTTTGCGCTCCGCTACGACTGGCTAACCCCTGCCTGGGGAGTCAACAGCATCGTGCTAATGAGTTTCGCTATGGCCGCGTTAAAGATGCTGGCCTTTGGCGCCTTTGGGGTGTTTAACCAGTCGTGGCAACGGTTTACCTTCCGCGACTTAGGCGCTCTGGTCAAGGCTGTTGCTGCGGTGATGCTGCCGACCTCGCTGCTGCTGCTGTTTCTCGGCCCCAGCCTGATGGTGCCCCGCTCTATCCCGCTGATCGACGGGCTACTGACCCTGTCGCTGATGGCGGCAGTCCGCGCCGTCGCCCGCTACAGCCATGAGACCCGCCTCCTGCAAGTTGCCAGTACGTCGGGGCGTGGCCGCCGGGTGTTAGTGATCGGGGCGGGCGAGGCCGGGTCGCTGATCGTCCGCGAAATGCTCCGCCACCCCGAGACCGGACTGCGCCCGGTCGGCTTTTTAGACGACGACCCGACCAAGCAGCGTGCCCGCATCGCCACCGTGCCGGTGCTCGGCACCCTCGAGGTGCTGGAGAAGGTGGTGACGCAGCTAAACGTCGACGAGGTGCTGATCGCCATCCCTTCCGCTGAAGGGCGCGTCATTCGCGGCCTAATCGAGCGCCTCACCGCAGTACGGCCCGGCATCCGTTACCGCACCATGCCGGGCGTCTACGAGCTGCTAAGCGGGCGGGTCGGCATCAGCCGCATCCGCGAGGTCGATATCGAAGACCTGTTGCGCCGTCCGCCGGTACAGCTCGATAGCGATAAGATCCTCGGCTACCTCGAAGGGCAGACGGTGATGGTGACCGGCGCGGGCGGCTCGATCGGCTCCGAGTTAGTCCGCCAGATCTGCCGCTTTCACCCCAAAGAGCTGATCCTGTTCGGTCACGGCGAAAACTCGATCTACCAGCTCGAGCGCGAACTTGACCGCGACTGGCCGGATGTTACCTATCGCAGCGTCATCGCCCAGGTACAAAACGTGGTGCGGTTAGATTACGTCTTTCGCCACTTCAAACCCCGGGTGATCTTCCACACCGCCGCCCACAAACATGTGCCGCTGATGGAACTAAACCCCGAAGAGGCCGTCTTTAACAACATCATCGGCAGCAAAAACCTGGTCACCCTGGCGCTGAAGCACGGCGTTTCGCACTTTGTCAATATCTCGACCGACAAGGCGGTTAACCCCACCTCGGTGATGGGCGCTTCCAAACGTATGGTCGAGTTCATCGTCCAGAGCGCGGCGCGTCAGGCTCGCGAGGGGCAGGTGTTCGTGTCGGTGCGCTTTGGCAACGTGCTGGGCAGCCGCGGCAGCGTCATCCCGGTCTTTAAGCAGCAGATCGCTGCCGGAGGGCCGGTGACCGTGACCCATCCCGACATGGTGCGCTATTTCATGACCATCCCCGAGGCCTCACAGCTGGTGCTGCAAGCCTCGGCGCTGGGCAAAAACGGCGAGATCTACATCCTCGACATGGGCGAGCCGGTGCGCATCGTCGATCTGGCCCGCGACTTAATCCGCCTGTCCGGGCTCGAGCCTGAAGTCGATATCCCCATCGAGTTCTCCGGTATGCGCCCCGGTGAAAAGCTCTATGAGGAGCTGATGACCGAGGACGAGCTGCAAAACAAGACCGATCACGACAAGATTTTCGTAGCCAAGCCGAGCCGTTTCCAGGCCGATAGGCTCGACACCGTCATCGCCCAGCTCGCCGACGCCGCCCTGCGCTCCGACGGCCTGGAGCTGCGGCGCATCTTAAGTAGCTATATCGAGGGATGCAGTTTCAAGGTGCTTAGTGGCACCGAGTCCCAGACGGCGTTGAGGGCGTAAGTGCAACTCTCCCGAAAATCAGTAGTCAAGTATTCGAGTATTCAAGTAGGGGCGAAACCCTTAAGTAGTCTCTCGGGCTCTCACAGCGGTTTTCACAAATACTGAGTCGCCTTAGCGCAGGTATCATCTCTGCAAAGGCGTCCTGCGAGTAAACCGCAGGATAGAGAACGATTCGCAGTCCTGCGAGCACCCGCAGGATCAAACCAGATGATACCTGCTATCAGTCTGTCAGCCAGTGGTTTTGCTGATAGCCTGACCAGCTGAAAGACTGATCGCCTTTTCATCCTTGGTACGGGCCCCTTCACTTCGCAGGCTCAGTGCAAGCGTTACGCTCAGGACTGATGGTGAACGATAGTTCATGAGCAATTTTCCTGAACACGCTCTGACCAGCTATGGGGTTATGCTCAAGGGCATGTCATGCTACCTCGGCTTTGACACCGCCACGCCGTATCTGGCGCTGGCCCTCTGGTCGCCAGAGGGGGTTCAGGTGTCTCTGCTCGAGCGTGTCGAGCGCGACCACGCTAAGCGGCTC
>JAGXSJ010000013.1 GCA_018333895.1 Truepera sp.
CTAGGAAGAAGCGCTGCACCGAGTTCTGCATGGCCGCGCCGATATTGATGAAGGCGGTGGTGGTCAGTGGGCTGACGGCAAATAGCAGAAAGCCGACTAGCAGCTGGACATGCAGAGATATCGTAAAAAAGAGCCCGGCGCGGGTGTCGGCCGGTGACCAGGTGCCCTTGCCGCGCCAGCTACGGTAGACCTGAAGCAGCGCCACCACAGCAGCTATTAGTACTATCCAGCGCAGCAGATTGTGCGAATGAAGCAAACCGAGATACATAAGAGATCCTTTCTGGGGCCTCAACTCGGCTGGAATCGCTGATTCACGAGCCAACGTTACCGCCCTAGCCAGGTTACCTTGGGGATAAGTTTCGCCTTGTTATCCCGAAGCATTGACCCGCTGTGGAAGTCGGGGTTAACATTATGGGTGGCCACCGTGGCCAGAAGATCTAATGAGGGGAGGACACACCTTGTCAAAGCTAGGTGATGAACCGCCGCCACGTCGAGCGGGTGTCGTCCTGCCCTCCTGCTAAAGCTCGCAGCCTGGGTAGGCGCGCCTGCGCCACTACAAGATAAATAGTAGAGGAGCCTACCCATGCACCTTGCCACCGTATCGCCAGAGATTGCCAGCCTGATCCACGAGAAGCGCTGGGGGGCGCTGGCACGTTACCGTGCCTGGCCCGAGACTGAGACCCTTGCGCCAGAGTTAGCCGATGCCCTGCTTAAGCTCAACCCCGCCGACCGGGTGCTGCTGTTTCGCGCCTTGCCCAAAGAGATCGCTGCCGAGGTTTTCAGTTACCTCGAGGGTGAGCCCCGCGACGCGCTGCTGCGCCAGCTCACCGATCACGAAACGCTCCAGCTGCTTGATGAGCTGAGCCCGGACGACCGCACCGCCTTGCTTGGGGAACTCCCCGGCCGGGTGACGCAGCGCCTGTTGAACCTCCTCAGCCCTGAGGACTTGCGCGAGGCCCGACAGTTACTTGGTTATCCAGAACAGTCGGTGGGCCGGCTGATGACCCCCGACTACCTGGCAGTCAGGCCGGAGTGGACCATCGATGAGGCGCTTAAGCACATCCGCACCTTCGGTCACGAGTCGGAGACCGCCGACATTATCTACGTGACCGACGCGCGCTGGCGACTGCTTGACGACTTGCCGCTGCAACGCTTGGTCATGACCGTGCCGGACAAACGTGTGCATGAGATCATGGACAACACCTACGTGGCGCTGAGAACCAGCGATAACCGCGAGGAGGCGGTGCGGATGATGCAGCGCTATGACCGGGTGGCGCTGCCGGTAGTGGATTCCGATGGCGTGCTGGTCGGCATCATCACAGTAGACGACGTGCTGGATGTGGCCGAGGCCGAAGCCACCGAGGACTTCCACAAGGTCGCGGCCATCGCCCCGCTCAGGATGAGCTACTGGGAGGCCAGTAAAACCTTCTTGTTCCGCAGCCGCATCGGCTGGCTGATCGGCTTGGTGCTGGTCAACCTCGCCTCCTCGGGGATCATCGCCGGCTTCGAGGAGCTGTTGACCGCCTCGATAGCGCTGGCCTTCTTTATCCCGCTGATCATCGACACCGGTGGGAACGCCGGCGCCCAGTCGGCCACGCTGATGGTCCGGGCTATTGCTACTGGCGACGTGAAGCTGAATCAATGGGCAAGAGCATTCACCAAAGAGCTAGTCATCGGTATCGGCATAGGCTTGACCGTCGGGCTGGCGGGGCTGCTGCTGGGGTTCCTCCGCGGCGGCTTCGAGATCGGTCTGGTGGTGATGCTGACCATGGTCGTGATGTTGGTGTTCACCAACCTGATCGGCTTAAGCCTGCCGTTTATCCTCACCCGGTTCGGCCTCGACCCGGCCCTGGCCAGCGGGCCGGTGATCACCTCAATAGCGGACGCAGTGGGGCTGCTTATCTACTTCAGCATCGCCGCTTGGATATTAGGCCTAGGCTAGCACGAGCCGGGGGTAGGCGCTGCGATAGCGCTCCCAGGCGTCCTCAAGCCGCTCCTCGAGCCAGGGCTCAGCGCAGCGGTTGGCGCTAGGGGCGATAGCCAGGGTAGCTTCAGCGTCCGGGTAGCAGCCGCTAGCGATGCCGGCCAGCAGCGCCGCCCCACGCGCCGAGGCCGCCGGTACGCTCAGCGCCTCGAGCGGGCGGCCCAGCACGTCGGCTAAGAGTTGGCGCCAAGTGGCCTCCAAGGTGCCGCCACCCGCGAGCAGCAGGGTAGGGGCCTTGATGCCGGTAGTCTCGAGCGCCGCTAGGCCGTCACGCAAGGAGAAGGCGACCCCCTCCAAAGCGGCTCGAGCCAGATGCGCGCGGGTGTGATGCAGATGCAGCCCCAGCCAGGCGCCCCGCGCCTCCGGGTTGAGGTGCGGCGTGCGTTCGCCCGACAGGTAGGGGAGGAAGGTTAACCCTTCGCAACCGGGCGCTACGGTAGCCAGCGCCTGATATATCTCCGGCCAGCTCAGCCCCAGCACCCCGCGCACCCACTCGAGCGCCAAGCCGGCGTTCTGCATGGCGGCCATGGCGTACCAGCGGGCCGGTTGTGCGGCCCGGTAGAGGTGGGTGGCGAGCCGGGAGTCGGCTACCGGCTGATCGCGCAGGGCCAAAATCTGTGCCCCGGTGCCGACTGTGAGCTGAACCTGACCGGGGTTAAGCAGGCCGCTGCCGAGCGCAGCAGCGGCGGCGTCGCCCGCGCCCGCTGCTACCGGCAGGCCCGCACGAAGTCCCAGGAGCGCGGCGGCCTCGGCGGTCAGTGTTCCGGCTACCGTGCCTGAGGGGACGAGCGGCGCCAGCAACTCGCTGCGTAATCCTAGGGCCTCGGTGATCGCATCGGCCCAAGCATCGCCCCCGAGATCGTAGAGCAGGGTAGCCGAAGCATCAGCCGGTTCGGCACACGCCAGCCCGGTCAGCCGCAGCCGCAGCCAGTCCTTGGGTTGCAGCGCCCAGCGCGCTGCGTGGTAAACCTCTGGCTCCTGCCGACTCAGCCACAACAGCGTCGGGCCGGCCATGCCGGTAGCAGGGGGGTTAGCTAGCGCTAGCTGCTGCTCTGAGTTGAGGGCGCGATAGGCGGCAAGCTCAGCAGTCGAGCGCCCGTCGGCCCACAGCACCGCCGGCCGCAGCGCTTGGCCTTCGGCAGCGCACAGCACCACGCCGTGCATCTGCCCTGACAGGCCGATGGCTGTGACCTCGGCGCCGTGCTCTCCTACCGCCTGCCGCACCACGGCAGCGGCAGCCTCCCACCAGTCATACGGGTCGCTTTCGGCCCAGCCCGGCTGTGGGGCGTTTACTGCATAGCGGGCTGAGCCTTCGCCGGTAATGATCCCCTCAGGCGTCATCAGGATAGCTTTGGCGGAGCCGGTGCCAAGATCTAGACCGAGCAGCATGGCACCAGTGTAACGCCACTTAGCCCTGGAGCGGCCCCTCGGCGGAAATAGCGCCCGCGATGAGGGGAGTTATATCTGCTTATCCGAATAATATGGTAGACTTTGTCCTGCCATGGAACGTCACGCCATCTCCACCACCCCCCATCCTGCCGACCTGGCCTCGGTTGCCAAGACCTTCAAGGCGCTATCAGACCCGACCCGCGCCCGCCTCATCCTGCTGCTAAGTGAGAGGGAGCGGAGGGTTACTGAGCTGGTCGAGGCCCTGCAAGCCCCTCAAAGCACGGTGTCGCGCCACCTGGCGGTGCTGCGCAGCGCCGAGCTGGTCGCCACCCGGCGAGCGGGAGTGATGGTTCACTACCGGTTGGCCAGCAGCCACGTCGGCGACCTGGTATACGAGGCGTTTGCCCACGCCGAACACGAGCGCTTAGGGCTGCTTGAAAGTGAGGCCCACTCATGAGAGGGGCCTTGGCGGTCTTCAGCAGCCTGAAAAACCCCGTTTTCGCCCGGCTCTACGCCGCCCAGACCGCCAGTCTGTTGGGTGACGCGCTGATCTGGGTAGCGCTGGCCCTGTTAGCCTTTGAGCTGGCCGGGCTGCAGGCCGCCCTTGT
>JAGXSJ010000014.1 GCA_018333895.1 Truepera sp.
ACCAGGATATTCTTGGCGCGCTTGTCGTCCAGCGCGTCCACAATCAGCTGCACTTCAAGCGGTACGGTAGCGGATTTAGTTACGATCGTAGCCTCCCTCTCGAGCTACTAGTTTAGCATCGGCTAGCGCCTGTGCGTCCTGACCCAGAATCAGCTCCATCCCCGCCCTGACCCCATCGATTACCGGAAGACGGTCGGACTGCTGTTGCCCAGCGTGGAACAGTTCAGCGTAGTAGCGCGCGTCCTGCCAGCGCTCGGCAGTAGCTAACACCCGTGTCGGAGTCGGGTCCAGGCCGGCTTCGCGCAGCACCAGGCGGTCTGCGGGAACACCCAGGCGGACCAGGCGGTCCTTAATCTGTGTTTCTAGCCCTGGCACGCCGCTGCGATTAGTAATCAGCAGCGGTGCCTCCGGCAGTTCGGCCAGCGTCCGGGCGCGTCCGCCGAAGAAGTCGGCCATGAAGCTTTCGACCTGTCTGGGGTTGACAGCCAGGCTGGCGCTCCCTGCAATTTCGACTGTGGGGAGGGTAGCGGCGTGAATATCGAGCTGCGCCAGGCGGGGGAGGAGCTGAGTAGCCAGCGCCGGGCTGGCGTTGGTCTCGACCTCGTCGAAGAAAGTATCGATCACTGCGGGGAGTGTGCCGACCGCCCACACGTTGAGCTCCTTGAGACGGACCAGCACCGCATGAGCCAGGGTCTTGAGGTTCTCGACGCGATCCAGGTCGCCACGGGGTGTCTGCCTGAAGCGCACGAAGCCCGCCGCTTGCTCGCCGCTTAAGCGCTGTGGGCCGGGCTGGAGGTCGATTACCAGAGCTGCGGCGCAGTCCTGGTAGTCCATACGGTAAGGAACATTTACGCTTACCCCGCCGAGCGCGTCGACTAAGCGTTCGAAGATGGTGAGGTTAATTACCACGTAGTAGTCGATCGGCAGCCCGACTACCTCACTGACCGAACGCTTTAAGCCCTCAGCCCCTTGGAAGAGATACATGGCGTTGATCTTGGTCTGCCACTCCGGCAGGTAGATATCACGGGGGATGGAGATCAGCCGCACCCGGTTGCCGATGATGCTGACGAACAAGATGGTATCGGTGCGGCGGCTGACCACGAACTCGCCCGGCCGCGAGCGGACGCAGCGCCCGCCCACAAAGGAGAGGGTGCCGGCCTCGCGCACATGATCAAAGTCGCGCCCAGCCACCACAAAGCTAGCCTGAAACTCGCCCGGCGGTACGTTCAAGACCGCCTGCTGCCCTTCGTCGAGCAGGTTGCGCGGCACATCGCGGCTCAGCCAAAAACCCGCCAAGCCCACCAGGGCTACCACGGCGCCGGCTAGTTGCAGGAGGCGTGCGCTAAGTATGGTCACAGATCTCCTGATGGACCCTGAGCGTAACCGGGTGTACAGCCTTGCCATTGGCCTGGAGGTAGCGCACCTTGGCATCCAGGGCGCGCTGGTAGGCACGGAACAGATTGTGCATGGCCAACTCGCGGATCTCATCGTTTACGCCCCGGCCCGGCTCTGAGACATCGGCGATATAGACCGCCATGCCGATCCGGTTATTGTGCGACACGCCAAAGACATGCCCCTCGATGGCGTCTAGCACCCGTTTATCACTGATTCCCCACTGCTCGACTAGGCGCCGCCCGGCCCGCCCGTGTACCGACAACGGATGCTCTCTTTCCAGCTCGGTTCGGGGTGGAGCCAAGGCCAACATCTCTGCCGGCGGGAGGTCGCGGGCCACATCGTGGAGAATCGCGGCTAGGCAGGTAGCGCGCAGCTCATCGCGGCTAAACTCGTTGGCCCGGGCGATCGCCTCCGCTAGAATCGCTACCCGCACGATATGCTCGAAGCGGCGCGGGGTCACCATCTGTCTCACCCGCTCGCAATAGGGGGCGATGCTAGGACGGCTACACGGGCTGTTGACGGTAAAGATGGTGTCTGACAAGGTAGCTCTCCACAGACTCCGGTACGAGGTAGCGAATGGAACGGCCTTCCTTGAGCCGATTGCGAATCTCGGTACTAGCGATGTCACAACCGATAATGGTAACGACCCCGGCTCGAGCTTGAAAGTCAGGCTCGAGCTGCTCCAGATTATAACCTGGCCTAGCAACCACTATGATGTTTACTTGACGCACTAGCTCCGCGGCGCGATGCCAACTGGCGATGTCGCGGTAGGCGTCAGCGCCGGTAAGCAAAAAGAGCTCCGCCCCGGGCTCGGCAGCCCGTACCTGCTGCACCGTATCGAAGGTATACGACGGCCCTGGGCGATCTAGTTCAAGACGACTCACCGCGAAGCTCGGGTGCGAGGCGGTAGCTAGCATGGTCATGGCGTAACGTTGTTCAGGGCTGGCCACAGCGGGCTTATGGGGCGGGCTCGGTGCCGGAATGAACCACACGGCGTCGAGCGCTAACGCCTCACGAGCTTGCTCAGCGGCCAACAGGTGGCCGAGGTGCGGCGGGTCGAAGCGGCCGCCGAAGAGTCCTAGCCTCATCCGTTTGCCGTCGGCTCGGCCTGGGCCCGCTCTGCAAAGTACTCAAACACCGACGCCCCGATGCGCACATCCTCGCCATCCTGCGCTCCCGCCTTCTTGAGCAGCTTATAGACGCCCTGAGCGGCGAAGAAGTGTTGCAGATAGCTGACCGCTTCACGATTATTAGGATCGAAGCGGGCCACTAGCGCCTCAAGCTCTGCCCCACGCACCCGCCAAGCCTCCCCTTCGCGCTCGACCCGCACTCCGTCCGTCCGCACTACCCGGGCCGACTGCGGTAGCGGCCTTAATTCGGGCCGGGCGGGGAGCAGAGCAAAAAGCGCTTTTCTAAGCGTCTCAAGCTGCGTGCCGGTCAGTGCCGACACGCTGACGATGGCCAAGCCGCTCGGCGCCAAGCTCTGGCTGGCTGCGGCTACGGTAGCCTCATCTACTAGGTCGATCTTGTTCAGCGCGATCAAGGCCGGCAGCTTAAGCAGTTGGGGGTCGTAGGCCTGCAACTCGCTCTGCAACGCCTCTAATGCCAAGCGAGGCGGCTCTGTAACATCGAGCACATAGACCAGCAGGCGGGTGCGGGAGATATGGCGCAAAAACTCCAGCCCCAGCCCTTTGCCCTCGTGCGCACCTGCGATAATACCGGGGATATCGGCCAGCGTTAGGCGTTTTAGCCCCTCTTCCACCACCCCCAAGTTGGGGCTGAGGGTGGTAAACGGATAGCTGGCGATCTGTGGCTTGGCGTTGGACAGCGCCGCCAGCAGGCTCGACTTGCCCGCGTTAGGGTAGCCTACCAAGCCGACATCGGCGATCAGGCGCAGCTCGAGCCTGACCCGGCGCTTCTCTCCCGGCGTACCGTACTCAGCAAAGCGGGGTGTGCGGCGGGTCGAGTTGGCAAACGAGCTGTTACCGCGCCCACCCAGGCCCCCCTTGGCGATCAGCGCACGCTCCCCTATCCGTACCAGGTCGGCCAATACCTCTCCCGAGTCGCGGTCGACGGCCACCGTCCCTACCGGTACCGGGATAATAAGATCCTCGCCGCGTCGGCCGGCGCGCTTGCGTCCTTCGCCCTGGCCGCCGGTCGGTGCCCGGTAAAAGCGTTGCCCCAACAACTGATCCAACGAGGCGACATCCCCCACCGCTTCGAGGTAGACGCTGCCGCCATCACCGCCGTGACCGCCGTCCGGTCCGCCCCGAGGAATATACTTGAGGCGCAAAAACGACAACCCACCATCCCCCCCCTTGCCGCCTTGCACTGTGATGTCGAGAACGTCCCTGAAGGCCATAGTCCGTGAGAAAAAGCAAGCGCGGCACCGTTCTCGCCGCACTCGGAAGTCGCGCTTGCTAACTCGTCCTTACCTCGCGCTCCAACACGCGAGACCTGGTCCTAGCCTGCCGAAACAGCTGACGACCTGCTAGCTTCGATACTGATAAAGCGCCCTCTGCTTCCCTTATCGTGGAAGCGGACCACTCCGGTTTTCAGCGCGAACAGAGTAAAATCCCGGCCCCGACCGACGTTCGGACCGGGGTGGAACCTCGTGCCCCGCTGCCGGACCAAGATGTTGCCAGCTTGCACCACCTGGCCCTCGAAGCGCTTTACCCCCAGGCGCTTGGACTGGCTGTCGCGTCCGTTCTTTGAGCTACCGGCGCCCTTTTTATGTGCCATATCGACCTCGCCGCAGGGACTAACCCGCGATCTCCTTGATGCGAACCTCGGTGTAGGGCTGGCGATGGCCGTTCTTACGCCGATAGTTGTTCTTAGCTTTGAACTTGTAGATGTAAAGCTTTTCGCCCCGGCCATGCGTCAGCACCTCGGCCTTGACGCTAGCGCCAGCTACCAGCGGCGTGCCGACTTTAACTGCGTCGCCGCCCAATAGTAATACCGGCAGCTCCACGGTAGTACCGGGCTCGGCGGCCAGCTTCTCCAGCCGAACGACCTCACCCTCGGCTACGCGGTACTGCTTACCGCCACTCTGAATTACCGCAAACATGATTCCTCCGACAGAATATACCTACCGCTGCGGCTCGCTGCCGCGTCGCCAGGCCGCTAAGGATAGCAAATCCAGCAATGGAAGGCAAGCCTTGCAGCGACACAAGCCCTACTCACCCGCCACCGTGCCCAGCTTGCCTACGTCTAACAAGGCGATCTTGCCGTAACCGGCATCGATTAGCCCTTCGCGAGTTAGTTCGCCGACCACCTTGGTGACTGTCTCCCGCACCGAGCCGACCGCTGCTGCCAGGTCGTCGTGGGTGATGTGTACTACCGTCTGACCCGCATCATCGTAGCTTGCCAGCGCGCTGTCCTGTAAATCGAGTAACTCAGCGGCGATGCGCGACTTGAGCCGTTTGCCAGAGAGTCGATGGAGCGACAAGTAGAGGCGCTCCATGACCTCGACTAGATGCAGGGTGAGCGCTAGGTTCTCAGTAGCGGTAAGCGTGGCCGGGCTGATCACCTCAATTACGGTTGGCGTGACGGCCTCGGCGAAGTAACGGCGGCGCAAACCGCGCAGCGCCTCTTCGCCAAAGTAACCACCAGGCTTGACATAGCGCAGGGTCAGCCCGTTTCCCTCGTCATCAACGGTATGAATCCGCACCAGCCCTTCACTAACTCGATAGAGCTCCTCCGCCTGCCCAGGGAAGAGAATGACTTCACCTGCGGCAAAGGTCAGCGCTTCCCGGAGCTGCCTGACGGCACCCATAAACCCTCCCTGTGGTTACCTTTAAGCTCGCTCGGTTGCGCACACCACGCTTCATAAGCAAACTATAGCTGGGCGGTGGAGAATGAATTAAAGCTTGCCTTACTAACTATCGCCACCCGCTGCGGCCTGCTGAATCATGGTTTTCCGCCAAGACCGGGTTGTATCGTTAGCTGCAGCGGTTTTCACAAATACTGAGTCGCCTTGGCGCAGGTATCATCTCTGCAAAGGCGCCCTGGAGAACGATTCGCAGTCCTGCGAGCACCCGCAGGATCAAACCAGATGATACCTACTATGGGTGAGCGGTATACAATAGCCCCCATAGAGGACTCTTTGGCAAAGGATGTGATATGGCGATGACCGAACCGATCACCGAACCGAGCCGGCGCAACCCCGGCCTGCCGCTGGCCATAGAGTGGGTCAGGCAGGTTCGGGTCAACAAGAGCGCCGCTCTGCGCCGCGTTGCTGCGCTACCGGGGCGCCGCACGGTAAAAGGGCCGTATCAGGCGGCGTGGTTGCTTAGAGCCATCACCTGTATCGATCTCACCACGCTTTCCGGCGACGATACGCCGGGGCGGGTGCGGCGGCTCTGTGTCAAGGCCCGCCAGCCGGTGCGGCAGGATCTGCTTATGGCGCTAGACTTCGACCTGCCCATCACCGTTGGCGCGGTCTGCGTCTACCCGACCATGGTCGGTCATGCCGTCAAGGCGCTGTCAGGGTCGGGGATACCGGTCGCCTCGGTGGCTACCGGCTTTCCGGCCGGGCTGATGCCCATGAGACTCCGCCTGGAAGAGATTCGTTATGCGGTAGGGGAGGGGGCGGATGAGATCGATATCGTCATCACCCGCGAGCATGCCCTAACCGGCAACTGGCAAGCGCTCTACGACGAGGTGGCGGCATGCCGCGAGGCGTGTGGGGAGGCGCACCTCAAGGCGATTCTAGCTACCGGTGAGTTAGCCACCCTCAAGCAGGTCTATCAGGCCAGCCTGGTCTGTATGATGGCCGGGGCGGACTTTGTCAAGACCTCGACCGGCAAGGAGGCAGTGAACGCCACGCTGCCGGTCAGCCTGGTGATGGCGCGGGCAGTGCGGGAGTACTTGGAGCGGACCGGGG
>JAGXSJ010000015.1 GCA_018333895.1 Truepera sp.
GGGCGATCAGCCGCGTCTGGCAGGCTCGCTATGAAGGCGCTGATGGCGATGGCCGAACCGCCAGCGCCGAGGCAGAGGACGTATCCACCGGTGCGGCCCCAGTGTCCTTGGGGCACGAACGCCTGCCAGGAGAGGCCGGAGGTGATCGGGTCTTTGGCGTGACCGATCAGCTTGCCGTCCCGCTTGGAGAGGCAGGAGACCTCGCCGCAGAGCTCGGCTGATGGATCAAGTTCGTCAAAGAGGTCGCGGCTTGCCTCCAAGAGGTTGATCTTATGGGTGGTGACGAGCGCCCCCGTGGCCAAGGGGTCATGCTTGATCTGTTCGACGATGGCCCGGTAGGCCTCGGCGGGCGCGTTAGGCGGGGCGTCGTAGCCGGCGATGTCGGCGCCCAGGCCAAGGATCTCTGACCACTTGGGGAAGACCTTCATGATCGAGGACTGTTTGGTCGTTACGCCAACAAAGTACAGGGTCGGGCGGGTAAGGGGGGTGGTCATCGGCTTCCTCCTGGGCCATTACAACTCGGCGAGCTGGTCGAAGATGGGTACGAGCGCCTCATAAGTGGCCTCGAACAGCGGGTAGAGCTGCTGATAGGCGGTCTGAGCGGTAGGGTCGGGTGTCACTGTGTGCGCTACGGGATTGATCTGCTCGATGATGCTGAAGTTACGGTAAAGCCCGATCCCGACCCCGCCGGTGACCGCTGCCCCCATCGAAGTAGCCTCTTCGAGGTAGCTCAGGCGCTTGACCGGGAGGTCGTACATATCGGCCATCAGCTGGTTCCAGAAGCGGCCTTGGGCGCCGCCGCCGATTACCCTCATGCTCGCTATCTCGATGCCTTGGCGGGTAAGGGCCTTGAGAATCACGCGGAGGTTCATGGTTACACCTTCGAGCACCGCCCGGAACAGGTCGGCGCGGGTGTGGCGCACAGTAAGGCCGATGAAACAGCCGCGGGCACTTGGGTTCCAGCGCGGACTCCGCTCGCCCAGCAGGTAGGGCAGGTAGAGCAGCCCTTGCGCGCCCGGAGGCGAAGTGGCGGCCAGCGCATTGAGCAGTTCGTAGGCCGAGATGCCCTCGCGCGCCGCCCGCTCGCGTTCCGCCTGCCCAAGCTGGTCCCGGGCCCATTGATAAGAGGCGCCGGCGGCCTGCATGGTGCCGCACGGGCTATAGAGCCCTGGCACGACGTGCGCCCAGGTGAAGGTGCGCTCTTGGGGGTCGTACACCGGCTGCCTTGCCGCTAGCGCGATCCAGGAGGATGAGCCCACGTAGTTATAGGCGTCCCCTTCGCGCCACACCCCCGCGCCGAGGGCGGCACAGGAGCCGTCTCCGCCGCCGATGACTACCGGCGTACCGGCGGCGAGCCCGACCTCGGCGGCAACACCCGGCAACACCGTACCTACTACCGCAGTCGAGGGGTGTAGTTCAGGGAGTTTGTCAACATCTAGCTCGGCGGCCTCGAGGATCTCGTCGGCATAGGCAAGGCGCTTAAGCTCGAGCAGGTTCATGCCCGAGGCATCCGAGTAGTCGGTGACGAAGTTGCCGGTGAGCCGCGCTACCACCGCGTCCTTGGCATGTACAAACTTATGGGTGGCCCGATAGATGTCCGGCTGATGGTCGCGCAGCCACAAGATCTTACAGAGCGAGTAGGAACTGCTAAGGCGGTGGCCGGTGAGGCGGTAGACCCGCTCAGGGGCGATGCGCTCCGCTAAATAGCGCTCCTGCTCAGTTGAGCGCTGATCGGCCCAGATGATGGCGTGACGCAACGGCCTGGCATCTTTGCCCAGCGGGACGCAGCCCATCATCTGGCCGCTGAAGGCGATGCAGGCGATCTCGCTTGGCGGCGCTGCGGTTCCTAGCAACTCCCGCGTCGAGCGGCAGACCGCCCGCCACCAGTCTTCGGGGTCTTGCTCAGCCCATCCCCGCTGTGCATAGTGGGTGTCATACGGGCTAAAGGCGCTACCCAGCAAGCTGCCCGCATCGTCGTAAAGAGAAGCCTTGTTGCCGGTGGTGCCGAGATCGTGTGCAAGAACGAACCGCTTCATGACGCTATCTCCGCGCTGCGTACTTGGGGTTGGGCACCACCTGCGCCTGCCCGTTTCTAGCGACGATCAGTGCGGCAAACCCCCGCTCGGCGATAGTCTTGTAGTCGTAACCGGCGTCGGCGGGGAAGACTGCTAAAAAGACGAAGTTGCCTGGGCCGGTGTTGACCGTGCGGTGACCCCAATAGGGGGGTACGTAGGAGGCCGCCCCGGGAGCCATGGCTTGCGCATTGATCTCTCCTCCCGGCGTCTGCAATAGCAGATAACCCTCACCCTGAAGGCAGTAGTAAAGCTCGGCGCGGTCCCCCTTGGCGTGATAGTGCCCCTTGGTCATGAAGTACTCATCCCCCACTTTGCCGGGGTAGATGACCGTGGTGGAGTAGAGCAATTGCCCTTCGTCCTTGGGGTTGTTGGTGGCGTTGTAAACCCGGTAGATCACCGGATTCTGGACTGAGAGCACAGCCTCGGCCGCGCGGTCGGCAAACAGGCCGCGCATGTCAGAAAGCCGCTGCGTCTGTACCATCGTTGCGTTCGGGATGGTGCCGTCCTTGAGATCGACCCAAGTGGTAAAGGGGGTCATGTAGGTCATGACAATCCTCCGGAGAAACGAGCCGTTAATTGAGTCAGCTGTGGGGTGTGGGTTGTAGGCTGTAGGGGCCTGTGGTGAACCCACAACCCACTTCCTACTTCCTGGAGTACAAGCCGCATATTAAGCGCCATTGCTACCCTCCACCGCAGTAACCAGATAACGGCAGGGCTTGCCGTGCAAAACGGCGACCAAGTTCTCGGCTGCCAGCAGGCTCATGCGCGCTACCGCCTCGCGGGTAGTGGCTCCTAGGTGCGGTGTGACAATCACGTTCTCTAAACCTAGCAACGGGCTGGCCTCGTTGGCCAAGACGTCGATGGCCGCTCCGGCCAGCTTGCCGCGCGTCAGGGCCTCGTAGAACGCCTCTTCGTCCACTAGAGCGGCGCGCGCGGTATTGACCAGAATGGCGCCGTCTTTCATCTGGGCCAGCCGCTCGCGGTTGATCAGCCCTCTGGTGTCGGGGGTAAGCGCCGCGTGCAGCGACACGATATCAGCTGAGCTTAACAGCGTGGCCAGATCGACCCGCTCGGCTTGGTCCACCTCGCTCGGCCAGAAGGGATCGTAGGCGAGCACCTTAAGCTCGAGCCCGTGCGCGCGTTTGGCTACCGCCTGGCCGATGGCCCCAAAGCCGATTAAGCCGAGGGTCTTGCCGGACAGCTCCCACCCGGCGCTGCGCCGCCACTGGCCGGCCTTGGCGGCGCTGGCTACCTGTGGCAGGCTGCGCGCCAGCGCCAAGATCAGCGCGATAGTGAGTTCGGCTACCGCCGTAGTGTTGGTGCCGGGGGTGATGGTGACCGCAATGCCTAGCCGAGTAGCAGCCGCCAGATCGACGTTGTCCACCCCTACCCCGTAGCGCGAGATCACCCGGAGGCGGTCGGCGCGCGCTAGCACCGAGGCGTCGCAGCTATCTAGCCCGAGGATGACGCCGTCATAACCGGCGATGATGTCAGCTAGCTTATCGGCGCTGAGCGGCTGCTCTTCGGCGCGCAAGTCAACCTTGCAGCCATGTTGTGCTAGGTAAGCGTGGTGTGGCCCCTCAGTGCGGCAGAAGGAGCGGGCGGTGGCCAGTACGCGGTAGTTCATGGAGATGCCTCAAGGGTGGCTGCTGACCGGCGCAGCCAGGGGGCCGTCCGTACTTGGAGGTCGAGATAGAGATCGACTAGCGGCTGATAGCGGTGGTGCATCGCTGGGTCGGGGGTAACGGGATCGCGCGGGGAATTGGCACGGCGCGCCGCCTCCTTAAGGTCGGGCAGCACGCCAACCGCATGACCGGCGATGAGCGCAGCCCCCAGCACGGTGCACTCCTGCTGCTGGAGCGGCAAGTAGGAGAGGCCCAACACATCGGCCTTGATCTGGTTCCAGAGGCGGCTAGCGGCGCCGCCACCGATCACCCGCGCCTCCTGAAAGCGGAGCTGCGGGAAGAGCGCCTGCTCGATGCGCAGATAGTGGGCGTATTCGTAGGCTACCCCCTCGAGCAGCGAGCGGTAGAAGTGAGGCTTGCCGTGCGACCAGCTAAAGCCGCTCCACAGGCCCCGCTGTGCCGGGTCGTTGGGGCAGACGCGGCCGCCTAGGTGCGGCAGGAAGAAGAGCCCATCTGAGCCCGGCGGGACGCTGCTGGCCTCTGGCTCGAGCTGCTCATAGCTCGCCCCCGCCCCCCACTGGTCGCGGAACCAGCGCACATTCAGGCCGCCGCCGTTGATGTAGGCATAGGCGAACCACAGGCCGTCAATGGCTAGCCGACCGGTAAAGAGCGTCCGCTCTTGAGCGTCGGGCCTAAAGGAGTCGAGGCCGACCGCAAAGACCGCCGCCGTACCGGCTACATCCAGCGCCATACCCGGCTCGACCAGCCCGGCGCCGAGCATCCCCGCGACGGTATCGCCTGCACCCGCCGCGATCGGGGTGCCGGATAGCAGCCCCGACTCCGCAGCGGCTTCGCGGGTGAGGTGCCCTACTATCTCCCAGGGCCGCACGATGCGGGGTAGCTTCTCCGCCGGGACCGACAACAGCTCCATGAGCTCGTCGGACCAGGTGCCCTTAGCGGTGTCGCTGAGGCAGGTAAAGTGTAGGTAGGTGTCGTCGATAAAGGCCTGCTCGCCGCGGAGTCCGGCCAGGCGGCCAGCCACATAGGCTGAGGGCATCAGGAACTTGCTGACCCGCTTGAATACCTCAGGCTGCTCGTGCAGCCACCACAAAATCTTGGGACCGTGCGAGTAGGTGGGATAGCCGCCGGTCAGCTCAATAATCCGCGCGGCGTGCTCCTGCATGGCTATCATGTAGGGCGCACAGCGGCTGTCCAGCCACGAATCGTAGCGGGTAGGGCTGCCCCACTCCTGATCGACGCTGCACAGGCCCGCCATCTGACCGGAGAGGGCGATGGCCGCTACCTGGCTCGGGTCGATAGCGCTCTTCTCCAGGCAAGCTCGTATCGTGCGCAAGGCGCCAGCGTAAAAATCGTCGGGATGCTGCTCCACCCAGCCTGGCCGGGGGTGGTGCAAGGGGGTCTCGGCAAAGGCAGCGGCCAGCAGCTGCCCGGCGGTGTTGAAGAGGGCGGCCTTGGTCCCGCTGGTGCCGAGGTCTACCCCGATGAGATAGGCCGCCATGCTAACCCTCCTCAGGCTCGAGCACCACCCGGGCATGCTCCGGCAAGCGGCCCTGCGCGAAGGCCGGCAGCGCCTCTGCCAACGGGTAGCGCCCGGTTACCAGCGCCGCTACCTCGACCCGGCCGGTGCTGACTAGGCTCAGCGTGTGGCGGAAGTGGGTAACGTTGGCTCCGGTGGTGCCGGTAATGGCAAGCTGTTGGTAGTGAATGCGGTTGGCCGGGACCGGCACGGCATCCTGGCCGCTCGGCAGGCTGGCAAAGAAGTTAACGGTCCCCTTGCGGGCAGTCCACTCGGGCGCCTCAGCCTGGGCCTCAGCCGAGCCGACCGCGACCACTACCGCCGAGATGCCGCGGCCGCCGGTCAGCTCCCGGACCCGCTGAGCTACACTCTCCCGGCGCGCATCGATCACTACATCGGCGCCCAGAGCGCGGGCCAAGGCCAGCCTGGGCTCCTGAATGTCGCTAACGATGATCGGCGCGGCGCCAAAAGCCTTCCCTAAGGCCACGTGCATCAGACCCATCGGACCGGCCCCGACGACTAGCAGCGACCCGCCCGGCTTCAGGTGGCAGGCTGCGAGCGAGTTGTAACAGCAGGCCAAGGGCTCGAGCAGCGTGGCGTGGTGATAGGGCAGGTCGGGGGGTAACACCAGTGCGTTGCCGGCGGCCAGCGCCCGCGCCGGTAGCCGCAGATATTCGGCCATGCCGCCGTCGATGGTGATCCCAATGGCGTCGTAGTCAGGGCAGAGGTGCATGTCACCGGCTACGCAGTCGGGGCAGTGCCCGCAGCCCAGGTTGGGAACAACGGCTACCCGCGTGCCCAGCGCCAGGCGGCTTACCTCCTCACCGACTGCCACGATAGTGCCGGCTACCTCGTGGCCGAGGGTGCGGGCCGCGGAACCGCTGAGGATCTTAAAATGACCGCGAGCGGCGATCTTCTGGTCGGTGGCGCAGATGCCGACCGCCCCCACCTTGAGTAGCGCGTCTTGCGATCCGATCTCGGGCACGGGCACGCGCTCTACCCGCAGATCGCCAGGGGCGTGATGGCGGACCGCCAGCATGCTGGCCGGAATCATGCTGCACCACCCGCAAGCTTTACCAACTGGCGGCGAATGCCACAGATCCAGTTGCTCACCGATAGCTTCATATCCCTCCTAGTACCCTCCGGTAACCTCTACTGACGCGCCCACCACGAACCCGGCGGCGTCGGAGGCCAGGAAGGCGACCACCTCGGCCACCTCTGCGGGCTGGCCCCAGCGCCCGAGCGGAATAGTGCGCCTAACGGACTCGGCCTCGCTAACCAGGGTCGGCCTGAGCATGTCGGTCTCGATCTTGGCCGGTATCACGGCGTTCACCCTGACCCCAAACGGGGCCAGCTCTTTGGCTAACGCCTTAGTCAAGGAGAGCACGCCGCCCTTAGCGGCCGCGTAGTGAGCGCCGGAGGTGCCGCCGGTTAGCGCGGCGCTCGAGGCGATGTTGATAATGGCCCCACGCTTGGCGGCGATCATGTGGGGTGCAACCTCGCGGCAACAGAGAAAGGCGCTGGTCAGGTGAGCGTCGATCATCTGCCGCCAACTCTCCTCGTCAAGCTCGAGCAGGCTCTGTTTGTGAAAAATACCGGCACAGTTGACTAGCACATCTAGGCGGCCATAGGCGGCCAGGGCGCTAGCCACCATCACCCGGACCTGGGCTGAAGAAGAGGCATCTCCTGGCACGCTAAGCGCTCTCAGGCCAGCCTTGGCCAGCTCGCTCTCTAGCGTTCGCAGGGGAGCCTCAGAGCGGGCGTTGAGGGCCACGGCATAGCCGTCGCGGGCGAGGCGCCAGGCCACGGCCCGGCCGATTCCCCGGCTGGCCCCGGTGACCAGCGCCGCCTTAGTGTTCATTGCGCGGTATAACCGCCGTCCACTGACAAGACCGCGCCGGTGGCGTAAGCGACCTCATCCGAGGCGAGCAGCATAATGGCTGCGGCGATCTCCTCGGGCCGCCCGAGCCGGTTTTGCGGGCGGCTACCCTCGAGCGTTCGCAGGGTCGCTTGGGGATCAGCGCTGTGTGCTAGAGCGGTCTCCACCAGCGGAGTGCGGGTAGTGCCCGGACAGATACAATTGGCCCGCACACCCCGCGCTGCTAAGTCGACGGCTTGGCTGCGGGTCATAGCGATTAAGGCGCCCTTGGAGACGTTATAGGCGACCTGATCCGGAATGCCGACTAGGCCCGCTTCGGAGGCCACATTGACGATACAGCCGGAACCTTGCGCGATCATTATGGGTAGAGCGTACTTGGCGCAGAGAAACGCCCCCGTCACGTTAACGGCCATAATCCGTTCCCAGTCGCTGAGTGTGGTGGTAACCGGGTCGCCCTTGGCGTAGATACCGGCGTTGTTGACCAGCACATCGAGCCGCCCCCAGCGGCTAGCAATCCGGTCGATAGCCTCCTTCACGTCAGGCTCTAGTTCGACTCGTGCGGTAAGCCAGAGCGCCTCAGCGCCAACCTCGCGGCACTCCTGAGCGACCGCTTCGCCCTCAGTCGGTTCTACGCCCAGGAGCGCTAGGCGAGCCCCCTCGCGCGCGAAGGCCAGGGCGGTCGCCCGACCAATACCCCGGCTCGAGCCCGTAACCAGCACCACCTTGCCCTTAAATCGCATGTTAACGCACCTCCCTAGTCGTGTTGAGGGCTTGAGGTTTCTTCACTCGGGAGTCTCCTCCCTTGCAGGACGGTCTTCATCTTTTGCAGCCGTTTGGCAGCTTCCACGCCGCCGTGCAGTGCCACGCCGACAGCCAGCACGTCGATGACTAGCAGGTGGGCGATGCGCGAGATGGTGGGCATGTAAAGGTCGGTATTCTCCGGCACCTCGACAGCGATGACCAGTGAGCAGAGACCGGCCAGCGGTGAGTCGCCCGCAGTTATGCCGATGACCGTGGCGCCGGACTGGCGGGCGACCTTGACGCTCTCGATTAACTCCTTAGTGCGGCCGGTATGAGAGATGGCTACCACCACATCTTGTGGGCCGAGTGCGGCAGCCGACATCAGCTGCATGTGCAAGTCGGTGTAGGCCACGCAGGGCACGGCGAAGTGGAAGAATTTGTTTTGGGCGTCGATAGCGACAGCGCCGGAGGCCACGAAGCCGTAAAACTCGATCTTGCGGGCGCCAGCCAGGGCTGCCACGGAACGCTCGATTACCGTGTTGTCGAGTTGATTGCGGGCGGTAAGAAGCGAGTTAATAACTGAGTCGAAGACCTTTTGCTTGTAGGCAGCGGCACTGTCACCAGGCCGGATGTCCATATCGAGATACGAAACATCAGCCGCCAGGCTCTGAGCGAGCTGCACCTTGAAGTCCTGAAAGCCGTCGCACTCGATGCGGCGACAGAAGCGCACCACGGTCGGCTCACTTACGCCGGCCTGCCGCGACAGCTCCGAGATGCTGGCGCTAATCGCTGTCCTCGGCTGCGCCAAAACAGCCGCGGCTACCTTGCGCTCGGCGGCGCTGAAGCGGCTCAGACTCTCGCGGATCTGCAGGAGTAGGTTGTTGTGAAGCAAGATAACCTCCGAATCGACAGCCGGCCGCTGGGGGGATGAGCGGTTGCTCAGGCCGTAGTCAAGACCTCGCTCAGCGCCACTGTCCTCCCTTGTGTAAACGAGGCGGTAGCGGCCAGTACACCAGCTAGCGCCCAGCGCCCGTCCTCACCCGAGGCGCCAGGTTGGCGGCCGGTGCGGATGCAGTCGGCAAACTCGCGCAGTTCGTTGATGTAGCCCCAGGCAAACCGCTCGGGCCAGGTCCGGTAGACCGGTGAAACCCGGCCCGCCTCCCGATCGGTTACCACCACTATGGCCTGACCCTGCATATCCCCGATCTGCATAATCCCCTTCTCGCCGACGATCTCTACCCGAGCATCATAGCCGTAATCGCAGGGGCAGACGCCCGAGATACTGCCCAGGCCGCCGTTGGCAAAGCGGAGCTGGACCAGAGCCGTGTCATAAAAGCCTAGCTCTGTAACGCCCCGTGCCGCGCCTTTGAAGTTGCTGATCTCTGCGTAAGCACTGGCCGGGTCGGCGCCCATCAGCCAGCGCACGCAGTCGAAGTCGTGGCTGTTCACCTCGGCCAGCATGCCGTTGGAGCGCCGAAAGTCCCAGGCCCAGGCCGGCGGCAGTCCGGGTCCGTGAGTGAGCGACTTGATGATCATGGGGGTACCGATCTCACCGCCAGTAATGCGCTCGAAGGCGGCGCGGAACTCCGGTTGGAAGCGGCGCATGAAGCCGATCTGGAGCCGCACCTTAGCAGCCGTGCAGGCAGCGATGATGGCGTCGCATTCGCCCAGGGTAAGGGCCATCGGCTTTTCGAGAAAAACATGCTTGCCCGCCTTGGCTGCGGCGATAGCCAGGGGGGCATGGGTGAAGGTCGGAGTAGTGATTACTACCGCCTCAAAGCCACCCTGGTTAAGGGCGTCATCGAGCTCGGCAAAGCTGTGTGGGATGCCAAAGTCGCTGGCTACTCGCTGCCTTGTTTCGGCGTGAGCATCGACCACCGCCACTACTGAGGCGCCGGGCACGTGGCCGGTGAGCGACTTGGCATGGACGCGGCCGGCGCGTCCACCGCCGACGAGGCAGAAGCGAAGGGGCTCGCGGGTCATAGCGTTCCCATACTATAGCCAGGAGGGTGGCGCTTGAGGGTAGGGCGGCAGCTAATCGAACCGCCAGCCAAGGCATAGGTCATAGCCATACTTAACGGCGACACCAGCTCACCGCCTGAGGCGGTTGCGCCGCCATTGATCGAGCACCACCACGAGAATTATCACCGCGCCTTGAGCGACCCGTTGCCAGAACGGGCTGACACCGAGCAGGTTGAGGCCGTTGCCAAGTACGCCCAGAATCGCAGCGCCGATCATGGTGCCGAAGACGCCGCCTTCGCCGCCGAAGAGGTTGGTGCCGCCGATCACCGTCGAGGCGATAGAGCGGAGCTCTTCCCCTTCACCCATCAGCGCATTGGCGGAGCTTAAGCGCCCCATCAGCAAGATGCCACCGATGGCGGCCATGAGGCCGGAGAAGGCGTAGATAAGGATAGTCGTGCGGCCGACGTTGATGCCTGAGGCTCGAGCCGCCTCGCGGTTACCGCCAACGGCGTAGATGCTGCGGCCGAAAGCGGTGAACCTAAGGATCAGCCCGCCGGTAATGGCGACGACCAAGACGGCGATTAACAGGAACGGGATCCCGAGGATGTGACCCGAGCCGGCCCACAGCAGAAACTCGGGCAGCCCACCACCGGCGCCGACGCCGATTCTGAAGGTGGGTACCGGTAGACCGCCGGTAACGAGCAGCGCCAAGCCGCGGAATAAGGTCATGGCGCCGAGGGTGGCGATGAAGTCAGGGATGCCAAACCGCGCGATGATAAAGCCGTTGAAGGTCCCGGCTAGCGCGCCGACCATCAACCCCAGGATCACGGCCAGTACCGGACTCATCGGACCTAGCGGTATTCCCAGAAACAGCACCGGCTCGGTCATCAAGACCGCCACGATGCAGGCGGAGAGGGCCGCCGTGGCCGCTACCGACAGATCGATCCCCCCCCGGATGATGACAAAGGTCTGGCCGACGGCCAGGATGGCTACAAAGGCGGTCTGCCGGGCGACTGTCAACAGATTATCGGCGTTAAGAAAATGGGGCGAGAGTATCGCCAGAACGGCTAGCAATAACAGCAGGGCGATCAGCGGCCCGCTGCGAAACAGCACTGTGCGCAGTCGCGCTGTTCGCTCAGCCCAGGCGGCTTTGGCAAGCTCTTGGGTGGGGTCTGTTACCATCTTTACTCCTTAACTAGCAGCGCGCAGCAGCGCCTCGTGGCTGAGCTCTTGGCGGCTCAGCTCGCCGGTAATCGTTCCGTTGCGCATGATCAGAGTCCGGTCGGCCATGCCGGCTAACTCCTTGGGCTCTGACGAGATCATCAGTATCGCGGTGCCGCGCTCGGCTAGCCGCCCCAGCAGCGCGAAAACCTCGGCCTTGGCGCCCACATCGATGCCGCGGGTGGGCTCATCGCAGATCAGGATCCGGCTGCCGGTCGACATCCACCGCGCCAGCACGATCTTCTGCTGATTGCCGCCCGAGAAGTACACCACCTCGCGATGGGGCAGTGGCGGATCGATATCAAGCTCATTAATGAACTGTAAGGTGGCGGCCTTTTCCCGCTCGAGCTCGAGCTTGTGCCAGGGCTGGCGATGAGCTAGCCAGGGCAGCGAGATGTTAGGCCCGACGGTTAGCATCGGCACCAGGCTCTGCCGGCGGTCGCGGGCAATCAGGCCTAGGCCGGCGCGAATGGCTTGGCTAGGTGAGTACGAGTTTGGGGAGGCAGCTCCGTTGTTGACGAAGATACGCCCGGCTACTAATGGCTCGAGCCCGAAGAGCGCCCGCGCCAGGTGCTCCTGGCCCGCCCCCATCAGGCCGAACACACCGAGGATCTCGCCCTCGTGTAGCGTAAAAGAGACATCGCGCAGGCGCCCATCGACGGTTAGGCCCTCGACTACTAAAGCCGGCGCGCCGCGGGTCACCGCGGGCTTGGGGAACTGATCGCTCAGCGCCCGGCCGACCATCATGCGTACAATCGTTTCCTGACTCGCTTCGGCGATAGGTATGGTGCCCACGTTACGACCATCACGTAGCACTGTGACACGATCGGCGATCATAGCGATCTCGCTCAGGTGATGCGAAATATAGATAATGCCGACGCCGCGATCTCTGAGCGCACGGATCACCTCAAAGAGCCGCAAGCGCTCGGCATCGGAGAGCGCCGAGGTGGGCTCATCGAGCAACAGGATGTCGGGCTGGCGCTGAAGCGTTTTGGCGATCTCGACTAGCTGCTGCTCAGCGACGCTAAGCGACCTTAGCTCGCGGGTGGGGTCGATCTTGACTCCGAGTTCGGCCATAGCCTGCTTGGCCTCGCGGTTCGCCCGCGGCCAATCGATGGCTCCGGCAGCCGTGCGCGGCAGATTGCCAAGGAAGATGTTCTCAGCGACCGAGAGCGCCGGAACAAGCGAGAGCTCTTGATGAACGAGGGCGATCCCGAGCTGCTTGGCAGCCGCAGGCGATAGCTCGCTGATGGTGGCGCCACGCACTCGGAAGGTGCCGGAGTCGGGCCGGTAGATGCCGGAGATGATCTTTACCAGGGTCGATTTACCGGCGCCGTTCTCCCCCAGCAGAGCATGGACCTCACCGGGAAGGAGCGTGAAATCGACGTCGGCGAGCGCTCGCACACCAGGAAACTGCTTGTTGAGGGCTGCGAGCTCGAGTAGCGGAGCAGTCATTTACCGAGCCATTTTCACGCAGCGATCGCTGGTGTGGGGCGATGCTGAGATGCGCTTTAAGATCATGACGTTAAAGTCCTTTCGTGCGACCACTGCAGCCAGAAACGGCCGCCGAGAACTGTTAGAGCTCATCTCAAACACCGCATTCGCCTCAGCTCTTTTCGGGCTAAGCCCGAAAAGAGCTGTTGAGATGGCCAGTGATTCCCGGCGGCCTAGGGACTCAGGTGCAATTAGCGGCCAGCGGCGACACAGAGGGCGTGCAGCCCTGGCCAGTCGATGGTCGGCAGCACCGGCTCGGGGGCGAACAGGTGGACATTAGGCTGATAGGCGATGCGCGGCCGGATGTCGTAGATGAAGGGGACTTCTTCGCCGCACAGATGGCGCACGGTCAGTTCGGGGGTAAACCAGCCCCAGTCGGCAAAGCCGTGGGTTACCTCGGCGATAATCCGGCCTTCGGCGATGTATGAACCGGATTCGGGCGTGATGCCGTGATTGAACACCGCTACCTGGGTGTCACCGAGCGTCATGCCGTCGGCCACAGTCTCCAGGCGCCCGGCGGCCTCTAGCGCCAGCATGGCGCCGATGCCCATCTCGTTTGAGGAGGCCCAGATGAAATCGAGATTGGTGGGGTTAGCGCGCAGGAAATCTTCGGTGCAGGCGACGGACTTAGCGCGGCTCCAATCGGCAGCGCAGACGCCGAGGACTTCGATGCCCGGGAAGTTGGCGATCACGCGATTAAAGCCCTCGAGGCGGGCCACTGAGAAGAAACCGCCGGCCACACCTTCAATGAACGCTCCCCTAGCCGTAATGGCTGCCCGCTCTTCAGCGGTAAGCCGGCCGTATAACTCTTCCCAGAAGGCCAGGTCTATGAACTGCTCAGGCGTTACCTCGACCTTCTCACCGGTTCCCAACACGCCTGGACCGCCGAAGTAGTCGAGCATGGCGTAGGCGACTACCGAAGCGGCATCGGAGTTGTCAAAACCGATATAAGAGACAACCTCAGCGCCTTCGATCTCCTCGAGCAGGTTGACCATGATTACCGGGATGCCCGCTGCGGCAGCCCGCGCTAGTCCGGGGCGGATTACCTCGATCTCGATCGGCGAGATGGCGATCAGATCGACCCGCCGAGCGATGAAGTCCTCAATAATGGCTAACTGGTCGGCAAACGCCAGGTGGGTCGGTGGGGAACGGGTCAGTATCTCCATCACAAAGCCGTGGCGATTGGCTTCAGCCGCGGCCCGCTCGAAGTACCGGGTCGCTGTTACGAACACGCCGGTGATATCAGGCGGTGTCCAGCCGATAGTGATCTCGATGGGGCGAGGTGCCTGGGCGAAGGCCGAGCCATACAGTATAGCTATGGCAACGACCACGACGATAAGCCACCGGCACCAGTGAGTCTTTCTCCCTGCCATTTAAACCTCCAATAAACTAAGTCCCTGCCAAGTGAGCGATAGCCCCGAACGAGCGCTAGGACATTCCTAGCCTGCTTTGCTCATGCTCTCCTCCTTACGCACCGTCCGCCTAGTGGCTAAGGCGAGACTTCTAGAGGTGTGGCTGTCATTTTACTACAACATTGCCCGCCTTGTCAACAGATCGGGCAATGACTGTGCCATCGCTAAGCGTGCTAGAAGAGCGTAATAACACCGCTTCCGAACGCCAGAAGTCAACAAGTTCTGATAAACTGAGTGGGCGAAGGCTAATCGACCACACTTGAAATTGATTTTCAGAAACTGCGAAGTGCCACCACCCACTTTAGACAGTGATTCTGATCGGGCGTCGCTAACGCTAAGGTCAGAAGTGGCCGTAGCTAGCAGCAGCCGCTAACCCTTGATCGCTCCCGAGAGGCCCTTAGTGATGAAGCGCTCGAGAAACAGCGCGATAAGCATCACCGGTATCACGCTAACCAGCGTGAGCGCCGAGATATACCACCACTCGATGCCGCGGTTAGTGTTCTGGCCGGCGATCAGCACTGGTAGCGTGATGGCGTTGAAATTAGTCAGCATGAGGGCGTAGAGAAACTCGTTCCAGGCAAAGATGAACGAGAAGATGCTGACCGCTACCAGCCCAGGCGTGCTTAAGGGTAACACGATATAGACAAAGGCCTGAATGCGCGAAGCTCCGTCTACTCGAGCGCTCTCTTCAAGTTCTATCGGCAGGCTATTGAAAAAGTCGCGCATGATCCAGACCGCGAAGGGCAGGGCAAACATAGTGTAGGCGATAATTAGACCCAGGTGCGTATCGATCAGGCGCAGATTGGTGAACAGCAACAGGAACGGCACGACAAATACAGCGGGCGGCAAGAAGCGATTAGAAACGATCCAGAAGGCGATGCCATCGTTACGCCAGCCTGTCAGGCGCCAGTAGTATTGAAAGCGGGAGAGGCCGTACCCGGCCATCGATCCAATGATCATGGCTAAGATAGTGCTGCCAAATGCGGCTATCAGGCTATTGTTAAAGTGCCGCATGGTGATGTTGCGCTGGGTAGTTAGTAGGTACTCCCAGTGGTCGGTGGTGGGTCGAAAGTCCACAAAGGGGATGTAGACGGGGCCAAGCCCGACATCAAGCGGTGTCTTAAAAGAGGTCGTGACAAGCCAGTAGAACGGAAAAAGCACCACAAAAGACCAGAAGATGACAAAAAGGTAGAGGCCAAAAGTCCGCCAGGCGTTGCGTCGTTTCATGGCTTACCCCGCTCTCGGCGTAATGAGCCGGGCCAGAAAGAGGAAAGTGGTAGTAAACAGCACGACCAGTATCAGCAAGACGAAGGCGATAGCGGACGCATAACCGTAATTGCCAAAGGTTAAGGCGGTTCTAAAGACATACATGGTTAGCGACTCGGTGGCTGATCCTGGCCCGCCGCCGGTGGTGATCATGATGATATCGATGATCTTGAAGATCTCCAGGCCGCGGATCATGATGGCGGTAACCGAGATAGGGAGCAGTAACGGGAAGATGATGGAGCGGAAGATGTGAAGGCTCGAGGCGCCGTCTACCCGGGCTGCCTCGTAAAGCTCACGCGGGATGGCCTGCAACCCGGCCAGCAACAGCAGCATCATCAGCGGCGTCCACTGCCAGCTCTCGATAAGCACAATGGTCCACCGGGCAAGGGCCGGATCGATGAGCCAGGGCACCATGATCGACTCAGCGCCAAACCACGGCGGCACGGTCTGCAAAAAATCGGCGGCAGGCGAGCGGGAGGAATCGAAAAGCATCCGGCCCAGATAACCGACAGCTACCGGGGTGCTCATCATCGGGAGCAGAAAGATCACCCTGGCGATATTCCGACCTCTAAACTGTTGATCGAGCACCAGGGCCAGCAGCAGCCCAACGGAGTATTGGATAACCACGCCCAGGAAGACAAAAAATAGCGTGTTGCGCATAGCGATATGCAGGCGCTGATCGGTCAAGAGCCGTTCGTAGTTGCGGGTGGTCAGCTCGAAACCCAAACCCAGAAAGCCCGTGCCGGGTGTTATTACGCCCCCTCGTTCGATATTGGTAAAACTGATGCCAAGCGACCAGAAGAGAGGGAAAATTATCAGGGCCAGCAGCAGGATGACTGCCGGAAAAAGAAATACCCGCTTCATGACCCGGTCCTCACGGGACTCAGGCGGTTGGTAAGAGATCGCTTTCAAAGCCCTATCCTTTTCGTATGCTCTGCGCTGCCAAACGCAGCGCAGAGCCAGGAATTGCTTAGCTATTCACCAACCCAACCGACAGCGTTGCGGTACTGCTCGAGCTGGCTTTCCCGCCCCAGGCGGTCGGTGATAGCGTTCCAGAGCTGCGCGACGTTATCCAGCGCCTCTTGTGGAGTTATCTCGCCGACTAGCGCGCGGCTAATCTCCGCGTCCAGGGTGTGGAAGTACTCGGCTGAGCCGCGGATGCGAAGATCGAGCACGGCGTTGGGGTGATCGATGGTATCGCGAATGGCGCCGAGGTAATCTTCCGCGCTCTCGCGGTCGAAGCCCGCGCCGACCCATAGGTCGACGTCCGCGAGTTGGCTGAAGCGTGCCGGGTTAATGCCTGTGCCGCCCGTGACAGCGAGCTGCTTGACGAGCTCGGGCCGAGCCATAAAGGCGGCGAAATCAAGGGCGGCCTCCTTGACATCGCTGTCGGCGGCTACACCGATGATCCAACCACCGAAGGCGATAAAGGGCGCATGATTGACACCTTCTGCCGGCGTGATCCACTGACCTGCCTGGTAGTCCCAGTACTGCTCGCCACCGGGTAGGACGCTGAAGCCCACCTTCCCCTTTACTGCCGACTGAGCTGGGTCGACGGATATGGTGCCGATGTCGCCCCAATCGATGTTGAGCACGCTCCCACCAGCCGGGAAGCGGATGCGGGTGTCGGCTACATCGTAGTTGATCATGGCGGGGTCGCCATAGTTGCGGATCTCGATGTAGTCCTCAAGCGCTCGCACCCAGCCGGGGTTGTTGACTTGCGGGGTCATATCGACGCAGCTGAAGAAGAAGCAGGGGTTGCCGGGGACTTTGCCGTACCCCGCGGCACGGGAGAGGAAGACCCAGTAGCTTTGGGCATTGCGGCGTTGCGCTTCCAGCGCGCCGAAGATTGGCGCTCGGCGCCCGGCGGTCTCAACAGTCCGACCGTTGAAGAACCGGGCGATGTCGCGGTACTGCGCCCAGGTTTGCGGTGCGGCCAGTGGGTAACCGAACTGCGCCTCAAACTCTGCAGCAAACTGCGGGTTGTTAACCAGATCCTTGCGGTAGTACAGCATGTGGGAGTCGCCATCGTAAGGTAGCGCGTAGATGGTATCACCCCAGGTAGTAAGCCGCTCGGCGTAGAGAGGAACTACATCCTCCCAATCAAGGCCCGCGATAATCTCCGCCGGGATGGGCGTAAGGAAGCCCGGAGCCATGAAGTCGCCCGCCCAGTTGGCCGGGAAGATCAGCATATCGTAAGAGGCCGCTCCGGTGACAAAGGAAGTGATGACCTTCTCGAAGAGTTCGCCGAAGGCAAACTGCTGCAGCTCGACCCGCCCGCCAGTCATGGCCTCCCATTCGGGAGCAAAGTCATTGACCGGTCCGCCGATCGAGCGTCCGGTCTGCGTGACCACCACCACCGTCTGGCCGTCAAAGCGCCGCTCCTGGGAGAGCCCTAAGGTAAAGCCCCAGACAAGCGAGATGATTAGAAGTACTGGCAATGACCGCTTCATAGTATAGTTACAACCTTTCACTGTCCCCCGATGCTGTAAACCGAGTCCCGAGCCTGCTCCAGAGTTGCCGAGACCGCCCGTTGGCCAATAGCTCACCTCCTGCGAACCTTTTCAAGCGAGAAGTTGATTTGATCGTACCAAACTAGCTACCGTGCAGCTGGTCAGCACGATAAGATAAGACAGCAGGGCATAGCGCGAAACTTAGCAGAAGTCTCAGAGGCCATAGCTCCAGACTTGACTGAGCGAGCAGATTTGCGTTCAGTGAGATACCAAATTGCCGTGTGAGAGCGATATTGCTGATAAATCCCTCCTGCCTAAAGCT
>JAGXSJ010000016.1 GCA_018333895.1 Truepera sp.
TCCATCCGGCTACATATACTGACAAAGCTGCTGGGTCGTTAGCTCAGTTGGTAGAGCAGCTGACTTTTAATCAGCGGGTCATAGGTTCGAGTCCTGTACGACCCACCACTGAGGCCCCTTCGACTAGCGGTCAGGTCACCACCCTTTCAAGGTGGCGGCACGGGTTCGAATCCCGTAGGGGTCACCATCATCGAGGTATCGTCAGCCGCGCTAGCCCAGACGATACCTCTATGTACTATGGGCGATTAGCTCAGCGGGAGAGCATCCGCCTTACAAGCGGAGGGTCGCTGGTTCAAATCCAGCATCGCCCACCAGTCAGGGACGTAAAATCGTGCGGCCGAACACCGCGCGATTTAGTCACTACACCTTAACTGCACCTTACCACTCACCATGCCGCCTGCTGCCCAACACTCTGAATCCTACCCACATAATGAAATCGCTCCCGAGGTAGCCACCCATGCTAGCAAACCCGAGTAACACCAGGAACGGCGCTTCGGACCAGGTAGAGATGAGCATGGCGCCCATCCCGATTGAAAGCAAGCCCACCAGCAGGCTGTGTATGATCTTTTGCCACCAGAGATAGCGGGACTGGGTATCTAAAGGGGCTAGCTCGGGCACTAGACTGGACGCTTGACGATCTTCAAATAAAGCTAGGGCTAAAGAAGGAGCTTCGGACGCTTGACGATCTTTTAAACGAAGTCAGCCACCTCGAAGTCCACCCGCACTGGCTCATGTTCCCTGTGTACGCCTCAGTCAGCGCCGGCGATAAGGACCCCTCACCGATTGATGGTGAGGTCGTCTACTTCCCCGCCGAGAAGCTACGGGCCAAGGGTGTTAAGCCTGCTTTCGTGCGTTTTTATGTAGTCAATGGCGATTGCATGGTCAGCGACGAGGTCAGACGGATAGAAAAGAACATCGCCCCGCATGACTACATCGCAGTTGACACCGAGCACCGGCCCAGGCCGGGTGATGTAGTTGTGGCCTGGTGGCGTGATGAAGAGAAGCTAATCGTCAAACGGTACAAGATCGAGGGCGAGAATATCATCTTGTACCCCACCAATCCGGGGCACCCACAGATCGTGCTCCCGTCCGAAGATGAGGTCATCATCATAGGGCGGGTGGTGGGGAGGACGGGGTAGTGCTTACGCCGACCAGTCCTTAATCTTCAGCCCTGGGATAAGTGCAAAGTGCTTCACATTGCGAGTCACAAGCGTGCGCCGTTCAACCAGCGCGGTAGCTCCAATCGCAAGATCACCAGAGCGGAGCTTTTCTACCGCTGCGCCAATCCTCGCCACTTCCCGGCCGGCGCGCTTCGCTATCTCCTCGCTGAGCGCAACCAGGGTAAAGACCTGGAACATATCCCTAAGGGTCTGGTCACGCCGAGGGTCGCGCCTGAACTCGCCAGCGGCTACCTCAATATAGGTCACAGTACTGCAAACGAACTGATCTCCGGTAAGGCCGGCCATAAAGCTAACCGCCTTCCGGTTGTTTCGGAAGGCGGCAATGAGCAAGTCGGTGTCAAGCAAGTAACGCTCGGGCATCAGCGCGGTTCATCCCCGCTGGCGCGGGGAAGGCGCTTCTTCTTGCGCGCCGGCACGCCCGGCACCACGATGCGGCGACCCCTAAGCGCGGAGGCAATCTCAAGCGCATCCTGCGCCTGTTCAAGGGTCCACCTGCCGGCGTTCTTGTCAAGCCACTCCTTGACAACCGGATCAATGGGTTTCAGGGTGTTGGGCTTACGCATCGCCATGATTGGAGTGTAGCACCGATGGCTAGGCGTGGCAAGGGCGAAGGGAGCATCTTTCAGCGCAAAGATGGTCTCTGGGCCGCCTTCGTAACCATCGGCTACGGCCCGGACGGAAGTCAGCAAAAAAGGTGGGTCTACGGCCAGACGCGCCGGGCTGTGGCCGACAAGCTGGCGAAGTTGCTAAGCACGTCCGGCAGCCGCCTGGTCAGCGCGCCGGAGCGGGCCACGGTAGGAGAATGGTTCACACGCTTTGCCGAGTTGCACGGGGCCGACAAGGCACCACACGCGCGCGAGAACTACCAGTACTACCTGTCCAAGGTCTTGCCTGAGCTGGGACACGTGCCACTGCGCCGGCTAACGCCCCTGCAACTGAGGGCGTTCTTTAGCCGGCTCACGCTCAGTCCGTCGGTGAGGCAGCACACCTACGACTTCATCAACCGGGCCATGAAAGACGCCGTGAGGCTGGAGATGATCGACCGAAATCCCGTTGAGGCTGTCGATCGGCCGCGGGGGGGTGCTACGGTCGAGCCGAAAGTCTGGACTGCGGCCGAGGCCAAGCGCTTCCTACAGGCCGCCGAGGAACACCGGCTCTACCCTGCCTGCTATCTACTCCTGGCGCTCGGCTTGCGGATCGGCGAGCTGCTGGCCTTGCGGTGGTCGGACTGGGAGGGGGAACGGCTACACGTCCGGCAATCGCTAGCAGTGGTCAACAACCGGCCCATCTTCGCGCGGCCCAAGAACCGGCGTTCAAGGACGCTCTACCTACCCCCAGGGGTGCAGAGCGCCTTGGCCAGGCGCCAGGCCGAGCAGGCCATCGAGCGTGAGTTGGCAACTCGCTGGGATAGCGCCGAGCTGATCTTCAGCTCCAAGGTCGGCACGCCTATGAACCCCCACAACTTCCGCCGCGCGTTCAAGAGCCTGATTGCCCGGGCCGGGGTGCCAGCGGTACGGGTACACGACAACCGCCATACCTGGGTCACATTAGCGCGTGATGCCGGCCTCGACGTTGAGGTGGTAGCGGAGCGGGCCGGCCACGATCCCCGCATGACGATCTTGCTCTACAGCCGGGTCACTGATGAGCGTAAACGCAAGGCTGCCATCGAGCTGGAAGACCTCCTTGGCACTACACCTTAACTACACCTAGAGGTAGGCAAATGGCATGGTTTTGAGTTGCCTTGGGTAGTGTTGCCGCGCTGTGAGGTGCGTCTCTGACAGCGCTTTAGCCTGCGTCCGTCCACAGTTGTGATGCGATAATGTACCTTACAAGCGGAGGGTCGCTGGTTCAAATCCAGCATCGCCCACCAGTCAGGGACGTAAAATCGTGCGGCCATCAGCTCGCACGATTTCTTTAGCTGCGCCCGACCAAGGCTTAGCATCCTTCGCAACTTCCTGTAAGAGGTAGCTGCCCGATAGCCCTTGGCAGCTGATGGGCAACTCCCCTGCCCTGCCCGAGGGGTACTCAGCTTTTGTCAAGACTAGGCAAGCCCCCACTCGATCTGCTAAAATGACGGGCGTGAGTGTGCTCGGCCCCTACTACCGTATCCGAGTACATACCAAGAGCCCTCCCGCAACACAATGGTACTTTCGCTTAATGGCGCTCGACGGAGCGAGCGTTGCGGTTTGGGCATGATCTCCGAAGGGAGCCTGGTGTTGAAAGAACCTCAGAAGTCCTTCAAAAACGGTGATCAGGTGGTGTTGCCGCCTTATGGCGTAGGAATTGTCTCGGGCACCACTACCCGCACCATTGCTGGCACAGCCAATCAGTACTACCAAGTCGATTTTCCCAACGGCACCTCGCGCGCCTATGTACCGGTGGCTGCGCCGCAGGTCGCGGGCTTGCGTCCGGCCCTAACGCAAGAAGAGGTGCAGGGGGTGTTAGAACGCCTCAACAACGGGCGCATCAACCTGCCCAAACAGTGGGCCGCCCGGCATCGCCGCGTTACTGAGATCTTATCCAGCGGCGACCCCTACCAGATCGCCACGCTAGCTAGCGAGCTGCGACGCTGGGACCTAGAGCGCGGTCTCCCCGACCTCGATCGCCAAGCCTATCGCCGTGCCCTGCGCCTTTTAGCAGGTGAGATCAGCGCCGTGCTCGGTGTTTCACCCAAAGAGGCTCGAGCCTTAATGGACGCTGGTGAGGACGACGAGCTTAACTGAGCTTTATCTGCTACCAAACGGCACCGCCTGCTTAGTGCGGCGCTAAGTTTTTCACTACTCCGGCATCGAGGCGTAGATGCGCGTCCCCTCATCCCGCGCTGAACGCAGCTCAAAGCGCCCACCTCGCCCTTGTAAGCGCTCCCTCATCTGCCGTAGGCCCAACCCACCAGCCGTAGTGACGCGGTCACTCACTACAGCGGGGTCGAAGCCACGGCCGTTATCTTCAACACAGACAAAGCTCTGGCCGCTCTCGGAACGGCCCACCGTGACCCACACCTGACGGGCCTGAGCGTGCTTGGCTACGTTGTTCATAGCCTCCTGGAAGATGCGAAAGAGCACCGCCTCCGACTTTGGCGAGAGCTGCGGGGTGGCCTTGACATCAACGTGGACGCGGATATCGTTCTGCTGGCCATAGTCGTGACAGTAGCGGCGGATCGTCTCGACAAAGCCGTAGCGCTCCAGGTCGATCGGGCGCAAGGCGAAGATGCTGCGGCGCACCTCCTTGATGGTCTCGCGGATGGTGGCCTTGGCCTGTGAGAGCTCTGCTCTGGCTTTGTCTTGGTTAGACTCCAACAGGCGGGTGATGAGATCTAGCTTGAGCGCGATAAACGCCAGCGACTGAGCAACGCCATCGTGGATTTCGCGGGCGATACGGGCACGCTCCTCAACGATAGCTAGCTCCTCGGACTGGAGGTAGGCTCGAGCGTTGCGCACCGCCAACGAGACCTGTCCGGCCAGCAGATTGAGAAACGGCAAGATCGACTCATCGAAGTGCGCGGGCTGCTGATGCGCCAAAACGATCACCCCCAGCAGCCCTTCCTCAGAGGTCAGCGGCAGGCTGATGGCACTCCCGGCAGCGGCTAGCAGCCCGCCGCCCACCACGCGGTCTTCATCGCTGAGTCGACGCACCACACAAGGCTCTCGGCGCTCCGCCGCGCGGCCTACAAAACCTTCGCCTAAGCGCAGCAGTGCGGTTGGCGGCAGTCCCACCCCCTGCGCCACCGCTAGGTGCAACAGGCGGTTGTCGTCCACTAAATAGACACCGCCCAGGGTGGCATCAGCCCTGGCCATAGTCTGGGCCAAAATCGTCTTGAGCATGCGCTCGAGATTCCCCTCAGCGCGGATGCTGCGATCTACCTCAAAGAGTGTCAGCAGATCACGGGTGCGGCTCTGCACCGCCTCGGCCGCCGCCGAAAACTCAGCCGCCAGAATGCTGTAGCTCTCACGCTGCTCGGAGCTAGGCGGCTCACGAAAGTGGGCATGAATACTCCCCTCTAGCCGCCCCGCCCAGGTGAGCGGCAGCGAGAGCACAAAACCCTCCGGCACCTCCTCTCCCGGCACCTCGCCCCGCAACAAGGCCCGGTCGCGCTCAGCGGCATTCTTCAGCAACACCGAATCCAGACCTAAGGAGCGGGTCATTCCCAGGCTGCTGCCGCCCAGAAAGATGGCGACGCCGCGGGCCCCGGTCACCTCGGTAATACCGCGCACCGCAGCGTTCAGTACGGCGTCAAGGTCGCTGGCCGAAGCAAACTGCTCAGTCACCTTCTGAATGGATCCCAACAGCGCATGGCTGGCCTGCAACTCGCGGAAGAGGCGGCTCAGCTCGTTCTGGGTAGCCTCCCGGCGCCGCACCTCCTCGGCGATCCAGTTAAGCGTCAGGTAGGTTGCTAGCGGTCCCAGCAGGCTATAGAACAGGAGCTGGAACCAAAACTGCCAGGCTGGCCCACCGAGCGGCACCAACACCAGTTGATTTACCAGCACCATCCCCACGATCAACAGTGGCAGCCAGAGGCGCGCCCGCTTGATCTGCTGATAGAGGCTGCTCGGCCGTCCGGGCGCAGTAGCGGTCATAGCATTATCTCTTGTTAGATGGCGCTTTCGGTCTAAACTCGCTCATCAAAAAGCGGTAAGCCAGCACATAAACCCCCACCATCAGCGCCAGTTGCAACCACCACTGATCGTAGCCCGGCCACTGGTTGACCGCCCAGATGGTGAATAGCACAGCGACCACCAGGGCAAAGAGCAGCGACTTTAAGAGCAGCCTAAAGAGTTTGCCGGGGGTGATGCGGCGCGCCTCACGCAGCGCTTCTTCGCGAACTTTGCGATCCTTGTTCTTTCTCGACATAGCGCCATTGTACCGGCTTGGGCCAAAGCCGGGCGAACGCCGCCCACCAACCTTACCTTGGGTGCGTCAGCCGGAAGCTTCACGACCTATCGCCGCCTCGGCAATGAACGCCTCTAGCACAGGCGTCTCGTCCTCAGACACCTCACCGCTAAAGGTCTCAAGGTGAATCACGGAGATATCTGCCTGAAGCTATCGAGGCCGCTCGCTAGGCATCAAGGACGGCGATGCCGTATGCCTTGAGGCGAGGGTCGGCGGTAACCAAGATGAGTTTCTCAAGCTGCGCTTGCGCAACCAGCAGCCGATCGAAGGGGTCGCTGTGGTGTGGGGGGAGGTATTCGACGGCCAGAGCATGCTCACTGGTGATATCTAGTGGGGTGAAGCGGTAGCGCTTCAGCCCTGCCTGATAATCTCCCGGCACCTTGAGCTTGCCGAGCGCCTTTTTGATGGCGATCTCCCAGGCCGTTGCCGCGCTCACGAACACCAGGTTACTGCCGTCGCGAATAGCGTCAGCGGCCCCCTTCGACAGCCTGGCGTTGCGGCTGAACACCCAGATCAGCGCATGGGTATCAAGGAGCAGGTTCATCGTCGGCTTCACCGCTAAACGCCTGGAGGAGCTCCTCGGGCAGTTCGTCGAAATCTTCGGCCATCCAGACCTTCCCCTGCCAGATGCCCTGCTCGAGGTCTCGCGGGCTGGTGTCGTGATCGAAGGGGACCAGCTTGGCAACAGGCTTGCCTGCCTTACCGATAATGACCTGCTCGCCCCTCATGGCCCGCGCCACCAGTTGGGAAAGGGTCGCTTTGGCCTCGGAGATGTTGGTGATTCGCATCCTGTCTACCTCAAAGTCATTCTAGCATAGACCTGGTCTAGTCTGGTCTTAATTTGAAGCTCGCACCCCGCGGCCTGAGCATACCGCTGGAGAGTCGCAAGCGAGAGAGCATGCTTTCCTACGGACTTCAATCTAGAGGCGGTGCACTTGGTTGTCCCCATCCGCCCCACTACGACATCTTGAGCCAGACCACCACCCGTCAGCCGCTACGGACAGCGGGTGCGAAGTGAGCGAGGACACTGTTGCCAGTCAGCCGCACACGATGGTTCAGCACTTGCCATACGCTATATCTCAAGTAAAGCAGGAAGTCCGTGAAGAACGCTGGTACAGAAATTCTTGATGATAATTGGTTTTTCCCAATCCCAACGGGATGCTAGTTGCATCCCTCTATCGGGCAGCTCAGAGATTGGCGATACTTGTTGATATAAAGCCATCATGATGGCAGCCTCAAACCGCTCCAGAAATCGCCGTTCTGGTCCAATATCGCTGACAAAGATACGAAATCCAGCCAGCTGTTTATGCACTGCGTCAAGTATTATTGCCTTTCGTGCCATAAATTCTTCGCTATGCTTGCGCGCATAACCCCAGCCGTGCCATATCTCTTGGCGGATTCCATGTTGTGCCAAAGCAATATCCAGCACGTTGTATTCACCGGTCAGGTATTTGCGGGTATGCTCTCTAAAGCGCCTGGGGGCTGGCCGACGCGTAATTCCAGCAGCGTATATCAGATACCCACCCTGGTATTCAAACGTTTGCAGGTAGATTCCGGGTAGTTGGGGAATGGGGGGCAAGTTGTGATCGCTTTCATATCCCGGCCAACCATAAGGCCCATCCCATGTGGCTTCAATTAGCGTTGCTTCCTGGGTCATGTGAAACCTCGAGTCGCCTGCACGCGGTTGTTACGCGAATTTTACAACCAAAACTTCCACCTAATGGCCTCGACACGGCTTCGCCTCCTCGGTTTGGGATGCTGCTCCGGCTTGGGATGAGACTGTTGCCCGCGGGCAAAGGCGGCCAGGCAATTCCTCGAAAGATCGTTGGACATGCTGCGGCCAATACGGCGCCCAAATTTCAAAGGTTTTGCGCCCTAACAACAGCTTGAACGGCAGGTTCATCTGCCTTCTCAGGAGTGTTCCAAGAATCACGTCGGAATATGGACTTATTCACCCGCCATACGCGAAGCCGCCGCGGTTCGGCGGCCTACTGGCGGCTTAACGATCTGCGCTTTTGACAGGGCCGCGGCGCTAGGCCGTGACGACCTGCTGAGCTGATTGTCGTCAAAGTTGTCGTCAAACGGCCCGAAACAGAACAACGCACGGCTACTGCTACCGCGCGTTTTTACGTCTGTGAGCTGGTGCCGAGAGCGGGACTCGAACCCGCACGCCCTTGCAGGCAACAGATTTTAAGTCTGCAGCGTCTACCATTCCGCCATCCCGGCGCGCCCGTAGTATACGGGCTAGTTAGCACTGGGTCAACGTAGCTAACTTACTTAACTAAGGTAGTCGCTCGCAGCGGCGATATCAGTGCGCCGCTGTGCTTCGTTCCAGCCAAGGGTCTTAGCCAATAGCTCGGCCACTCGCGGAATAGCGGCCAGGGTGGCCTGCTGATCTAGCCAATACAGCCGGGTACGCCGCGCCAGGATATCAGCGCTGCTGCGCGCAAACTCATGTGTAGCCCCGTAAATGACCTCGGCCTCAAGATACGGGTGTCCTGCAGCGAGGCGTTCACCGTACCCCTCGCGGGCGAGTTTGGCCACATGAGGGGCCCGGTCGCCGTAGGCGCGGTTGAGGTAGCTAGCAACATCGATGGCCAGGCCGTACTCCTCCTGCAGATGGCCGCTCCCTGCCGGGGAGTAATTTGCCCCGCCATATAGTCTTAGCGCCTCGGTCCGCGAGTCGCAGAGCGGGCTCAATTGGCCGAGGCGGACGGCTTCGTTGACCGTATCCAGAGCCATCTTGCGGTAGGTGGTCCACTTTCCTCCGGCAATCGTCAGTAGCCCCGAGGGGCTGACGTTGATCACGTGATCGCGCGACAAACGGGCGGTGTCGCTGGCCTTAGGGTCTGATACCAGCGGGCGCAGCCCTGACCAGCTAGCCTTTACGTCGCTGCGGCTCACCGGTATCGAGAAGTACTTGTGGAGGTGGCGGAGGATATATTCGATATCCGCCTCTTCGGCTTTGGGGTTGGCTTCGATCTCGGCGGGGCGATCGGTAGTGCCGACCAGGGTGTGGCCCAGCCACGGCAGCAAGAACAAGACCCGCCCATCTTCGGTTTGCGGGATCAGCAAGCCCGTCTCAGGCGGCGAGAACTGCGGCCCCAGCGCGATATGAATGCCAGAGCTGGCGGTTAGCATCCTCGCTGCACTAGGCTCATCAAGCCGACGGATAGTGTCAGCGAAGGGCCCGGTAGCATTGACGACCACTTTGGCCGAGACTAACCAGCTCTCGCCGGTCAGGTGGTCATAGACCTCGGCACCATCACACTTGCCGTTGGTTTTGCTAATAGCTCTAACCTCGAGGTGATTGGCTATCACAGCGCCCTGCTCAGCCGCAGTCAGGGCAATCGCTACGTTCATCCGCGCATCGTCAAACTGGCCGTCGTAGTAGATGACGCCGCCGCGCAAACCCTCAGCTTTGAGCATGGGGAAGCGGCTCATCGCCTCGTGCGCATCGACAAAGCGGCTGGTTTGCAGCTTGGCCTTGCCGGCCAGCGCGTCGTAGAGTTTAAGGCCGGTTAAGTAGTAGGGCACCTCGAGCCAGTTGTAAAGGGGTGTCACTAACGGTAGCGGTTTAGCCAGGTGAGGCGCGATATTAAGCAGCACGGCGCGCTCTTTTAAGGCGTCGCGGACTAGGTTGAACTGGCTGCGGTCGAGCTTTTTGACGGCTCGCTCGAGATAGCGCACGCCGCCGTGAATCAGCTTGGTGCTGCGGCTGCTGGTCCCCGCCGAGAAGTCGTCCCGCTCGACGAGGGCAGTGCGCAAGCCGCGGCTAGCGGCATCGAGCGCTATCCCCGCCCCGGTAGCCCCACCACCGATAACCAGCAGGTCGAAGCGATCGTGTTTGAGGGTATTAAGGTGGTCTTCCCGATTCATAAAACCTCCAGGGTCAGTTTTCCCAACCTCTAGCGCGCTCGACCGCCTGGCGCCACCGCGCCAGTTGTGCCTGCCGTAGCGCTAGGCTGGTAGTCGGCTCGAAACGCCGGTCCTCTTGCCACTGAGCTGCCAATTCATCAAGACTGCCCCAGAACCCTACCGCCAGCCCTGCCAGATAGGCGGCACCCAGGGCGGTCGTTTCGGTCACTTTGGGGCGGACTACCGGCACCCCCAAGAGGTCGGCCTGTAGCTGCATGAGCAGGTCGTTACGGCTGGCCCCGCCATCGACACGAAGTTCGGTCAGGGCGAAACCAGCGTCTCTTTCCATGGCTTCCACTACCTCAGCCACCTGAAAAGCCACCCCTTCAAGCGCCGCCCTAGCGATATGTCCGGCGCCGCTACCGCGGGTCAGGCCGACGATGGTACCGCGGGCGTAAGGGTCCCAGTGGGGTGCGCCAAGCCCGGCAAAGGCTGGCACCAGATAGACGCCGCCGTTGTCGGGAACGCTGCTGGCCAGGACTTCGACCTCCTCGGCGCGGCGGATCAGCCCTAACTCGTCGCGCAGCCACTGCACCACTGCTCCGGCGATGAAGATGCTCCCCTCGAGCGCGTAGGTAAGCTCCTGCCCTAGCCCCCAGGCGATGGTGGTCAGCAGTTGATTGCGCGAGCCGATAGGCGTAGCACCGGTATTCATAACCAAGAAGCAGCCGGTGCCGTAGGTGTTCTTGCCTTGGCCGGAGCCAAAACAGGTCTGGCCGAAGGTAGCCGCCTGCTGGTCACCGGCGATCCCAGCGATGAGGGCTCCGCCCCGCATCACCCCCTGCGTAACCTGGCCGTAGACCTCGGAAGAGGAGCACACTTTGGGCAACAGGCTGCGCGGGATGTTGAGCAGCTCCAGGATATCGTCGTCCCAATCGCCGCGGTGGATGTTAAAAAGCATGGTGCGGCTGGCGTTGCTAACGTCGGTGACATGTATTTCGCCATGGGTAAGCTTATAGGCCAGCCAGCTATCGATAGTGCCGAAGGCCAGCTCGCCCGCCTCGGCCTGCTGCCGCGCTCCTGGGACGTTATCGAGCAGCCAAGCGAGCTTGCTGGCCGAGAAGTAAGCGTCCAAGACCAGGCCGGTGCGAGCGCGAAAGAGCTCGGTCAGCCCGTCGGCGCGGAGCTTGTCAATAAAGCTAGCGGTGCGCCGGTCCTGCCAAACGATGGCGTTGTGGATGGCGCGGCGGGTGCGGCGGTTCCACAGCACCGTGGTCTCGCGCTGATTGGTGATCCCTACCGCGGCGATCTCGGAAGAGGCGATCTTGGCGGCGGCGATGGCTTCGGCCACCACCCCTGACTGGCTAGCCCAGATGGTATCGGGATCGTGTTCGACCCAGCCCGGCTGGGGGTAGAGCTGCGGGAACTCCTTCTGGGCCTGGGCGCGGATCGCGCCGCTGCGGTCAAAGACTATGGCGCGGGAGCTGGTGGTGCCCTGGTCGAGGGCCAGGATAAAGTCAGCCATGATCGGAGCCAGCTTATCACATGATTACCGGGCTTTCTGCCCGTTGCAGGTGGGCCTGGGCCACCTCCAGATAGCGAGCCCTAGCTGCCGCCTGATCGATCATGGGGGGCAAGCCCGGCTCGGAGCGCCAACGGCGGACATAGGCTCCATCAGGATCGAACTTGGCGGCTTGTAAAAGGGGGTTAAAGATCCGGAAGTAGGGGGCAGCGTCGGCGCCACAGCCGGCCGTCCACTGCCAGTTACCCACGTTCTGAGCGGTGTCGCCATCGAGCAGCAGGGCCTTAAAGATACGCTCGCCCTGCCGCCAGTCGATCAACAGGTGCTTAGTCAAGAACGAGGCGGTTACCATCCGCACGCGGTTGTGCATATACCCGGTAGCAGCCAGCTCGAGCATCCCAGCATCGACCACCGGGTAGCCGGTTTGGCCTGTGCGCCAGGCCGCCAGCGCTTCGGCCTCGTCACGCCAAGGGAAGCCCTGCCAGCGCGGGTTAAGCGGCGACTCCAGGGTATCGGGGTAGCTGGCTAGCAGATGGGCTTGAAACTCGCGCCAGATCAGCTCGTTCTGCCAGACCTGCGCCCCCTCGCCACCGGCTAACTCGGCCAAGTGGTAGGCCAGCCGGGCCGACAGCACGCCGAGGGTGAGGTAGGGCGACAGCCGCGAGGTGCCGGGCTTAGCCGGAAAGTTGCGGGTCTGGTGGTAGCGCTGCAGGTGCTGACTGACAAAGGTCTGGAGCTGAGCCAGCGCTGCCGCCTCGCCAGCTAGCGGCAGGGGGATATCGCTCTTAAGCTCCGGCAGCTCGCCCGGGGGTAACCCCACCGGAAGCGGCGGCAACCGCCCTGGAGTGGCCAGCGGCACAGCGCGGGGGAGCAGGCGCAGGCGCTTCATGAACGGGGTGTAGACGCGGTAAGGTTCTCCGCCGTCGGTTCTGAGCGTGCCGGGGCGGTGGAGATAGAGGCCATCGTGAGCCTCCGCCCGGATCCCCACGGTGCGCAAGGCTGCCGCAACCTGCCTATCACGCTGCAAGCCGTAAGGGGTGTGGCTTTGTAAGAAATGAACCGCGCGCACTCCCCAGCTTTGGGCTAACTCGGGGAGCAGGCGCTCGGGTCGGCCTTGGCGCACGACTAGCTCGCTGCCGAGTCGGCGGTACTGCTGGCGCAGCGCCGCAGCGTTCTGCATAAACCAGGCTTGGCAGCGCGGGGTCAGGTCGGCTCGAGCCAAGAGCTGTTCGTCAAGAATCAGTAACGGGAGGGGGGCACCTTCAAGTAAGCCGGCGTCGAGGGCCGGATGGTCGTGAAGGCGCAGGTCTTCGCGATGCCAGACAATTACCGGGGTGGTCACTTTATCAGCAGACCACGGCTAACACCAGGCAAATATCAGCGCGGCCACATTAGCCCTTGACCCCACCGGCGGTATGCTGGCCGGTCAGCGCTCCTTGGAAGGCGTAGAAGATGATCAGAATCGGCAGGCTGCCGAGCACTGCGCTAGCCGCTAGCGCCCCCCATTGGGTATCGAAGCGGCCGGCGGTGAAGTTGCGCAGACCGATCCCGACGGTCCAGTTATTCTCGCCGATCAGCAGCGTGCTGGCCAGGATGAACTCGCTGTAGGTACCGATGAACTGCAACAGAAAGATAAACAGCAGCATCGGGATACTGACCGGCAGAATGATGTACCAAAAGGCGCCCCAGCGCGTAGTGCCATCGACCATGGCGGCCTCTTCCAGACTGGGACTGATCGACTCCAGGTAGCCCTTAAAGATCCATGACGAGAAGGCGATCGCCCCGCCCGAATAGGCCAGAATCAGGCCGGTGAAGGTGTTCAAAAGCCCCAGGTAGCTCATCAGGTAGAAGATCGCCACTAGCGCCATGAAGCCTGGGAACATCTGCACGAAGATGAAGGTCAGCAGCGTGTAGTAGCGCCCCTCGAACCTCATGCGGGCAAAGGCGTAGCCAGCAGTGGTAGCGATCAGAACCGCAAAGAGCCCGGCGGTACCGGAGACCAACAGGGTGTTGCGGATATAGAGCAAGATCTTGCGCTCACTGCTAGCCGGGACGCGCTCACCAGCGGCGTTGATAGTATAGAACTGGTCAGGAGTGATGCTGATAACCAGGCCAAAGATCGTTAAGAACAGCGTCCAACCGGCGTAGCTCTGATAGCGCTCGAGCCGATAGGGGTTACCACCTAAGCGCTTGCCGACTAATGCACCGATCAGCACCAGCAGTGCCAACACGAACACCCCGATCAGCAACCACTGGAAGGGGAGGATGTTGGTCTCCCCCAGCACCCGCTCGTACTGGATGGTTGAAAACTGACCCGGGTTAGGGATCACTCCGGAGCGCACTAAGATGCCCCCCTCGCGCGGCGGAACGCTGGCGATATTGTCGGCGCGATTGAATGAAGTCGCTAGCAGGTAGATAACCGGATAGAGCATAGCGGTGACCACTACCCAGATGAAGATGTGAGTAGCAGCGGTCAGAGCATAGCTAACCGCCTTGCCAGGGCGGGTAACGCGGCCATAGAGGTAGGCTGCTAGGCCGATGCCGCTTGCGGCAATGATGAACCCCAACACCGCATAGGCCCAGCCGTTGGGGATAGTTAGGAAAAAGCCTCGACTGATCGGCTCAGCCGGTAAGGAGAACAGCCACAGCAAGGCCAGGATTGTGACGGCAACTACTATCAGTGGGACCAGGAGGGCTGGAGCACGGGTCATACGTTCGACTCCTCCTTCAGCGCACCGCTGACTCGGAAGTTGATCAGGCTCACCGCCAAGGTGATTACGAAGATGATGATCGAAATAGCTGAGCCAAGCCCGTAGGCAAAGGCCCCCTGAGCCTGAAAGGCCTCGTTGTAAGCCCAGCTAATGAGGATGTCGGTGCCACGGGCGGTAGCTGTCCCCCACGGCGTAGGTGGGCCGCCGCCGGTGAGCAGGAAGATGATGTTGAAGTTATTAAAGTTAAAGGCGAAGCTACTGAGGGTAATCGGCACTAGTGCTGACCGCAGCAGCGGCAGAGTAACGCCCTGGAAGCTTTGCCAGGGGCTGGCGCCGTCGATCTTGGCCGCCTCGTAAAGCTCGCGCGAGATGGCCGACAGCGCCCCTAGGATAGCGGTCATCATGAACGGCAGGCCCAGCCACAGGTTAACCAGCAGCACTGCGGCCCTAGCGGCGTTGGGCTCGCCCAGCCAGTTGAAAGTCGGCAGATCCAACAGCGCCAAGAGGCGGTTGATGGCCCCAAAGTTAGCGTTAAGCAGACCGGCCCAGACCTGAATGGTGATAATGCCGGGCAGCGCCCAAGAGATGATAATCAGCGTGCGGTAAAAGTTGCGCAGTTTCAGGTCGGGGTTATTAAGCAAGATCGCGACCAGCAACCCGAAGGCGGTGTTGATCAGGACTGTCAAGAAGGCGAAGGTGAGGTTCCAGGCAAAGACCGGTCCGAGCGCCCGGTTAGCCTGAGCGATGATCGACTCAAAGTTGCGCCAGCCGATGAAGCCAAAGTCGTTGTAGCGGGCCAGCGCCTCATACTCCAACCCTTCGGGCAAGGGCTCATCGAGGGTTACGGTAGTATTTTCGACCCTTATCATGCGCCGCTCAATGGCCTCCCGGTCAAGGCGCAGCATGACCTCAGCCAGATCGACAGCACCGGGCGGCACTCGCGCCAGCGTCAGGCGTACACCGTCGATCTCGACGATGGGGAATCCGGCACTGATGCCAAAGTCGACCAGCTCCAGGTTGACCGCTGTCACCCTGCGGTCGGCAGGCGGCGGGGCGGCCAGCGTGAGCACCGCGCCCTCTAGGCTTAGCGCCGTGACCTCGAGCTGGCCGGAGGCGAAGATGCGTGCCCGCACATTGTTGCAACCGTCGCGCAGCGCCTGGCAGTCGAGCGTGCGCAGGTTCTCTAGGGTCACGCGCTGCCCATCGACCGCCACGATGCGCGTCTCAGTGGCAATGTTGAGTTGGCCGTTGCGAACGCCGGAGTAGTCAGTAAAAGCCAAGATTATGGTCAGTGCTACCGGGAAGAAGGTGAAGGTGAGCAGAAATAAGATAGCCGGGAGGAGGTAGTACCACGGCATGATCCAGGCGTAGCGCTTAGCTATAGCCCTAAGGACTACGATCAGCGCTACCAGGCTGAACAGTAGCCCCGACCAGACCGGGACCGGGAACAGCAGGCGCAAAAGCTGGTAGCCTGCCACGCCAGCGCCCGCTGCTAGCGCCAGCGCTAGGCTCAACAGTCCGAGTGAGCGGAGCAGGCCACCTGCCACACCACCTCGGCCTTTGGGGAGGTAATCGCTGGGGGGGCGGGAAATATCCATATACCTGTCCTTAAACCAAGCTGGCCAGGAGGATAATCCTCCTGGCCAAAGGTAGTGTTAGGGATTCACGCTCGGGCCTTAGTTGCCCCGGATCTGCTCAACAGCACGCTCGAGGATGGCCGGGATATCGGAGGTCGGCGACTCCAGGATGGCGTTCAGAGCGTCGCCCATAGGGCCCCAGACTCGGCCCATCGCGGGGATGTTGGGCATCGGCTCGGCGGTCAGCAAGGCGGCGCCAAAGCCTGCGATGACCGGGTCATCGGCGACTTGGGCCAGCGCCGAGTTAGAGGCCGGGATGCGGCCCGTAGCGCGAGCCAGCGACACCTGCGCGTCGGTGCGGGCCAGCCACTTGGCGAAGTTAGCGGCATCGACCTTGTTAGCGCTGAACTCGTTCATAAGCACGCCCTGCACGCCCATAAAGCCGCTCCAGGGGTTGCCGTTAACCGGGGGCATAGGGGCCACTAGCACCGGAATACCGGCCTCGCGGTACTGGCTAATCGCCCAGGGGCCGTTGTAGATCATAGCCACTGCACCATCGATGAATAGGCCGTTGGCCACGTCGTAGTTGGTGCCCGCGGGGATGAGATGGTACGTGAAGCGCAGATCGCGGATCCATTCGGCACCCAAAATGGCACCTTCGTTGGCCAGCCCGATATCGGCGGGGTTAAGATCGCCCGCTGCATCGCGGCCAAAGACGTAGCCGCCAGCGGTGCGGAGCCAGTTATAGGCAAAGTAGAAGTTGGCGATGTCGTACATGAAGCCGAAGGTGTCGGCGGTGGTCAGTTCGCGCGCTCTAGCAATCAGCTCTTGGTAGCTTGCCGGCACCTCGGAGATCAGGTTGGTGTTAATGATCAGCGCTGGCCCCTCAACGTACATCGGCAAGCCGAACAGCCTGTCACCAATGCTATAGGCCAGTCGGGCCTGCTCGGAGAGATCCGCGAGATAGGCGCGGGTAGCGAAGCCGGTCATGTCGGCCAGGATGCCGCCGGCCGCCATCTCACCGATCTGGTCGTGCGGGATGCCGGCAAACAGGTCGGCCGCCACACCTTGCGGAGCGCTCAGCAGCGCCTGCTCACGCACGTCACCGATACCCATTACGACAATCTCCACCGGTACACCAAAGGCCGCCGTAAAGCTAGCGGCCTGACCCTGGAGCCACGCTAGCGTCTGATCCCCCCAGGTGGTCCAGACACTGATTCCTTGCCCTAAGGCCGAGCCGGAGAGAACTAGTACCGCCACGAGAGAGATAAGGAACTTTTTCACAGCAGAACTCCTTTCGCCACAAGCCATTCGCCCCCTTGGTCGCGTCATAACCCTAATGACCCTAGCTGCGAATCGCTTGCATCAGCGCGTTTAGCATACTCGCCTCCCAAAGAGCTGTCTAGGGCCAATGTCGCATTTTGCAGGCCAGTGCTATCAACGCGGCAGCAAGCAGATATAGCGCCCGCCCGGCACGCTGCGAATTACCCCTTTCAGCTCGAGCATCATCAGGCGCGGCAACAGCTCGGCAGCGGAGAGGTTAGCTTGGACCATCAACTCATCTAACAGCGGCGAGTCGAGGCGCTGAATCAGGGCGACGAGCGCCTGTTCCGCTTCGTTAAGCGCCACCGCTGGACCGACCTCGCCATCACCGGCGGCCGCCCAGCCAAACTCGGCCAGGATATCGGATGCCCCCAAGATCAGGCTGGCACCGCTTTTAAGCAGGGTCAGCGTCCCTTCAGATCCGGCGTCGCCGATCCGCCCCGGCGCCGCAAAGACGGTGCGCCCCTCTTCCATGGCGTAGTCGGCGGTGATCATGGCGCCCGACTTTTTGCCCCCCTCGACCATCAGCACGCCGCGCGACAGCCCGGCGATGATGCGGTTGCGGCCAGGAAAGTTCTCAGCGCGCGGGCTCTCGCCGATGGGGTACTCGCTCACCACGGCGCCACGGTTGGCCAGCATACGCTTGGCTAGCTGCTGGTTCTGGCGGGGATACAGGACATCCACCCCGGAGCCGAGCACCGCCACGGTAGCGCCGCCTGAGGCGGCCAGCGCTCCTTCGTGCGCGGCGGTGTCGATGCCTATCGCTAGCCCTGACACGATCACCACCCCGGCGGCGGCCAGCTCACGGCTTACGGTGCGGGTTAGCTCGAGCCCGTAAGGGGTGGCGTTGCGCGTGCCAACAATGCCCAGGGCGCGCACCCGTTCAAGCGGCCCCATAAGCGCGTGCGGCAGTTCACCGCGGACGTATAAGACCGGCGGCGGATCGTAGATCTGGCGCAGGCTTTCGGGATAGTCGGGGTGGCTTAAGGGGAGGATCTTGACCCCTACCAGCTCAGCCTTGCGCAGCTCGGCCTCTGGCGCCGTAGAGCTGCGCGCCTGGTCGATAGCCTCGGCCAGCTTGGGCCCGATCCCCTCGACCTGGCGCAAGTCAGCTAGGCTGGCCTGATAGACCCGCTCGGCATCGCCGAAGTGTTCAGTTAAGAGCTTGATGCGCCGCGGCCCCAGGCCGGGGGTAAGCGCCAGCGTCAGGTAGGCACGAGTTAGAGTAGCGAGGCCGCCCATGCCCTCTAATGTAACAGATCACCCCTTATGCCTCGCTGGTGATGGCCTCTAAGAACCAGCCGGGCAAGCGCCGCTGCTGGCGCTTGACAAAGGCCGGAAAATCGGCGTCTAGAACGTAGGTAATGGCAAAATCATCACGGCTGCGCACGCTCCGGCCGTAGGCTTGCACCACGGTCAGGCAGGTGCGCCAGTCGTACCAGGCCGGATCTAAGTCCTTGCGCCGCGCCACCTGTGGGTCACCCAGATACGGATAAGGGAGTTTGCAGATCACCTGCCAGCGCGATAGCTCGTCATAGAGATCTATCCCTTCGGTCATGCTGGGGGTTAATAGCACCGTGGGATAGGGGCTCCTGACATGCTTATCAAGCGCTTCATCGCGCCCGCTGCTGTCCCAGTGCAGCACCACCCGGTCGCGCTGCGCCTTGGGGAGCGCCTTGTAAAGATAGCTGGCAATCTTATAGCTGTGGGCATGGACCAACCCTTTGTCATTGGGGTGCTCCTCAAACAGCGCCGAGACGTGCTGGGCCAGTTTGGGAAGCTCTTGCTCTAAGTGGTGGCGGGTCAGGCGGGCGGCGGGCCTAACCATAATCGGGCGATTCTCGGGCGGAAAGTCCGACTCCACCTGGATGACGGCGGCCTGATCGGCAGTAATTCCCAGGCTGCGCAGATAGGTCGGCGGGTCGAGGATGGTAGCGGAGAGCATTAGGGTGCGCTCGGCAAAGCTAAACAGCAGCGGCTCGGCAAAGGACGCCACCCGCACCGGCTTAAAGGTGAGGCTCTGGCCGTCTTGGCTGCTGCGCCGCAGGGTGACCCACTCAACGTCATCCTCTTCGCGGCTGTGGCGCAGCAGCATAAGGCGCGAGAGCTGGTTATCGAGCCACTGCTTGCTCTGTAACTGGGCTGCGGCGGCCTCCCCAAAGAGCGTCCCCTGTTTGAACTGCTGCTCGAGCACCCGGCTGCGCTCTTTAAGAGCGGGCATAAGCTCCTCGGCAAAGTCGAAGTACTCGGCCTCCTCCAGACCATTCGGCACCCGCTCGCTCAGACCGACACGCGCCAGCATGGGGTCCGAAATCGTGACCTCAACAAAGCTCATCAGCGCTGCCTCGGCGTTGTGCGCCTCATCGAGCACCAGCAGCTCGCGCGGCCCAAAGCCGCCCGAATAGTTCAGCTCGGCTAAGTAGTAGGCGTAGTTCATGATGGCGCGCCGCGCCGCCATCGCCACCTCCTTGGCCACGAAATAGGGGCACTCGTCGCACTGTGGGAAACGCCGACCGGCGATGCAGGGGGCCGCCGCCGCATGGGTCGGCGCCACCAGGCAGGGGTAGTTGCCGCGCCCCTTCATCAGCGCTAAGTCAGGAAAGTCCCGCACGTACTGCGCTTGCAGGAGCTTCTGAGCGGTCAGCAGATAGGCCGAGGCCGCCTCGCGCGCCAGCGTTACGGCAATCGCCGACTTGCCCGAGCCGGTCGGCGCCTCAATGACCACAAAGCGCTTGCCGTCCTTAAAGGCCTGCCGCGCTGCCGCAATAGCCTCGCGCTGGCCTTTGCGGTAGTGCGTGAACGGGAACGCCTGGCCCGCAAAACTTCCTTGCTTCGCTCGGGTCACAGCTCACGCTAACACGGCTCAGCTCACCAACTGCCCGAACACCCTAAAGCCACCCAGATAGGTCCCTAACGCCGAGCCGATGGTTGCCAGGATGAAGACCAGCAACGTCCGGGCCACCCGATTGCGCCACCAGCCGCGCAGTTTGGTGACATCCCGGCGCAGCGTGGCAAAGTCGCCCAGGAGCGGCCGCCGCAGCGCCAGCTCGATCCCCGCCGCCACAAAGCCGGCCCCCACTAGCGGGTTAAGCGAGGTCAGCGGCGCGGCGAAGAACACGCCAATAATCGTCAACGGATGAGCCAGAGCGATGGTAGCGCCGATGGCCGCCAGGCCACCGTTAATGATGACCCAGTCAAGGATTAGCCTGAGACCAAGCTCAGGGCTGCGGCTAAAGCCGATGGCGAAGCCGCTGAGGATCAGCGCGGTAATCAGCCAGGGGATCGCCTTGCCCCAGTTGCGCCCCTTAGGGATTGTTTCCAGCTCGAGCCGCTCTTCGCGGGGCGGGCGCGTCTCGGGCGCCTCCAGCGCCTCCGCCAGACCCTTTAAGTGACCGGCTCCGATCACCACCAGCACGTTCTGATAGGGCTTGCGGGCCAGCTCCTCACGCAGTCGGCAGGCCATGTAGCGGTCGCGCTCGGCAATGAGCGGCCTATAGAGCGCCGCAGACTTCTCAGCAAACTCGCTGAAGGTGGCCTCCAGGATATCCCCCTGCTTGAGCTTCTCAATCTCGGCTTCGCTCACCTTCTCGCCCACAAAGACGCTGGCGATGATGCCGCTAAATAGCGTTAGACGCTGCCACCACGGCACGCTGCGATAGACGCGGCGCAGGGTTATGCCGATATCGCGGTCGATTAATAAGAGTGGGAGGTGGCGCTCAGCCGCGGCACTGATGGCTAGGCGCATCTCCTGGCCAGGCTCGACCCCCAACTGATCGGCCAGGCGCTGCTGAAAGGCGCCAAGGGCCAGGTTAGCGGCCATCATAGCCGCTTTGCCTTCCCGCAAGGCCTTAAAGAGATCGAGCTGAGCCCAACTGTGGGGCCTAGTCAGGGCGGCGTGGCGGTTGGGATCGAGCTCGATGGCTACAGCGTCGAACTCACCGCTGGCGATCAGTCGCTCTACCTCCTCAGCGCTGGCCTTAGAGACGTGGGCGGTGCCGAGAATGGTCAGGCGCGTCTCAGCAAGCTGCACTACGCGCATAGGCTGCGCGGCTGGGGCGGGGAGCGGAGCGACATCGGTCATTGGTTAGAGTCTACCCGTATTGGCCCAACTTGAGGTCTGCCCCTTACACCAAACTAGCCCCTAGCCAGACCAAGACTAACCCGGCCATGAACATCGTTACCCAGGCTGGCCCGCTGAACAGCACCTTGAGCAGCTCGGTCAGCATCTTGCCGAACTCGGTCAGCTCGGCCAAACTCGCTGTGGCAGACACAACTGTCCTGGCCTTAAAGAGATCTCTGGCCGCACCCACCAGCGACAGCACGATAAAGGCGATTCCAAGCAGGATCAGCAACCAACCGAGCCAGGCCATAGCGAACTCCTCCAAAAACCAGTAGCCAGAAGCTAGAAGTCAGTAGGGGCGACCCCACGTGGTCGCCGATTTTCATCCCTCGCGGTGCAGCTTGTCGCATGGGCAGCTCCTATTAACCGCTAACGATGCTGCCATTGTATTAGATACCATCGTCCAGCGTAGGGCATCCGTACAGTGAATCGCTGCCCTTACCCCCCAAAGCAACAGCCGACCCTAGGGTCGGCCTAATGGTGCCGAGGATGGGACTCGAACCCACACATCCTTAACGGATACCAGCCCCTCAAGCTGGCGCGTCTGCCAGTTCCGCCACCTCGGCGCGGGTGCCCCAATGATACGTGTTGGGTCATGAGGTGTCAAGTGATTTTGGGCAATCAGCCTAAAAGTGGCAGACGTTAAAGAAGTTACCTTCTAGGTCTTCGAATGTGAAGTATCGCACCGCGCCGTCCACCTGAACAGACCCGGCCTTTACGCCGCGCAACGTAAGCAGCTCATGTACGCTGTCGATATCATCGGCATAGAAAATCGGGTAGCTTCGCGCTGCGCCCGAGCGCACGACCTGCGCCTCCACCTCGGGGCCGGGATATTCGATGGTCAGGCTAGTCGGCCCGCCGGTATCGAACACCACGATGAGCTCGGTCTCGAAGCGGGGGGTAAGCTCCAATACCTCCTGGTACCAGGCTTTCGCGCGAACGAGGTCGCGCACGCGCACGATCACGGTGTCGAGCCGGGTGAAGATCCCTGCTCTGCCGGTCATCTGTGTCATATCGGATCTCCTCTCAAGGCCGCTCCAACAGCTCCCGCAGCTGGAACTCGTGCCGGATAGGGTGCATCACGGTGTGCTCGAGCATGGCGTCGATGCAGTAGGGCGGGCCCCAGTTCGAAGGGTAGGTGGGAGTATAGAAGCGTTCTTCCTCGACGTCCGCAAGCGGCTCGCGCCACCGCGCCAGCAGGTGCTCGAGGTAGGCGTCCACCCTCGCTTCGAGTTCGTCGTCCTCAGGGATGGGGTCGATCCCTGGGTCGGGCAGTCCCAACTGCTTGCACATCCACACCATGTACCCCCGCGCGGCCGCCAGCACGTGCCCCAGGATCGTTTCCAGCGACCGGTAGGCCCGGTCGTCCGTCTTGGGGAGCGTCACGCCAGCGGCCTTGGCCTGCCGCCAGGTCGTTAGAAACGACCACAAGTGTCTTTCGTGCAACAGAACCAGGGCCCTGGCACCTCGGTAGCGGTAGTTCTCCAGCTCATGCATCGGCCACCTCCGGATTCTCCTTGTCCTCGAACCAGCGTAGCGGATTCGTAATGATGTATTCACGAATGGTGCCAAGATCGTCCTCGTTGCGGATCACGTGCTCAAAGTAGTTGCGCTGCCACAGACGTTGCTCGAACGGTGGCCAGCCCGCCTGTTTGACGCCGCGAATATAGGCGTTGGTGGTCATGGCCTTGAACCAGCCCACCATATCCCCCAATGTAGGGGCACCCCCGTGTGGGTGCCCTTCTTCACCCCCGTGTGGGTGCCCTTCCCCAATGGCGTCGTGAGGGCGACCACGTGGGGTAGGGCGACCACGTGGGGTCGCCCCTACGGGGGTGGTGATGACGACGATGCCGTGAACGTGGTTCGGCATGACGACAAAGGCATCGGTACTGACGGTTGAGAATTTAGCCGGCAATCGCTGCCACCAAGCCCAGATCATCTCACCGGCATCGCTGTAGTGCATGACGCCGTTTTCAACCCGACCGAAGAGGCTTACGCGCCTCTGCGTGACGATGGTGATGAAGTAGGCGCCCGCCTGAGCATAATCGTAGTGCTCGAGCCGAAGCGACCGGCGGCTGGAAGTATCGAGGTCTGGACTCATGGCGCCTCAACGCGGTATCTGGTAGCTAGCATAGCTGGGTATTACCGACAGGTCAAACAACACAGCGGCGTTGCGGAGTCTCTGCGGACAGTTATGCGGATAGTTAATAGTTGACATCCCGCACAGCGACTTTTGCTACACTTGACCAAATGATGACTCCGCGGTACGGGTTGGTCGATGCCCCCGCACTGTGTGACTCATACTCAAGTCGGCGCGGTCGAGGTGCTGACACCGCTAGAAAGGCACGAGGGCTCCGATGCTGCACGATTTTCGCTACTCCCTGACTCGCATTTGCCTCCGTTCGGGCCAGATGACTCTACCGCTTTCCATGCTGACGCTGTTTCCTGAGAGCGGTACCGTGCGCGCATTCGATACGGTCAAAGGGCAGGAGCTGACCCTGACTCTGAGCGCGGCACGCACAGTAGTCGGCCTGGAAGGTTTCTATCGCGAGCACGAGCTTAACGTCAACGACCAGGTACTGATCCGCCTGCTGGAGGACGGTCGCTACGCCCTAACCCCGCTGGTGCGACCCAAGCGGCCTGACTACACCCGGCCTGAGGCGCAACGCGCTATCCTCGACAAAGTCGTTGAGCTTAACAGCCCTCTGTCTGAAGGGGAGATTCGAGGACTCTTTCCCGACCTGCCGGCCGAGTTCAATCTCGAGGCGCTGCTACAGACGGACGTCCGCTTGCTCAAAAAGGACGGGCGTTGGCGGCTCCAGCAGGCCGAAGCGGTGCCGGAGGTCGAAGCTGTCGAAGCACCCGAGCCACCAAAGCCCGCGCCACCGACCCTTGAGCGCCCCAAGCGGGCCGTAGTAACGCCGTATCCGCGCGGGGTGATGTTCCCCGGTGACGTTGGGCTCAACTCAGAGGATGAGCCGATCGACCTGTCGCTACCGCACCGCGCTCGCGAGGCGCTCCAGACTTTTGGCTTCCAGATCGAAGCCCTAGCGCACGGCCAGCTATTGGCGATCGCCGAGTTAGGACGGCGCACTTACACGGTATTAGTCCATGCCTTCCCGGAAAATGCCCGCCTAGATTGGGCCGCCCTCCTGGCGCGGCGGCGTGAGACGGGGGCTAACTATCTGGCGGTATTTGGAGCCCACCGTGACCTGTTGCGCCTTTCCGCACCCGCCGACTTGGCCCGGGCTACGCTCTGGTCGTGGGAGGCCGTAGCCCGCGTGCGGGAGCTGGTGCGGGCCGTTCCGGTCAGCCCTTTTGACCTCGAGCCGCACTTTGAGCAGGGCGGCCTGTTCGAGCACGGTCTGGAGCGGTTTGAAAAAACTCTGGGTAAGCGGATCGCCGAGCGGGGCGCCTTCTCGGCGGTGTTGAGCCGTCTGGCCGGCATGAAAGCCCCGGCGGTATTTCTGCTCGATGATGTGCAGGATGCCGACCTGAGCCGCGATTCTACGCTCGAGGTGCTTAAGCTGCTCAGTCAGGCCCCCTTCCACCTAGTGAGCAAGGTCGATAGCGGTGAGTTCTGCTTGCGCTATCCGGTACACCAGGCGCTCTTGTATTGGTCCGAGTACGCCCTGTCCTTGCGCAACCGGCTGCCATCGCGCCGCACCGAGCGGCTACGCGGTGCAGCGCCAGATACAACTAACACTTTCGACCAGCCTGCTGAGGCCGTAGCGGTCGAGACCGACCGCGGGCCGGGTTAGCCTGAGGCGGAATGCTGAGAGTTGGGGCCGCCTCTCAAGCATTTCGGCGAGTCAGCACTGGGGCAGTGGGCAGTAGGATGTGGGCTGTAGGAAAACGGGAAGTGGGGTGTGGGACAACCCACCCCCTACAACCCACTCCCTACAACCTATATTCGATCATCGGCGTTGTGCGCGGGCCGTGCCAGCTCGAGCGGGTCATATGGCGATCATGCCTTAGGCACTCGGCTAACCGCGCCCGCGACACTACCCGGTGCGGCTCGGCGGGGATAAACGCGGTAACAATGTCCACCCAGCGCGGCTTTTTGTACTCCAGCACTACATGCAGCGGGATACGCACCGCCGGACTCGGGCAGATGTAGCCGATGGCCAGCAGCCGCTCATCTTGCACATAACGCATTAGCTCCCGTCCGTAAAGGATGGCGGTGACAATATCTTGCTCGCTGAACCCCTCACAGGCGGCATGCTTAGCTGCATGCGAACCAAGGCGATAACGACCCTCTTTAACCAGTGGCCGCAGCTCCTCTAGAGTCCGAATTCGAGGGCGTTTCGGTGCGGTCATAGGGGCCTCCCGGGAAAAGCAGTAGTCAAGCATTCGAGTAGTCAAGTATCCGAGTAGGGGCAAGTCTATCAGCATCTTAGCCCGTTAGCCGGTTAGCTAGTCAGCAAAGACCTATCTGAC
>JAGXSJ010000017.1 GCA_018333895.1 Truepera sp.
GGCTTAGTGGAATGCAATGCACGTGGTAGCGCGAATCAGCCCCTCCGCTTGACCCAAGCCCTATCAAGCGCGTAAGCTATATGCACGATGTGTATGATATGCAACTTACACATGGTGATGCGATGACCGCCCGCCCGCGCGTGCTCCTGCTCTGCGGCGGACAGTCTGACGAGCACGAGGTGTCGTTGGCCTCGGCCCGCTCGGTGATGGCCGCAGCCAAGAGTAGCTTTGACCTTACCCCGCTGGTCATCGACCGGACAGGCCGACTATTGACCGGCCCCGCCTCCTGGCAGGCGCTTGCTAGTGGGCGCAGCGACCACCTGCCCCGCGACGGTAGCCTGCAAACCATCAAGCCGCAGGCGTTTGATGTGGTCTTCCCGCTGCTGCACGGTCCCTACGGCGAAGACGGCACCGTCCAGGGGCTACTAAAACTCCTCGGTCTGCCCTTTGTTGGCGCGGACGTGCTGGGCAGCGCCGTCGGCATGGACAAGCTGATGATGAAGGCGGTCTTTGCCGCGCATGAATTGCCCCAAACGGCTTATCTGGGAGTGCGGCGCGACGACTGGCAGCGCGATCCCGAGTGGGTGATGGCGCAGCTACAGCACCTCAACTACCCGCTTTTTGTCAAGCCCGCTAATCTCGGCTCCTCGGTCGGCATCAGCAAGGCTCGCGACTGTGACGAGTTAAGGCAAGCGCTTGATGAAGCCGCCCGCTTTGATCGCCGCCTCATCGTCGAGGCGGGGGTAGTAGGGGCGCGCGAGCTAGAGGTCGGCATTCTCGGCAACGACTCGCCGCAGGCCAGCCCGGTAGGCGAGATCACCTATGAGAGCGACTTCTACGATTACGAAACGAAATACACCGAGGGCCGAGCTAGCCTGCTGATCCCTGCTGAGCTATCCGAGGCGGTAGCCGAACACTGCCGGGACTTGGCGTTGCGCGCTTTTGCCGCCATCGACGCCGCCGGGCTGGCGCGGGTGGATTTCTTCTACCTAGAGGCCGAAGACCATCTCTACCTCAACGAGATCAACACCATGCCCGGCTTTACCACTACCAGCATGTACCCCAAGCTCTGGGAGGCTGCCGGGGTGAGCTACCCCGAACTGGTGTCAAGGCTGATTGCGTTGGCGCTTCAGCGCGCTGGCCGCTAGGTAATGTTTTACCCCCCAACAGCGCCGCTGGCCCCACTGAGGCCATCAATAGGGTCGAAGTTTGAAACCCGGCGGCGTGGTCAAACCAGCGAACGATGGGCATCATGAGGCCCGCGCCACACAGCGCTATCCTCGCGCCGCCACCCGTCCGGCAGCGTTAACTCGCGACGCGGCCAGCCCCGCTGTATCCGCGCTCGGGTCACTGTCCAGGACTTCACTCCCGAGACTGCGTCCGGCGCTTCGACACAGCAGGCCCCCACGGCGCAGGCGGTGTTTAGTGCGTCTTCGAGGCTGAGGCCGCGCAAGAGCCCGGCCAGGAAGCCGGCGACCGTGGTATCGCCTGCGCCGACCGTACCGGCTACCGTGACCTGGAAACAGGGCGCCCACAGTTCACGGTTATGCCAGTTAGTGGCCAGCGAGGCGAGTCCCGACAGTGTCACCGTGCCTGCCGTGCGGAGATAAAAACCCCATGGCCCGAGCTTGATGCCGACGATCTGAGGCCCCAGCGCCAGCAGCTCGCTTGCGATCTCGCTGACCAGACCGGCCCCAGGTGGTAGCGCCTCTTCGCCTGCTTGTTTTAGCCGCCTGAACATCTCGGGCCGCAGCATATAGAGCAGCTCCTCGAAGCTTGGTAAGAAGATATCGACCTGCGGCAGCACACGCTTAAGGATGGCTTGCCAGTCTACCTGGCCCGCTTCGGAAGCCGGATCAGGCAGCGACAGATCGAGCGAGGTGATAAGCCCCTGGTCTTTGACCGCGGCAAAGAGCTTGACCAACTCCTGGCCGCCCTGGGCGTAGAGCTGCCGCATCAGCGGAGGGTAGCCGAAATGAAACAGCAGGGCGGGCTCAAGGAGGGAAGTATCAATATCGCTGCTGCGAAACACCGCATTGGCGCCGGGGTCATGCAAAAACATCCGCTCGCCGCTCGGCGGAGTGATCACCACGGTATAGGAGGTGCCGGCCTCGGCTGAGGTGGTAATCCCCTCAACGTGCCGCGCGCCGCTTGTTAATAGGCTCTCCTTGACGAGTACCCCCAGCGCATCGTCCCCTACCTTGGCCATCAGCAGGGTGGGGATGCCGAGCTTGCTTAAGGCTAGGCCGGTGTTAGAGACCGCGCCGCCGGTAGCGAGGGTAGTACCATGGACCTCGATCAGCGAGCCCGGCTCGAGCGCCACGCGGCTAGCGTCCAGGTGGCAGACGATATCCAAGCAGAGGTGACCGGCTACTACCGCGAGCGGCCGTGAGGCGTCGTTCACGGTGCTAGGCCCGGCCGCTGCCGCCCATGATGCGGAGCTTGTCCCGGGCGACCTCAATCAGTACCTCTCGTGCCCGGGTGTAGATGTCGTAGTGTTGCGGGGCGGCCCCGGCCTCGTGGCGCCAGACTTGGAGCAGGGCGCGTTGCAAGGCCGCGCCGATGTTGACCTTGACCACGCCGAGCTTGGCGGCGGCGGCCAGCTCCTCAGCCGGGATGCCGCTGCCGCCGTGCAGCACCAGTGGGGCCGTGGTGGCTTCGGCGATGGCCTGAAGCCGCGCCAGGTCGAGGTGGCTGGCCTGGCCGTGGCGCGAGCCGACCGAGCAGGCGATGAGGTCGGCATGGCCTTCGCGCCGTAGGGCGGCGGCCACCTCGGGCTCAGTCAGCACGGCGTCTTCGTCGTGGCCCTCACCGCCGCCAAAGCTCCCCGCCGCCGCCTCGAGCGAGGCTCCAGCGGCGTGGGCGATGGCCGCTAGCTCGCGGGTCCGCCGGACGTTCTCGGCTAGCGGCAGCGCTGCGCCGTCAAACATCACCGACGAATAACCGGCCCGCAGGCAGCTTACGATTCGCTCTTGGCCGTCGCCGTGATCGAGGTGGAGCATAACCGGCACGCTGGCCTCTTCGGCCAGCGCCCGGATCATGGCCGCCAGCACCTTAGGCGAGCCCTGTTCTAGGTCGCCGGGGTAGGTTTGCAGGATCACCGGGGCACGCTCGAGCTCCGCGGCCATAACACAAGCCCGGGCCAGCTCCAGGCTACAGACGTTGAAAGCCGGTATGGCAAAGCGGTGGGTGTAAGCGTGGTTGATCAGAGTACGGCCATCGGCGACAAACGGCATAATCACTCCTTAGGCAAAGGCTATGGTAGTTCGCGCCGCCAGCGGCGCAGGGACTGTGCGGCAGCGAGGTAGCGGGGATAGAGCGGGGCGTAACGCTTAAGCCAAGCAGGGTCGGGATAAAAGTGCTGCCGGGGTTGGTAGGTAACCGTTACGGCCTGCTGGGGGCTGTGGTAGATTCCTGCTCCAAGCCCGGCTAAGAGAGCCGCCACCTGAGGCGTGGCTCGAGCGTCGTACCAGGGGATGACCGGATAGGTCGGTTCACCGTTGGCGTCTAGGGTCGCGCCGGCTTCGCCCATGCTAGCGACAGCGACACCCTCGACGATTACGCCGGCCTCTTGGGTAGCCTGATGCAGCAGCGCCGTCGCCGTTTCCCAGATGCCCGCGAGGAAGAGGTAGCTCAACCCGTCGGTGCCCGTTATCAGCGGCGTCGGCGCCTGGCGGTGGGCCAGCAGCCGCCCGTCTTTGGCGTAGACGCCGACTTTGGTATGGGTGGTGCCGATGTCGATGCCTAATAGCACTCGTTTAGCTCTCCCGAAAATCAGTAGTCAAGTATTCGAGTATTCAAGTATTCGAGTAGGGGCGACCCCACGTGGTCGCCCTGTTTTCATCTTGATGGTGAACGATAGTTCATGAGCAATTCCTCCAGAAAGGCGTTAATGGTGTGTAGCCCTTAGCAACCTCCTACTAGTACTAGCCACAGGCTATCTGTCACTAGCCGTCAGCGCTGAGTCGAAGGCATCTATCGATACACCTTACCCTTTCACCGCGCCGAAGGCGACCCCCTGAACGATGTGCTTTGGGCTCATAGCGCGATTAATGACCAGCGGGACCACTGGAATGATGGTCATCAGCCTCCTCACTGAGAAAGCCGGCCCCCCAGAAGGCACCTCTGCCCCGGCTGCCAGCCTGAGGGCGTATAATCATGGGTATGAAACCACGCCACATCGCGATCCTTGTAACGCTAGCGCTAGTGCTCTCCGCCTGCGTGCCGGGCGCAGTACCGCTGCTGGAAGCGCCTACCTTCCGGCTAATGAGCGCTGGCTCAGGGCTGGTGCGGCTCGACCCGCCCGGTGTAGGCAGCGGCGCGGCAGTGTTCCGCTTTAACCTTGAGGTCTTTAACCCCAATCCCTTCGGCCTGACGCTGGATGGGATCGACTTTGACCTGGCTGTCAACGGGCGGCGGGCGGCCAGCAGCAGCTTTGCGGGCGGCCTGGCCCTAGCGCCGCGCGGCAGCAGCCCGCTGACGCTCGAGGTGGCAGTACCGCTCGCCACCGGGCTGGGGCTGTTAGGCGACCTGGCTAGGCTAATAGCCGGAGAGCCGACCACCTATGCCTTGCAAGGAGTGGTGACAGTCGATCTGTTAGGGGTGCGCCAGCGCCTCCCGGCGGTCACGCTGGCCTCGGGCACCATCAGCCAGCCGCTGGTCTTGGCTGCGCCGCGCGTGTCGTTCAGTCTGGAACAGTCTGGCCTGCGCGAGCTGAGTCTCACCCGCGCCGTAGTGGAGCTAGCCTTCACGCTTGAGAATCCCGGCCCACTGGGCTACCTGTTCCGGGCGCCTGAGCTAACGCTGGAGCTGGCCGGGGCCGCTATCGGTACGGGGCGAGCGGTAACGGAGTCGGTAGCTGCCTTTTCCACTACGCCTGTGCTGCTGCGTCTAGAGTTTAATCCGCTCGGCTTCGGCGCGGCCTTACCGGCACGGCTGGCGGCCGGTGGACCGCTCAACGTTATCCTGAGCGGGGGTTTCGTGCTCGAGCTGCCGGGAGTGACGAGCCGGGTGTTCTCAACACAGCGTTTGGCGGATGGAGTGCTAAGGCGCTAACAGTCACAGCGGTTTTCACAAATACTGAGTCGGCTTAGCGCAGGTATCATCGCTGCAAAGACGCCCTGGACAACGATACGTAGTCCTGCGAGCACCCGCAGGATCAAACCAGATGATACCTGCTATCACTGCCCCAAGATGTAGGCAAACATCAGCGGCGCTACGATGGTGGCGTCGCTTTCGATCATGAACTTGGGCGTGTCAACAGCCAGTTTGCCCCAGGTGATCTTCTCGTTGGGCACGGCGCCGGAGTAGCCGCCGTAGCTGGTGGTCGCGTCGCTGATCTGGCAGAAGTAGCCCCAGGTAGGCACGTCAGGGCGCTGCATATCCTGATGCAGCATAGGAACCACGCAGATGGGGAAGTCGCCGGCGATGCCGCCGCCGATCTGGAAGAAGCCGATGCTGTGACGGCGCGAGGTCTCGATATACCAGTCGGCCAGCATCATCATGTACTCGATGCCACTTCGCACGGTGTGAACCTTTTCGATCTCGCCCAGTAAGCAGTGCCCCGCGTACATGTTGCCGGTAGTCGAATCCTCCCAGCCGGGCACGACGATAGGCAGGTTCTTTTCGGCGGCGGCGACCAGCCAGGAGTCCTTAGGATCGATCATGTAGTGCTCAGTCAGCGCTCCGCTGCGCAAGATGCGGTAGAGAAATTCATGCGGAAAGTAGCGCTCATCGAGTTGGTCGGCCTGTGTCCACTCGTTGATAAGGGCTTTTTCCAGGCGACGCATGGCTTCCAGCTCGGGGATGGTGGTATCGGTGACGCGGTTCTGGTGACGCTCTAAGAGCGCCTGCTCATCCGCCGGCGTGAGGTCGCGCCAGTGGGGGAGGCGCTCATAGTAGTCGTGAGCGATCAAGTTGAATACGTCTTCTTCCAAGTTGGCGCCGGTAGCGCTGATGATGTGGACCTTATCCTGGCGAATCATCTCGGCCAGGCTGAGGCCGAGTTCGGCGGTGCTCATGGCGCCCGCTAAGGTCACCATCATCGCGCCGCCCTGGTCTAAGTGGCGCCGGTAGGCTTCGGCGGCGTCAATCACAGCCGCAGCGTTGAAGTGGCGATAGTGATGCTTAAGAAACTGGCTGATCGGTCCTTGGGTCATGGCTCCTCCGAAAAGCAGTATTCAAGTATTCGAGTAGGAGCGAATCTCGTACTCATAATAACGCTAGCGTACCAAACCCGGCACAGGGTATAGCGCAGGCTCTTGCCCCCCTGCGAGAGGAGCGCGGCGTGAGATTCTCATCCTCTTCATTGCGCCGTCACCCAGGGCGCATCTTGCGGGCGCAGACTAGAAGAGGTCTGCGGACCCCTTACCCCCTTGACGGATAGCCCCGGGCGAGTGAAGCCGCTCGGGGCGTTTCGTTGCGCGCCCAGCGAGGGGCCGGTAGACTGACCGTATGACACGCCTCACTGTAATCGGAGCAGGCATGGCGGGCTCGGATGCGGCCCTGGCCGCCGCCAGCCTCGGAGTGGCGGTCGATCTCTACGAGATGCGGCCCCACACCATGACTCCGGCCCACCATACCGGCAAGTTCGCCGAGCTGGTCTGCTCTAACTCTTTTGGCGGCGAAGGCGAGACCAACGCCAAAGGGCTGTTGCAGGCCGAGCTGCTGGCCGCCGGCGGCCTGGTGATGAGCGCTGCCCAGGCCTGTCGGGTGCCGGCGGGCGGGGCCTTAGCGGTAGATCGCGAGGCGTTCAGCGAGCGGGTTACCGAGACTTTGATGCAACACCCCAACATCACCGTGTATCGTCAAGAGCTGACCCGCATCCCTGCGGGCGTAGTAGTGCTGGCCTCTGGCCCGCTTACCTCAGACGCGCTGGCTCAGGAGATCCAGCGGACGGTGGGCATGGAGTTTTTAGGCTTTTACGACGCCGCGGCGCCGGTTATCGACGTTGACTCGATCGATCAGCGCATCGCCTATCGCAAGGGGCGTTACGAGCAGGGAGCTGACTACCTCAACTTGCCGTTCCATAAAGAGGACTACGAACGCTTCTATGAGGCGCTTACAGCCGCCCGCCGGCACCTGCCACACGACTGGGAGAGGCTCGAGTTCTTCGAGGGGTGCATCCCTATCGAGGAGCTGGCGCGGCGCGGCTACGATACCCCCCGGTTCGGCCCCCTAAAGCCGGTGGGGCTCGAGCACCCCGAGACCGGCGAGCGCTACTTTGCGGTAGCCCAGCTCCGGCAAGAAGACGCGCGCGGCCGGCTGTGGAGCTTAGTCGGTTTTCAGACCGGGCTGAAGTGGGGCGATCAACTGGCGGTGCTCAGGCTTATCCCAGGCTTGGCGAAGGTCGAAGTGGTGCGCTACGGCGTGATGCACCGCAACACCTACTTAAATGCCCCGAAGCTGCTTAGTCCCACCATGCAACTGCGCGACCATTCGCAGCTGTTTGTAGCCGGCGTCTTGGCCGGGACCGAAGGCTATCTCGAGTCTGCGGCAACAGGGTGGCTGGCTGGGACCAACGCGGCGCGGCAGCTCTTGGGCCTCCCCCTCGCAGTGCCGCCGGAGACCAGTATGCTAGGTGGCCTGGTGCGCTTTTTGGCCACCGCCAACCCCGACAACTTTCAGCCGATGAACGCCAACTGGGGCTTAGTCCCGGCTAGTCCCAAGGAGCGCCATATTGGCAAGGCCGAGCAGCGGCGCCGGCTCTATGCGCGCGGGCTGGCCGACCTCGCACGTTGGCTTGTAGAGGAGCTGTCCGTGAACTATCGTTCACCATCAGCGAAGCCTTGTCCTGAGCGCAGCGCTTGCACTGAGCCTGCGAAGTGAAGGGGCCGAGCGAAGGCGTACTAATAGCAGGTATCATCTGGTTTGATCCTGCGGGTGCTCGCAGGACTACGAATCGTTGCCTAGGACGTCTTTGCGGAGATGATACCTGCACCTAGCCGACTCAGCATTTGTGAAAACCGCTGAAGATGAAAACTTCTAGGGCGACCCCACGTGGTCGCCCCTACTGACTAGCTTCTAGCTCCTAACTTCTAGCTACTGATCTACCGAGGAGTCCCGCTCTCACCCCACCACTTTGCGGCCCGCCAGATAGACTTCGCGGACCTGTAGATCGTCGTCCAGCACGACCAGATCGGCCCGTAAGCCCGGACTGATAACGCCGCGATCATTAAGCCCCAGGTAGCGCGCCGGGATGCTCGAGAGCATAGCGCTAGCCTGTACTAGCGGCACGCCGCAAGCTACCGCGTTGCGCAGCGCTTGGTCGAGCGTTAAAACGCTGCCGGCTAAGGTGCCGTCAAGAAGGCGTGCCGCCCCCCCGCTGACCCGCACCGGTTGCCCACCTAGTTCGCTCTCGCCGTCGCCCAAGCCGGTAGCGCGGATAGCGTCAGTGACCAGCAACAGGTGCCGCGGCTTAGCAGCAATGGCCGCCAGCATCGCCCCAGGGTGGACGTGATGCAGGTCAAAGATCAGCTCGGCATAAGCGTCAGACGCGCTTAAGGCCGCGCCGACTACCGCCGGAGCCCGGCTGCTGAGCTGCCCCATGGCGTTGTAGAGGTGGGTAAAGCCTACGCTGCCGCCCGCTGCCCTCACCGACCTTAAGAACGTCATGGCCTGCTCGTAGCTGGCCACGGTGTGGCCGATGCTGATGCGCACGCCGCTGCTGGCTAAGCGGTGGGCCGCCTCGAGCGCGCCGGGGAGCTCTGGAGCCAGCGTGATGACGCGCAGCACCTCAAGCTCCAGCAGCGCAGAAAGCCGCTCCGGTGTGGGGGTTAAGGCAAAGGCGGGCTGGGCGCCCAGGCGCTTAGGGCTAATAAAGGGGCCCTCCAGGTGGGCACCAGGAATGTCGGGCAGGTTCGGATCAGCTTCCTGTATGATCTCCTTGATGCCATAGAGCGCTTTTAGCACTCGCTCCCAGGGGTTAGTCATGGTGGTGGGGAGGAGCGTGGTGGTGCCGTGGCGGAGATGAAACGCCGCCAAGGTGCGTACCCCCGCAGCTCCGTCCATGGTGTCGCCACCGCCGCCGCCATGCACGTGCGTGTCGATAAAACCTGGCAGGATGTAGGGGCCTTTAAGCCTCCGGGGGATTAAGCTTTGCACGGTGGTGCCTGCCTGTAGCTCGCCGGTGAGGATACCGTCAGGGGTCACCAGCCGCCCCGCTAGCATCGGCATACGGTTATTCTACGCGCCACGGCGCCCGGTTGGCAGCTACCGGGACCGCAACACGCCAGGCTGTGAAATTTCTCATTCTTGCGCTAGACTAGCTTTATGCACGAGTATCCCAGCCTGGTCTGGCACCTCAAGAACACGCAGCTTTTTGAAGACCTTACCCCAGAGGAGCTCGAGCAGCTCTCGCGCATCACCCCCTATAAGCGCTACCGTGCGGGCCAGGTGATCTATCACATGGAGGATGTAGCCGATGCCCTTTACTTCATTCGCGACGGCATGGTTAAGATCTCCATGTACTTCCCTAACGGCAAAGAGATGATCCTGGGACTGCTTGGCCAGTACGATGTGTTTGGCGAACTGCTGCTGCTGCCCAGCGAGCGCCGCCCCAATCAGGCTGAGGCGGTCATGGATACCACGCTGATCGTTATGCCCGAGGCCGACTTTCAGCGCCTACTGACCCAGTACCCCAAGCTGGCTTTGAAGTTTATTCAGGTGATGTCCACCAAGCTCTGGCAAGCCCAGGCGGTATTTGCTGAGGTCGGCGCCTTCGCTGCGCCGGGACGGCTGGCCAACTTGTTGCTCAGGTTGGCTAAGGATTTTGGCGTGCCGAGCGAGCGCGGCACCATCATCGACCTAAGCCTCACCCAGCAGGACTTAGCCAAGATGATCGGCGCCACCCGGGAGACGGTCAGTCACTGCCTGGCGCGGCTCTTGGAGTACGGCGCGGTGCGCCGCCGGCGTGCGCCGGTCATCGTTAATACCGCCAAGCTGAGACAGTTTCTCGACGAGTCTGGCGGCGAGTAAGGGACGCTCAGGCTAGCGGCTCCTCGACTTCGACTACCTCGCCTAGATCTGCCAAGGTGTTTTTGTAGAGCTGCAAGCCGAGCTGCTGTACGCTTAGCAGGGCAGACTCGCCGATAAGCGCCGGATCGACCCGGCTGTTGGCGATCTGGAGACAGGCGGCCAACGCCCCTTCAAAGATCGGCCAGGGACCCTCAAACGCCGCGGTGGTGGACGCCGACACCGTTGGGGCAGGCACCGGTGGCACGGTTGTCTCGGGTTCTGGTGTACCCTTTCGCTTCTTGCGTTTGGTGGGGGCTGTGGCGGCTGACTCGCCAGAGCTCCGATCAAGGTACGCTAGCGCCTCCTCAGCGGCGCGGCGCTCAGCTTCACGCCTGTTCGGACCCTGGCCAGCGCCGATCACCTCGCCGGCTAGCAGCACGTCGCTGATAAAGGTTCGTTCATGGGCGGGCCCGGTGCTCTTAGTGTCGAAACTGGGTACAGCTAGCCCCAGCCGTTTGCAGCGCTCGAGCAGCGCGTTCTTCGGATGGTTCACTATATACTCCTCCAAAGGGCAGTAGTCAGTCGAGGAAAGCCTCTCACCTCGCTAGCGAGGAACGAGAAAAGAGCAGTGAGACAAGAGTAAGCACCTGCTGGGACGCTGTCCCAAGCCTGCCGAAGGAAGTAGGCGGTGGGTTGTGGGGGTCCCACTTCCCACAACCCACTGCCTATAACCTACGGCCCACGCTTTCCTCTGCACGCTTTCCTCGACTTTTCTCTGACGAGCTGATCAGCTGACGAGCTGATAGCCTCATGGTTCAATAGTCTACCACTAGGGCGTGCTACCATGAGGCCCATGACGCGCATCTTACTCTGCGACGATCACGCCATGTTTCGCCAGGGGCTCAAAAGTATCCTCGAGACCGAAGAGGGCTTTCGGATCATCGGTGAGGCAGCCACCGGGCGGGAGGCGTTGCGCTACGCCATCGAGACCAAACCGGATGTCACCATCATGGATATCCAGATGCCCGAGATGGACGGCGTGGCAGCGACCCAGGCCATACTCGAGGAGTACCCCGACGCTAAGGTGATTATCCTCACCATGTACCGCCAGGATCGCTACGTGTTCGAGGCCATCAAGGCTGGGGCTCGGGGCTATATGCTTAAGGACGCTGACTCCGCCGATCTGATCGACGCCATCAGGCGCGTGGCCGAGGGCGAAACGCTGCTCAATGCCGAAATGGCCGCCAGCATCCTCGATGAGTTTAAGAAGATCAAGGAGGAGCTGCCTCACCACCCCGAGCACCCCCTTTCCGAGCTAACTGAGCGCGAGGCGATGATCTTGCGCTACTTGGCCCGCGGCGACTCCAATCAGCAGATCGCCGAGGCGCTAAATGTTAGCGAAAAGACGGTGCGCAATCGCTTGTCGGAGATATTTTCCAAACTGCGCCTCAATAACCGCACCCAGGCGGCGCTGTACGCCCTGCGGGAAGGGATTGCCACGCTCAAGGACGAGATGTGACACTTAACCGCTGAGCAATGACCATCCCGCTGCCTAGCCAAGAGACACTGATCGCCTTGCTCAGGCGTATCTGCCAGACTCCGGCGCCGACCTTTGCTGAAGCGGCGCGGGGCGAGCTGATTGCCGAGCTGTGGCAGCAAGCAGGGGTTGAGGTAAGCCGCGATAGCGTAGGCAACGTCATTGCTGAGCTAGCTGGCAGTGGGCCGCGGGTGCTGCTTGCGGCCCATCTCGATACGGTCTTTGACGCTGCAACCGATGTCACCGTGAAAGAGAGCGAAGGCCGACTTTGCGCGCCGGGCATCGGTGACAACAGCGCCAGCCTGGCAGTCGTCACCGCACTGCTGCAGGCGTTGCAAGCGGCCCCCGAGGTATCCCGCCCGTGCCTCACGCTGGCAGCTACGGTGGGCGAAGAGGGGCTGGGCGACCTGCGCGGTATTCGCCAGCTGCTCTCTGAGCGCGCCCAGGAGTTCGACCTGGTGATAGCGGTAGACGGTCACCTAGGGACCATCGCCCATGCCGCGGTGGGCTCCAAGCGCTACGAGGTGGAGCTAAGCGCCAAGGGCGGCCACTCCTGGGGCGACTTCCCCAGCCCCAGCGCGGTCCATGCCCTGGGCGAAGCGGTTCATGCGCTCAACCGGCTTACTGTACCAAGCGCACCGCGCACTTCTTTCAACGTGGGGCAGGTGTGGGGCGGCACCAGCATTAACGCCATCGCCCAGCGGGCCGGGTTTAACCTCGACCTGCGCAGCCTTGACGCCGACGTGCTGGCCAGCCTGGAAGCCGAGGCAGTAGCGCGGATCCGCCGGGTGGCCAAGCGCCACGGCGTAGAGCTCACACTGCGCGTAGTCGGTAATCGGCCTGCCGCCACCGTTCCTAATGAGCAGCTGGTGGCCGCGGCCCAAGCGGCGCTATCAGAGGTCGGTCTTGCGCCCCGCCTCAGCGCCAGCAGTACCGATGCTAACGCCGCTATGGCGGTAGGGCTGCCTGCTGTTGCCTTTGGCGTCTATCATGGTGGTGATGCACACCGCCTATCGGAGTGGCTCGAGCCCGCCTCGTTGCTCTTAGGCTACCGGGCGCTGTGGCGGCTGTTGGAGTCGTTTAGGGGAGCCTAGGGGGGGCGGATCCGTTGCCTTATTGGGTATGGACTTGGATGCAGTTAGACTCTTGCCGTGGAACCTGATGAAATCAACGATATAGTGCAAGTACGAGTGTCCGACGCTGTGGTCCTTGAGGTGAGTGTGATCCTCAGGTAGATTGTGCGTATGGACGGTGGAACCCTCACCCGTGAGCAGGCGATTGAGCGCCTGCGATCCGCCGAGGCGGCTATCCGACGCCTCGGTGTGCGGCGCCTGGCGCTATTCGGCTCGGTTCTCCGGAACCAAGCCACACCAGCGAGTGACGTCGATGTGCTGGTGGAGTTCGACCCCGCGATGAAGACGCTGGACAGCTTCATGGAGTTAGCTTTTCTGCTGGATGAAGTTCTTGGGCGGCGTGTCGATGTTGTCACGACGGAGGCACTCAGTCCATACATTGGCCCGCACATTCTTCGTGAGGCGGAGGATGTCCTTCGGGCCACTTGAGTACCGGCGTCACATCCGGGAGGAGGCCGAGTTCCTTGCGGAACGAGCGGCTACGCTCTCCAAGGCGGACTTCCTGAAGGATGAGCTGCTGCGACGAGGCTTTGTCCGTAGCATCGAGATCATGGGTGAGGCCGCGAAGCAGATCCCGGAGGATTTCCGGGCAAAGCATGCGCAGGTGCCGTGGCGTGTTATGGCTGGCATGCGAGATCGTTTGATCCACGGCTACTTCACGGTAGACTACGACATCGTGTGGGACGTGGCTGCCAATCATGCGGCGGCTCTGAAGGACACTATCGACCAGATCCTGACTCAAGAAGGCGGGCCAGAGTCCTGACTCTGCATGCATCCCCTGCGCCACACCAGACGCTGCACCGCAGATGGAGAGGGTCATGACAAAAAGGCTCACCGCTATTGTCGAGCGCGAGCGCGAGGGCTATGTGGCTTTGTGCTCCGAGCTGGACATCGCAAGTCAAGGTGAGACGATAGAGGAGGCCCGGAATAACCTCCGTGAGGCGCTTGATCTCTTCTTTGAGGTTGCCCCTGTGGAGGAGGTGCGGCGCCGGCTGCACGATGAAGTGTATGTCACCCAACTAGGAAACGCCGTAGGTGGGTCGTCTCCGGCTATGCTATAACTGAGGTCTATATGGCGATTACCGAAGAGCAGAGGGCTCAAATCATCGCTCTTCTGCGCGAGGGAGTGTTGCGCAACGCCGAGATCGCTGTAAAGGTCGGCGGTGTATCGCCGGGCACGGTCAGCGCCATGCGGTCGCACCTCACCATGGGCAGCTATGACCAGCAAGCCGCAGCCATGGCCTCTGATGCGCTCGAGCAGGTCATCGAAGCCGAGGAAGTGACCTTTGGTCTCGAGCGGGATCTACAGGCCGCCCTCCGCGCTAACATCGAGCAGCTAGAACCTGACCTGGTGATCCTCGACGGTGGCAAGGAGCGGACCACCGAGGCTGGTCGAGTCGACATCATGGCGCGAGACCCTGATGGCGTAATCGTGGTGATTGAGTTGAAGGCCGGCGCCGCCGCGCCAGACGCGCTGACACAGCTACTGGCGTATATGGGCGTCATAGAGCAAGAAGAGAGCACCCCAGTCCGTGGGATCCTCGTTGCCGGCGGCTTTCACCAACGTGTAGTCTATGCAGCCCTGGCTGTCCCAAATGTGTCGTTGCGGAGGTATCGGTTCAAGTTCACATTCGAGAGGGCGTGACCCGCTGGCAAATCCCAGCAAAGCTTGGTCCTCTCGGGCTATAGTGCTTAGTGGAGAAGGGCTGCTATGATCGACGTCAAGAACCTCCACAAGTCGTTCGGCCCGGTGCATGCCGTGACCGATCTGAGCTTTTCGGTTGCAGCCGGTGAGGTCTTTGGGCTCTTGGGCCCTAACGGTGCCGGCAAGACCACCACCTTGCGCATCCTGGCCACGCTGCTTAAGCCGGATCGGGGGCAGGCTACGGTGGGCGGCTTTGATGTTTTGACCCAGGCCGAGCAGGTGCGCTCCAGCATCGGCGTAGTCAACGGCGGCATGGGGCTCTATGACCGCCTGACCGGCCGCGAGGTGCTCCACTACTTCGGTAAGCTCTATCGCTTAACCCCGCCGCAGATCGAAGCCCGCATCGAGATGCTTGACGCGCTGCTCGAGCTTGGCGACACCCTGAAGCGCCGCTGCGATGAGTTCTCAACCGGCATGAAGCAGAAGATCGTCATCGCCCGGGCGGTGATCCACGACCCGCCCATTATCTTTTTCGACGAGGCCACCGTCGGACTGGATGTGATGGCGCGGCGGGCGGTTATCAACTTCGTTAAGCGCTACCCTAGCGAAACCCGTACCGTGGTCTACTCCACCCATGTGATGAGCGAGGTCGAGGAGCTGTGCGACCGCGCCGCCATCATCTACCAGGGCCGGCTAGTAGCGTTGGACAATGTCGCGGCGCTCAAAGCCCAACACGGCGCTAAGAGCCTTGAGCAAGCCTTTTTTGCCATTGTGGAAGGGAGCCAGGAGGTCTTGGCATGAGGCGTGAGCTGATCCTACACGTAGCCAGAAAAGAGATCCTCTCGACCCTGCGCGACCGGCGGGCCATTATCAGCAACCTGCTAATCCCCTTTTTGGTGCTGCCCATCGTCATATTTGGCCTCCCTTACTTTCTGGGCGGGCTGTTTCAGCGTGAGGCCGAAGCGGTTACCGTAGTTGGCGTGAGAGGGCTTAACGACATCCCCAGTGAACTGCGCAGCTTGCTGATGGTCCATAACATTAGCCTGGAAGAGGTTGCCGACCCGTTCGCCAGCGTTGAGACCGACCAGTATCTGGCTGCCCTGGCTGTCCCAGCGGGTTTGGCCGAGGCGCTAGATGGCGGTGAGCGCGTCACCGTAGAGATTTTCAGCAAGCACGGCAACATGCGCAGCGAGCTGGCCGCCCGCAGGTTACAAAGCGCGGTAGGCGCCTACCGAGAGATGCTGGTGGCACAGCGGCTGGCCGCCGCCGGGCTCGATCCGGCGGTGCTCGAGCCGTTAACGCTGAGCAACATCGACGCCAGCCTGCCGGCGGAGCGCGCCGCCGGTCAGCTCGGCTGGCTGATCCCCTTTTTCATCGTCATTTGGATGCTGGCCGGTGCGCAGATGACCGCCATCGACGCCACCGCCGGCGAGAAGGAGCGCGGCACGCTGGAGGTGTTGTTGGTCGCTCCTATCCGGCGCCTCGAAGTGGTCTTGGGCAAGTTTCTGGCCACCACGGTGTTCGGCCTCTCAGCGGGGCTGATGGCTATTCTTGGCTACCTGCTGAGCGGCACCTTGCTGCGGCGGCTCCTTGGCGAGGAGATGGGCGAGATGATACAGATTATGGGCGGCACCCTCAATGTCAGCCCTGGCGGTATCGCGCTGCTGGTGCTCACCTCGGTACTGACAGCGGCGCTGATGGCGGCGCTGCTGATTGGCATCACCATGTTCGCCCGCTCCTTTAAGGAGGCCCAGTCCTACGTGGCGCCGCTCTCGATCATCCTGATCGTGCCGGTGATCGGCTTGCAGTTCGCGGACTTTTTTGCCCTGGCAGCGCCCATCTACCTGGTGCCGGTGTTAAACGCTCTGCTGGTGATGGATGGCATTATTAAAGCCAGCGCCACCCCTTTACAGCTCATCCTCACCTGGGGCTCGAGCCTGGTCTACACCGCGCTGCTGCTTGGCTTTGCCTACCGAAACTTCCGCCGGGAGAATGTGCTGTTTAGAACGTAGCTGGTCTGGCCTGGATCGGTTTGTCAGCGCGAGGGAAGTAGGCAGTGGGAGGAAAAATCCCACGGCTCTTCGGGCGAAGCCTTTAACCCCCAAGCCCTTTTCTGACTAGCTGCTTTGGAGTATAAACTGACAGCATGATCAGCGACCAGGAGATGGAGCATCTCAAAATGTTGGCCAGGCTCGAGCTAAGCGCCGAGGAGACGCAGGCGCTCAAGGCCGATCTGAACGCGATACTTGCGTATTTTGAGCAACTTCGCGACCTCGATACCGAGGGCGCTCAGCCGCTCGTCCGTCCGATTGACGCGGTGAACGTGTTCCGGGACGACGTAGTCCAGGACGGCCTGCCGCAAGACTCGGTGCTAGGGCTGGCTATCGAGGCTCAGGACGGCTTTTTTAGGGTGCCGCGCACCATCGAGTAGCTCACGCCATCCGCTCGGCGCCAAAGAAGGGGCGCAACGCTGTGGGGATGTTCACGCTGCCGTCCTGATTCTGATGGGTCTCCAGCAGCGCTGCAATGGTGCGCGGCAGGGCCAGGGCGCTCCCGTTTAAGGTATGCACCAACTCGATTTTTCCCTTGCCTGCCGAGCGGAAGCGGGTAGCTAAGCGCCGGGCCTGAAACGCCTCCATGTTGCTGACGCTGCTGACTTCGAGCCAGCGCTCCTGACCGGCAGCCCACACTTCTAGGTCGTACTTCTTGGCCTGGGTAAAGCCCATGTCGCCGCTACACATCAAGAGGCGGCGATAGGGGAGTGCAAGGGCCGCTAACAACCCTTCAGCCAACTGCGTCATCGCTTCGAGCGCTTGATAGCTCGCCTCGGGATGAGTGAACTGCACCATCTCTACCTTGTCGAACTGATGCACCCGGTTGATGCCGCGCACCTCCTTGCCGTAACTGCCCGCCTCGCGCCGGAAGCACGGCGTATAGGCGCAGAGCTTAAGCGGCAGGAGCGCTTCATCCAGAATCTGGTCGCGGAAGAGGTTGGTGACCGGCACTTCGGAGGTCGGAATTAAATAGAGGCCGCCCTCGACCTGGTACATCTGCCCCTCCTTGTCGGGGAGTTGGCCGGTGGCGGTGGCGGTAGCGGCGTTGACCAACAGCGGCGGAATGACCTCTTCGTAGCCGTGCTCAGCCAGGGTGCTCAGGAAAAAGCTGCTTAAGGCCCGCACCAGCCGCGCCCCGAGGCCGCGGAAGACCGGAAAGCCGGTCCCGGCCAGCTTGACGCCGGCTTCTAGGTCGATCCAGCCCTGCTGAGTGGCTAGCTCCCAGCTCGGCTTGGGGGTGAAGGCAGGCGCGGACTTTTCACCCCACTCCTTGACGACTACGTTGTCGTGCTCGCTTTCGCCATACGGCACGCTCGGGTGGGGAAGGTTCGGGATCTCCAAGAGCAGCGCCTGAAGCTGCTCTTGGAGGCTGCGTGAGCGCTCCTCGAGCTTCTTGACCTCAGCGGAGAGCAGCGCCATGTCGCGCATCAGCGCCTCGGCGCTCTGGCCTTGGCGCTTAAGCTCGCCGATCCGTTTGCTATCGGCGTTACGGCGCGCCTGCTTGGCCTCCAGGTCGGTTCTGAGCAGGCGGTACTCCTCCTCCAGCAGCAGGTAGCTATCCAACTTGGCTAGGCTGCTGTGGAGCTGCTTGGCGCGAATGGCCTGGCGCACCGCTTCGGGATTGTCGCGGATGAATTTGGGCTCGAGCATGCTGCTTAGCCTACCAAAGGCTGCTAGGTGAAGGGGCCTCCACAGCAGCCGTCACTGCGTCTACCCTGAAGCAGTGGCAGACTAGCGCCATCTCCTGCTGGTTACGCACGCCACGGCGGCGCTAACCGAGCAGCTCCCCAGCACCCTCGACGGCTATGAGGTCCAGGTGCAAGAGACAGGCGGGCCGGTGGTGATTCAGGGTACGAGGTGAAGTTTACGCTCTGACGGGGTGGCGGCGCGACTCGGTGGCGCACGCAGACCCTCGATGACGGCAGCCAGGCGGGCCTTGAGCGCTGCTAACCCGGTGCCAGTCAGCGCCGACACGCTCAACGCCTCAAAGCGCTGCTCGAGTTGATGCAGCACATCGGCTTCGGCGATGTCGCTCTTATTGAGCACCACCACGCGCTGTTGCGTAAGGCCGAGTTCGTCCAGGATGCGGTTGACCGCTCTGGCACGGTCGGGAGCACCAGGGCTGGCGGCATCGACGACATGCAGTAGCAAGGTGGCGTCGTGCAGCTCTTCGAGCGTAGCTCTAAAGGCGTTGAGCAGCTCATCGGGGAGGTCGCGGATAAAACCGACGGTGTCAGTAAAGATCACCTTCTCGCCCCAGGCGCCAAGCTCCGGCAGCCAGCCCTCGCGGGTAGTGGGGCGCAAGGTAGCGAACAGGCGGTTCTGGCTGAGTGCCTGCGACTTGCTAAGAGCGTTGAACAGGGCCGACTTGCCGGCGTTGGTGTAGCCGACCAGGGCGATGACCGGAATGGCCGAGAGGGCGCGGGCTTTGCGCGCTTCGCTGCGCTGGCGCACGAGCTGATCGACTTCGCGCTCGAGCGCGCCGATCCGGTCGCGGATGCGGCGCCGATCGACCTCTAGCTTGGTCTCACCGGGGCCGCGGGTGCCGATCCCGCCGCCCAAGCGGCTCATAGCCTGACCACGGCCGGTCAGCCGCGTTACCTGATAGTGGAGCTGGGCCAGTTCGACCTGGAGTTGGGACTCGCGGCCGCGGGCGTTCTGAGCAAAGATGTCGAGGATCAACTGGGTGCGATCCAACACCTTGAGCTGGGTCTCCCGCTCGATCTCGCGGGCCTGCGCCGGGTTAAGTTCGCGGTCGAAGATCAGCAGGTCGGCGTCTTGGTGATAGGCCTTGGAGACCAGCTCCTGCAACTTGCCGCGCCCGATCAAGGTGCGCGGGTCGGGGCTGTTACGCTGAGAGCGGCTGGTATAAGCCACCACCGCCCCAGCGCTGCGGGCCAATTCGGCTAGCTCCTGCAAGCGGGCATCGCTGTCATGTTCGCTCTCGCCGGTGTTAAGCCCGACCAGCAGAGCGCGCTCTTGGCTGCTGCGCTTAACCTCGCGCCCGCGCCCCGCGGTGGCTAGCTCCTCTTCGAGCGCCCAAATCCGCGCCAACAGATCCAGCGTCTCGGCCTCGCGCATGCTCAGTGGGCGTTCGATCAGCCAGTCCTCCTGATCCGAGGTCGGTGGTGCCAGTTGGGCCAGATGCACCGCTCCTAGCTCGAGCCCGCCCTGCGGTGCTGAGCGCACCTCGACCGCAATGAGCGCGTCGAGGCGGTTAAGAAACAGCATCGATAGGTCGCTGCTCGAGAGCCCGCCCGGCTTGAGGTGAGTATGCAACAGCTTTAGTCCGTATAGCCGTGAACCGGCCTCGCCCGACAGGGGCGGCAGCGGCGTCTGTGGCGCATCGCCTAGCGCCACCGTGACCACTCGACCACGCCGGTCGATCAGCAGCGACACCGGCGTGCCTAGCTCGAGCGACAGCTCGCCCATGGCCCGCGCTAGCCCTTGACTGATCGGCTGCTCCGGGGCGAGACGGCGCCGGTAGAGGTGGCTTAGACGTTTAAGCTGGCTGTTTCTGATCCCGGTGGTATCCCCGTGAACGCGCTCGATGGTTACACTCCTTTGCGCACTGTTACAACCGGCTGTTCCAGCCGGGACAGTAATGAAAACTGTAGCGGGTTGCTGCTGACCCCTAATAAGGCATGAGTGCGTGCGCCTGGCATCCTCAGGCGACGCATAGCGACAGGTTGCTGTGCATCATCCCCCCTAGTATAGCGCACCTGCTATGTGGCTGCACTACCTGGGGGAGACCATCCCGCCGACTGCCTCGGTTATCGCCAGCACTGCCGCCAGGTTGACCACAGCGCTGGCAAAGGCAGCTAGCGGGTGGTCTTGGGCGTCGATGGGCAGGCGCACACCGCCGTAGAGCTTGACCTGAGCAGCCGGAAAGAAGGTGTGGGTGCGCCCCAGTACGTCGCTCAGGCGCGAGCCGGTAGGGACGGCGATACTCCCTTCGAGCAAAAAGTCGTCCAGCATAAACACCTGTCGAAGTGTCGTCTGCCCTGGCAGCGCTGGCGGCAGCGGCTGGTCGCTGAGCACTACCAGGCAGTGCTCGCGCCGCAGCACCAGAAAACTAACAGTGCCTATGGGGTTAGGTTGGCGGCGCCCCCCTTGCTGCGGGTAAAGGGTTGCATCGGACATCGGCAAAAAGGGGCGGTCTTTCTGATTAAACAGATCGACCAGTGCCCCACCGAGCGGGGTGAAGAGCTGCCCGGTGATGGCCAGGTCTGGCGTAATAATCTCAACGGCTTGCTTGGCTTTGGTGGTTTTGAGCATAAGCCGCCCTTCTTGCCACAAGTCCAATAAATCTAACACACCCTGGCGCTGACGCTACCAATTCGGAGGACCAAAGCAAGCTACTCCCTTTCCTACTCGCGCTGTCGACGATCGGCAAACGCCTTACGCGGAGTCGCCCGTTCGAACCCCTGCGCTCGGCCAACTTCCGCTGCTTCTTTCATGGGGCGTGCCGATACGGTAATCTTATGCAGGAGATTACGTTTGATGCGCTCACCTTTTCGCTTCCGCCGAGGACTCAGGATCCGCCCTAGCTATCTAGTCCTGCTCACCGCTTTGCCCTTTGTTATCTACCTCTTTGCTACCGTTGGGAGCTACCAGCGGGCGCTGAGTTTTATTGCGCCCGGATTGGGCATCACCCTGCTAGTGGCGGTGCTTGGCTACTTAGTGGCCAGTATGCTGGGCTTGGCGCTAGCCGGGCTCTTGCTGCTCAAACTGGGTCGGCGCACCCTGCTGCTATTTGGTCTTGCTGCGCTAGTTCTGGCGGGATTTAGCGCCTTCTTTTTTACCAGGCCCCCAGTGGACTATAGCTTGATCGGCGAACCGACCGGGCGCGTGGCGATTATCCGCGGCACTCCGGCGCGCTTAAGTGAGATCATCCGGACCGGCACCTTCGTCCCGGAGGGCGAACCCACCCCGCTGGCAGTACGCGCAGTCGATAGCCCGGAGGCGGCGCTCGAGCGCCGCCTGGCTGGTCAGGTCAACGCCGCCTTTCTCCCTACCGCCCTGGTCCCCGCCGATCAGCCGGTGCTGTGGCAGGTACGCTTTTTACCTGATAGTGCCCGCAACCCCGCCCTGGTCTTGTTAGTCCTGGCGTTGCTAGTGACGTTGCTGACTTTGGGCGCGTGGTATAGCAGCCATCACCCGCTGGCTATTTTCGCTGAGCTGTATATCGACATCATGCGCGGTATCCCGATGCTGGTCATCATCCTCTACGTCGGCTTCCCGCTGCAAGCGGCCATCCGCGAGGCCAGCGGCGGGTTGATCAACATGTCGCTGTTAACCCGCGGCGTGGTCGGCCTGTCGCTCGGCTATGCTGCCTACCTGGCCGAAATCTTCCGAGCCGGCATCGAGGCCGTCCCCAAAGGGCAGATCGAGGCGGCGCGCAGCCTGGGGCTGTCCGGCTGGCAAACCGCTCGCTTCGTGGTGCTGCCGCAAGCGCTGCGCATCGTTATGCCGCCATTGGGCAACGAGTTTATCGCCATGCTTAAAGACACCTCGCTGCTCTCGGTGCTGGCGATCCGCGACATCACCCAGCGCACCCGCGAGTTCTCGGCGGCTACCTTTGAGGTCTTCCCATCCTTTAACACCGTGGCGATACTCTACATCGGCCTGACCCTGGCCGCCTCGAGCTTCTTGAAGTGGCTCGAGCGGCGCACCAAACGCGGCCTCTAGGCTATGCCCACCGCCGCTATCGACCTGGCTGCCTTACGCCATAACCTGACGCGGCTGCGACAGGTTTTACGACCCGGTACGGCGGTCATGGCCATGGTCAAGGCCGACGCCTACGGCCACGGCGCCGGTCCGGTAGCGCTGGCGCTTATGCACTGTGGCGTGACCTGGTTCGGCGTGGCTACCCCCGCCGAGGCGCTGGCATTGCGTGCAGCGGGGGTAAGTGCCGACATCTTGGTGTTGATGCCAGTATACCGCGATGTCGCTGCGCTGCTTGAGCAGGAGATCGCGCTGACCATCACTGATGACCTCTCGCTGACGGCGCTGCGCGAACAGCGCCGGCCAGGGCAGCGCGCGCGCGTCCACCTCGAGGTAGATACCGGCATGGGGCGGCTCGGCCTGCCGCCTGAAGGGGCAGAAAGGCTGGCTGAACAGCTTGCCCGTACCTCCGAGGTAACTTTAGAAGGGCTCTTTACCCACTTCGCCTGCGCTGATGAGGCCGACCGCAGCTTTACTGAGCGGCAGATGGCGCGCTTTCAGCAGACTCTCAGCGAGCTTAAGCGGCGCGGCATTACCGTGCCGCTAACGCACGCCGCCAACTCGGCAGGGCTACTTTATCCCGAGGCGCACTTCGACCTGGTGCGGCCCGGCATCGCCCTGTACGGCTACCACCCCAGTCCGGTGACTAAGCCGCTACTGCCCGACCTCAAGCCGGTCATGACGCTGAGCGCGCCGGTGGTTTTCGTCAAGCGGGTCAAGGCCGGCCAGAGCGTCTCGTATGGTGCAGAGTGGCGTGCCCCTAGTGATACCACCATCGCCACCGTGCGCCTGGGCTACGCTGACGGCTACCCGCGCGCGCTCGGCAACCGGGCCCAGGTCCGGCTCCACGGTGCCCTCTGCCCCGTGGTGGGGCGAGTCTGCATGGATCAGTTGATGGTCGATGTAGGCGCGCTGGAAGTCAACATCGGCGACCACGTGACGCTCTTTGGCCCCGAGGGTCCTACCGCTGAGGAGCTAGCACAGCTAGCCGGGACTATCTCCTATGAGCTGCTGACGCGGATCGGTGAGCGGGTTGAGCGCAGCTACGTGGAATGACTGACGCTGGCGCGTCGGCCAGAGTCGCGCCGGGTGTGATGTTGGCTATCAGTAAGTCGGCTACCGAGCCGCGCTCGCGGTTATCCCGGATGCCCGAGGTTAGCCATGGCACCTTCGGTTCTTGCGACATGTGGCTGCTCCCGGCACGGCCGTGGCCGAAATTAGACCTTATAGGTTGCCTACTCAAGCCCTAAACCCTGGCGCAACGTGTGAACGTCGGTAGGGGATAGCTCCAATCCGCGCAGCGCCGTTACCTCCTGCGGCGTTAGCGGCGCAAAATCGGCAGGGAGTAGCGCTTCGTTCCCCCAGGCAGTGAGGATGTAATTTAAGACCGCGGCGATGTCGGCATCTGACAGTCGCGGGAAAGCCGGCATCGGGGCGTTGTAGGTTCTGCCATCGACGGTGATCGGCCCTAGCAGGCCGTAGAGGATCGATTTGATCAGGTATTCGCGCCCCCCAGGGATGCGATACAGCTCGGGAGCGTGTCCAGCCAGCGGCGGGAAGACGCCTGGGATGCCCAGGCCAGTAGCCTGGTGGCAAGCCATACAGTTAGCGGTATAGATCGCTCCGCCATCGGGAAGGACGACCGCTACCTCAGCCGGCTCGGCCGGGGGAGGCGGTGGAATCGGGGCAGCCAAGATGACTGCGCCCTCCTCGGCTAGCAGCCGCATGGCTAGTTCGATGGGTATGGCGGCAGTGCCGTCCTCGTTAAGGCCCAGGCGCGCCAAACTGGCTTCCGCCCGCTGCCGAGTCTCCTGGTGCTGCCTGGTGTCAGGCGTGACAAAGCGGCCTTGCGGCCGCACTGAGATCAGCACCAAGAAGATAGTGATTACTAGCAGGCCGCCAATTATCAGCAGCAAGCTCAGGCGCTTAAGCAGCGCCTCACTCACTAAGGGCTCCTGATTCTTAGCCATGTTCCACCGCTTTCAGCACGCGCGGGTCGTTAAGCGGCAGGAGTGGGTGGCGCTTGAGGCGGTTGATATAGCCGGCCAGCCACAAGCCGCCGAGGCCGGTAATAGCGGCCAAGTCGAGCCAGTGGAGCTGGAAGCCCTCGCGCCCAAAGGCTGGCACGATCACCCAGAAGAGGTCGAATAGGCGCATGACGATAAGCCAAGCCGCGATCCAGAGCAGCGCCCGGCCCTGGCTCTTGACCCAGCGGGAGAAGAGGATTACGAAGGGGATGGCGAAGTGAAAAACCACCAGGAACAGCGCTAGTGGCGCCCAGGCCTCATTTAAGCGCAAGACGTACCAGGGGTTGGTTTCGACAAGGTTGCCCGACCAGATAATGATCAGTTGCGAGACGTTGACATACGCCCAGAACATAACAAAGACCAGCAGCAGGTTACCTAGGTCTTGCAGGCGCTTCTTATTAACCATCGCTGAGAGCGGCTTGACATGGGCGAGCAGCACCACTACGGCAATAACCAGCGCCATCGAGGAGATCGCCTGACCGCTCATAAACAGCAAGCCGTAGATTCCCGAGAACCACTTGGGCTCGAGCGACATCCCCCAGTCAAAGGTTGCGAAGGTCACGCTTAGCAGCAGGAGGATCAGCCCGGCAGCCCCGGCATTGCGCATCCGCAGGCTAAAACCCTGATCGCCGAGAAAGTCTTGGCGGCGCGATAGGTTTACAAACAGCATGGCCAAGCCGATCCACACTGCGAAGTAGACCACCGCTCGAGCTACGAAGAAGGGGATGTTGAGGTAGGCGGTTTTGGCCTCGACCAGCACGTACCTAGCTAGGAAGGCGGGGTCGGTCCAGGGGTAGAGCGTAGTAAGGCCAAAGAGCAAGGGGACAAACAGCAGCGCTAGCAATGGCATCAGCGTGACGGCAGCCTCTAGCGGACGCTGGATCATAGCGCCCCAGGAGCCGCCGGTAAGGTGTTGTAGCATCAGCATGAAAAGGCTGCCCAGCGTCAGGCCGAGCCAGAACAGGTAGGCGTAGAGGTAAGCCTGGAAGAACTGCTCGCTACTGGCCACTAGGCCGACTAAGCAGAGCACCAGGCCGATCGCACCGACCATTAAAGCGCTGCGCTGGAGGCTATCAAAGCGAGGGGCAAGCGCATCTTGGGTCACCTTGAGCCCTCCAGTAGCTCCGCGGGGGCATGCTGACTGAGCTGCATAGCGCGGATGTAGGCCACAATAGCCCAGCGATCCTCAGGTGTGATTTTAGCAGCATAGCTGGCCATGCGGCCAAAGCCGTTGGTGATAGCGCCAAAGAAGTAGCCGTCGGAGGCGTCGCGCAGGCGCTGGGCGTGAAATGAGGTGGGCTGCGGGAAGCCGCGCTGCACCACTATCCCCAGGCCATCGCCGTTGTAGTTGTGGCAGGCCGAGCAGAAGGCGTTATAGCGCACCCGGCCACGTTCCAGCAGCTCTGTGGTGAGGGGCATCGGGTTGGCGGTGAGCATCATGCCACCTTCTAGTCCGGTCAGAAAGGCCTGATCGAGGCTGCGGCCGCGCGGTATGACGCCGGGCGGTAGCGGCCTGGAGGCGGCGCCGTCGGTGAACAGCGTAGTGTCGTCGAGCGGCCCAAACCTGGGCTGCTCCCACATATTCCGTCCGCAACCCGGCAGCAGCGCCAGGAGGATGAGTAGGGGATAGAGGCGCTTCACAGCGCAACCTCGTCCACGCGGTTAGGCTTAAGCTCCATAAGAAAAGCTTTTGTCTCGCGCAGGTCGAACTGTCCGTCAGTAGCCTCAATACATAGCAAGAACTTGTCGCGCGAGACTCCAGCAAAGTTGGGGGCGTTGAAGATGGGGTGGTAAGGTTGCGGCAGGCCGTTGCGGGCAAGCATCAATAGCCCGGCGGTGAAAGCAGCAAACAGCACCGACACCTCGAAGGTGATGACGATAAAGCTAGGCCAATCGTTAAGCGGCCTACCGCCGATGTTGAGGAGCGGCCAAGCTATCACGTTGGCGTACCACTGCATAAAAAACCCCAGCAGCGCGCCGATGGTCCCGGCAAATAGCACCGCCCAGCCGAGCCGCGTCGGCTGCATCCCTAACGCTTCGTCCAGATCGGCGACGGGGAAGGGGGTGTAGGCGTCCATCTTGGTATACCCCGCCTCACGGGCCTGGCCAGCCGCTGTAAGGATCGCCTCGGGAGTGCTGAACTCGGCTGCTAAGCCGTAGATGGCAGACCCGCTCATGACTTAGCCTCCTTAGCGTGATGGACAGCGTCGTGATGGATCAGCTCCTTAACCTCAGCGGTAGCGATGGCGGGCAGGAAGCGAAGGAACAGAAACCAAAGCGTTAAGAACAGGCCGATCGAGCCCAGGAACAGGGTGAAGTCCCAGGTGGTGGGTTGATAGTTGTGCCAGGCTGAAGGCATGAAGTCACGGGTTAGCGAGACCGAGATGATCACGAAGCGCTCGAGCCACATCCCGATCGATACTAGGATGGCGATCACAAATAGCGCCCACGGGGTCTGGCGGACGCTTTTGAACCAGAGCGGCTGGATGGCCAAGACATTGAAGGCGATAAGCGTCCAGAAGGCCCAGGTGTAATCGCCAAAGAGCCGGTTTAAGACCATGTAGCGCTCGAACTCGGTGCCCGAATACCAGCCGATGAAGAGCTCAATCAGGTAACCATAGGCCACAAATAGGCCGGTAGCCAGCATCACCTTGGCGCTATTGTCGAGGTGCTTAAGGGTAATCAAACCCTCGAAGCCGAACATCTTACGCAGCGGAATCGCGAGAATTAGCACCATGGCAAAGCCGGCAAAGAGCGCACCCGCCACGAAGTAGGGCGGCATGATGGTGTTGTTCCAGCCGGGGACCTGGGTCACCGCGAAGTCAAAGCTGATGGTGGTGTGAACTGACACCACCAGCGGGGCCGCCAGCGCAGCTAGCAGTAGGTAAGCCCGGGTGTAACGCTGCCAGTGCTTGGCGCTGCCGCGCCAACCTAGCGATAGCGCACCGTAGATAAGGCGGGCTACCGGGTGTTGGGCGCGGTCGCGCAGAGTAGCCAGGTCCGGCAGCAGGCCGATGAACCAGAACAGTGCCGAGACGCTAGCGTAGGCAGTGATAGCGAACACATCCCAGGCCAGCGGGCTGCGAAATTGCGGCCACAGATCCATGGTGTTGGGATAAGGCATCAGCCAGTAAAAAACCCAGGGGCGGCCCAGGTGCAAAATCGGAAAAAGCCCGGCGCAGGCCACCGCAAACAGCGTCATGGCCTCGGCAAAGCGGTTGATCGAGGTGCGCCAGTCTTGTCGCACCAACAGCAGGATGGCCGAGATCATCGTGCCGGCATGGCCGATGCCGATCCACCAAACTAGATTGATAATAGGAAAGGCCCAGGCGACCGGTTGATTGTTGCCGAAGATGCCCATGCCGGTGGTGATTAGAACGTAGACCGTCACCATGAACAGCATCAGCAAGGCTAGTGAGAAGCCAAAGCCCAGGAACCAGCCTAGGGGGGTCTTTAGCAGCGGCGTTAAGACCGGCTTGGTAATGAGATCGTCTAGTGAGCCGTAAGTCTGACCGGGCGCGATAACGCGGTCGGTCTCAATCCGCTTAGAGGTCGTAGCCATTTAGTCCCCTTCCGACTCGGCCAGCCGTGAGTGAGGGTTCTTGAGGCGGGCTAGATAGGTGGTGCGCGGGAAGGTATTGAGCTCCTCGAAGAAGTGGTAGTTCAAGGCCGAAGCCTTGGTTTGCGAAACCTGGCTAGCCGGGTCGTTGAGATCGCCGAAGACGATGGCCTCAGTAGGACAGGCCGCCTGGCAGGCGGTGATAACTTCGCCGTCGCGGATGGTGCGGTTCTGGTTGCTGGCGTTAATCCGCGCTTCGCCAATGCGCTGAATGCAGAAGGTACACTTTTCCATAATCCCGCGGCTGCGCACCGTGACATCAGGGTTTTTCTGCAGGGCCAGCGCGCTCGGCGTCAGTTCGGCGTACTGCAGCCAGTTGAAGCGGCGCACCTTATAGGGGCAGTTATTGGAGCAGGCGCGGGTACCGACGCAGCGGCTATAGACCATCACGTTTAAACCCTCATTGTTCTGCAAGGTCGCCGTTACCGGGCAGACCGGTTCACAGGGGGCCTGATCGCAGTGCATGCAGAGTACCGGCTGCTGGTAGAACTCAGGGTTGTCCAGGTCGCCACCGTAGTAGCCATCGACGCGGAGCCAGTGCATCTCACGACCCACAATAACCTGCTGCTTACCGACAATGGGGATGTTGTTCTCAGCCTGACAGGCTACTACGCAGGCGTTGCAGCCGGTGCAGACCGTCTGGTCGATGACCATCCCCCAGGCGTAAGTGGGGTGCTCAAACACAAAGGGGGGGTGGAGGTTAGATTCGGGATGAAAGATCGGGTGAACAAACTGGGGATGCTCTGGCTCGGCCTGAAACTCGGCCAGGGTGCCGGTGCGGATGATGTGGCGGTTGCGGGCGGTGGCGTCCATCACCTGATGGTGCTGGGCTGAGGCCAAACGGTAGCGCTGACCGGTAAGGCTCAGCGTAAGCCCGGCGCCTCCCCACGGAGCGGTGCTGGTGCGCAAGGCATAGGCGTTAAAGCCCAGGCCGCTGCCGACCCGCCCAGCCCGCTCGCGGCCGTAGCCTAGGTGGAGGGTGACGGTATCCTCGGCTTGACCGGGCATGATCCAAGCGGCAGCTTCTACTGTGCGCCCGGCTAGGCTTAGGCTAAGCAGGTCGTGGTTGTTAATGCCAAGCTGTTCGGCTAGGCCAGGGCTTAGTAGCGCGGCGTTGTCCCAGGTTAGCTTGGTGAAGGGCTTGGGCAGCTCCTGGAGCCAGCCGTTGTTGGCATAGCGCCCGTCGCCTACGCTCGGATCGGGGCGCAGGATGAGCAGCGGGCCGCTGCTTGCTGCCGCAGCGGGCGCTGCTGGGTTGACGCTAAGGGTAAGCAGCGGGGCCTGACTACCAGCTATGATGCCGTCGTGAACCGCCTGCCGCCAGAACGCCTCGAAGTCAGCAACATTAGCGGCCTGCCAGGTGTCACGCACCACTTCATAAGAGTTTTGGGGTCTGCCAAGCAGGGCGCTCACGAGCTCCAGCGGCGAGATGCCGTTATAGAAGGGGGCGATCAGCGGTTGCTGAATGCTTGCTGTGCCGTCGAAGGCACGAGCATCGCCCCAGGCCTCTAACTCATGGGTTAACGGGAGGTGCCAGCTAGCTAGCGCCGAGGTCTCATCGACATAGAGGCTGTGATGCACGCTCAAGGGGACGCGCTGCAAGGCAGCGGCGAAGCCAAGATCAGCCGGTGCGTTGTAGACCGGATTGCCACCCAACATCAGCAGCGTGCTGACTTCGCCAGCGTTCATGGCTGCGACCAAAGCGCTAAGGTCGGCCAGGTGGTTGACCGGTCTAGCCTCAGCCGGCTCGCTGTAGACCACCGTACTGCCAACGTTGCCTAGCGCTTCGTTAATAGCGTGAGCCAGCGCCTGGACCTCAGCGGGCTGCGCGTCGCCGGCGATCACCAGGCTGCGTCCGGCATGGGCCCGGAGATCCTCAATAAGCGTTTCGAACCAGCTCTGGGGCACGCCGGGCTCGGCAGTTTCAACCCCCACGCCGACGGCGTGCGCCACGGCCTGGGCCAGCCCTGCTACGCGGTCGGGGCGCAGCGGCAGGCGGTGATCGGCCACCGAACCGGTGATGGTGGGGGTGGCCTCGACCACGTAGAGCCGGTTCATGGTATCGGTGGCAGTGCGCACCCGCCGCGCTCTACCAAACGCTTTGCTGTAGGCGAGCTTGCCGGGGCCGCTACCGAGAAAATCAGCATCAAGCGACAGGATGATATCGGCGTTGTCGAACTGGAAGTGCGTTTCGACGGCGCGGCCAAAGGCCAGCTCGGCCCCGGCCAGCGCGTTATCGCGGTGGGTGGGCTCGTACTGGTGCCAGCGTGCCTGGGGGTAGCGCGTTAGTAGTTCGCTTAAAAGCCGCGCCAGACTGGGTGAGGTCACCGTCTCGGTGAGGATGCTAAAACCCTGGCCGCGCTCACCTAACGCGCCTTGTAGCGCCGCTATGAGCTCGTCGTAGTTCCCCGGCGCGCCGCCTTCTAACACGCTTGAGGAGCGGTCAGGGTCGTACAGGGCTAGGACCTCAGCCTGCATCAGCGCGTCGCTAGCGCCCAGGCTGGCTGGGTGCAGCAAGTTCCCCTCGACCTTGGTGGGGCGACCCATATGGCTTTCGACCAAGGCGCCCAGGGCGTAGCCGCCCTGAGTTAGGGCGGTAGCAAAAAAGAGCGGTTGGCCGGGGATGACCTCTTCGGGAGCGCGCACGAACGCCACAATTTTATCCGCAGGCATGGCGGGGCGCGCACAGCCAGCCAAGCCTGCCAAGGCCAAGGAGGCACCGAGGAGTTTGATAAAATCGCGGCGGTTTAGCGAGCTCTCTAAGGGTGCGGCCTGCTGAGGGAACTCAGTCTGCAAAAACTCCTGAAACTCTTCGGTATTGGCTAGCTCGTCGAGGCTGCGCCAGAAAGCCTTGCCCTGGCTGCCGGCAAGCCGCTCGCGGATATCGCTGAAGTTGTAAATCGTCAGCGGCTTCATTGGTGGCAGGTTGAGCACTGCATGAGTAAGTCGCGATTGATGTCGTAAGCCTTAACCAGGCTGTGGCCGAAAGCGAGCTGATCAGCTGGCCGCTGCCAGTCCATATTAAAGACCTCCTCACGGGGGCGAATATAAAGCTCTGGGGCGCGATGACAATCTAAGCACCAGGCCATGGTCAGGGGCTCATTTTTCCACATCCCGTCCATCTGGTGGACGGGGCCGTGGCATTCACTGCAGCCGATGCCGCTATTAATGTGGGCGCTGTGATCAAAGAAGACGTGATCAGCCAGATCGTGGACGCGATTCCAGGCGATGCGGGTGTCGGTGTCCCAGCTGGCCTGGACTACCGCCAACCGCGGGTCGCCGACGCGGATCTGCGTGTGGCAGCTCATACAGGTCTCGGTTGAAGGAATACCGGCAAAGGCAGCGGTGTCAACCGAAGTATGGCAGTAGAGGCAAGAGAGGCCAAGCTCACCGGCGTGCAGTCTGTGGGAGAAGGCCACCGGCTGCTCTACCGGTACCCCTACCCGGTCGTTAGCGATCCGCGCATAGGCGGCCATGACCCAGACGAGCAGCACGACCAAGATTAAGCCGCCGATAATGCTCCACTTGGCAAAGGCGTTGGCATTGGGGGGAAAGAGTTGGGCCATTAACAATCCTCGTCTCTCACGGTGTTAGCTCCCAGGCAAAGCGGTAGCCAGAGTTCAGTGTAGGCGGAATTAGACCCATCAATCACGTGCCTGTTATGGCCCAGCACGTCGGCAGGGCTTGATGTAAAAGAGCGAGTGAAAAATAGACGTGCAGGTTTTTGCGGGTGACAATATGCATTCAGGCAAAGCCCTCCAGTTCACCGGACATGTGGCGGCACCATACCACCTGCTAACGCTACCAACTTATCACACTGCGGCACAAGGGCAACATTCCGCCGCCGTTCGCCCGCGTTAGGTCGAACGGTAAGGGTGAGAAGCCCTTGCTGGCACATACATCCGCCATTATATGGAGCTGTTAACGTGAGGTTTCGGGACATTTGTCCTGAATTAGCCCAAAACAACAACCCCACGCTGTCCCGCTCATAGCCACAGACACGCCCCCGTAGTAGAGGCGTGTCTGTGGTTTTTGATTTTGGCGGCGCCGTTATCTATGCTGGCGGAATAGGTATGGCCACGACTTGGTTACCGCAGCGATTACTGCAAGCGATTACTGCAGTCGCGCAAGCGTCTTGGCAATGATCGCTTCCATCTCCTCGTTCGCGCTTAGCATCACCTCTGCCACTCTCGGTTCCATCATGGCGGCAAACATGGCGATGTTCATGCGGGAGATGATCACCCTGCCATCGCTGGTCTGGTAAATAGCCACACGGCAAGGGATCATCGAGGCGACATAGCGGGTTTCGTCGTTACCCATCAGCGCGGCAGTGAATCGGCCACTGCAAGGCTCGAAGATCAGAACCGGGTCTAGGGTAAATCCGCGGGCAGACAGGATGCCGCTTATATTGTGAACGTGAAGCATGCTCCAGCCAGCCGCCCGTACCTCTTCCTGGAAGACCTCAACCGTGCGCACCAGGTTACCTGGGCTCTGATTCTCTAGAAACATGTCGCGCCCTCCAGGTGCGGAAGCCGTATGGGTATTGGCAAACCCAAGCGTGACGGTCATCAGCGCCGCAAGGACGATCATCACCGAGGCCGCCTTACGAACGCCCTGCCTGTTTGCTAGCCAATTGTCAAGCTGTCTGAACATGATATTCCTCCACTTTCATACCCCTGTTGGGTAAGGCCTCACCACATTATTGTTAAGCGGCGGCCTGGTCGGAGTCGAAGCACCTTATCGCCGATGGTTACAGCCTCAGCCTCTCGGTCGGTGGGGCTTGCTCCTGATGAAAAGGATATACCCCCCAGGGGTATTGTGTCAAGCCCTCGTTGCTTTTCAATGCTTTCACCTTTAACTCCCGGCTATACTCAAGCATGAATGACACTTTGGTTGATCTGGCTGCGCTGCTGACCAAAGCCAGGCAAGCGAGCCGTAGCTTGGCGGATACTGATCGCAACGGTGCCTTGCGCGCTCTGGCTGAGCAGCTAGGGGCAGAGCAGGAGGCCATTCTGGCGGCCAATACTGAGGATGTTGCCGCTGAGCGCGCTAGGGGCAGCACGGCGGCGCTGCTCGATCGGCTCAGCCTGAGCCCAGCGCGCTTGGCGGCTATGGCCGAGGGGGTGAGGCAGGTCGCCGCCCTACCTGACCCGCTCGGCCGCGTTTTGGACGGCAAGACACTTCAGAACGGCCTGCGAGTTCGCAAGGTGACAGTGCCGTTCGGGGTGATCGGCATGATCTACGAATCGCGGCCTAACGTGACGGTAGACGCCGCTACCCTGGCTATCAAAGCTGGGAATGCCGCAGTGCTGCGCGGCTCGGCCAGCGCTCTGGCCAGCAACCGCGCCTTAGTGGCGGCCATGCGCCGCGCCCTGGCCAAGGCCGGACTGCCCATGGACGCCGTTCAGCTTATCGACTCCGCCGATCGGGAGCTAGTCACCGAGCTGCTGGCCGCGCGCGGACGGGTCGATCTGGTTATCCCCCGCGGCGGCCATGCGCTGATTAGCCAGGTGGTCGAGCACGCCAAGGTGCCGGTGATCGAGACCGGTGTCGGCAACTGCCATGTTTATGTCGATGCCGGCGCCGATCTGGCCAAGGCCAAAGCGATTATCCTCAACGCCAAGGTGCAGCGCCCCGGGGTCTGCAACGCCGCTGAAACGCTGCTGGTGCATCGTGCGGTAGCCCAAGCCTTCCTCTCCGAGGCGTTAGCTGCCTTGGCTGGGCACGGTGTAATGCTGTTTGGCTGTCCGCGCACCCGTGCTATCTACCCCGCAGCGCAGCCCGCTACCGAAGACGACTGGGCCACCGAGTACCTCGACCTCAAACTAGCGGTTAGGGTGGTGGACGACCTCGAGGCAGCCCTGGAGCATATCTGCCGCTACGGCACCCAGCACAGTGAGGCGATCGTAACAGAGTCACTGACCAGCGCCCGGCGCTTTCAGGACGAGGTTGACGCGGCGGCGGTCTACGTCAACGCCAGCACCCGTTTTACCGATGGCTTTGAGTTCGGTTTGGGCGCTGAGATCGGTATCAGCACCCAGAAGCTCCATGCCCGGGGGCCGATGGGACTGGCTGAGCTAGTGACCAGTAAGTACCTGATCGAGGGGGAGGGGCAGGTGCGGCTGTAGCCACACCTGGCTTGGCAACGTCACCTTCGGCACGTCATCCGCTCAACGCAGCGATAATGCCACTCGACCCCTTGCTTCAAAGCCCGGCTACCGTCAGCAGCCCTTGGCCGATAGTTATGAGTTCGTACCACCAGCCCGGCAGCAACCCGAGCAGTACCGTACCGATGGCAGTCACCGCGACGACTGCCTGGGTAGTACGGCTAAAGGGCTGAGGGGGGTCGTACTCAGCTTCGTGGAAGTACATAGCCCGCACCACCCCGAAGTAATAGAACGCTGCCACCACGCTGGTGACGATAGCTAACACCGCCAGTGCGACATAGCCCGCGGTAATGGCGGCGGTAAAGACGAAAATTTTAGCGGCAAAGCCGGCCAGCGGCGGGATCCCCGCCAAACTCAAGAGGAAAATGGTCAAGGCGGCGGCCAACCAGGGGCGGGTACGGCCTAGGCCGTTAAAGCGCTCGATGGCGTCGCCGTGGTCGTTCTTGTCGGTGAGCAGCGTCAGCACGGCGAAGGCGCCCACGTTCATCAGGGTATAGGCCAATAGATACCAGATAGCAGCGCGCATCCCGGCGTCGCTGGCTGCCAGCACCGCCAGCCCCAGGTAACCGGCATGAGCTACTGCCGAGTAGGCCAGTAGCCGCTTGACCCCGCGCTGCATCAGCGCACCGAAATTGGCCACAATCAGGGTGACGGCGATCAGCACCGCAAACGCCTGCGTAAGCAGCGGAGTGAGTTCGGGGAAGATGGTGGCAAAGACACGAATTAGCGCGGCCACCACGGCGGTTTTAACCACTACACTCATGAAGGCGGTGACCGGGGTGGGTGCGCCGGTATAAACATCGGGTGCCCACTGATGGAAGGGGGCCAACGCGAGCTTGAAACCGAGGCCCACCAGCAGCATCAGCCCGCCTAAACTGGCTAGCCACAGCTGCGTGAAGCCGTCGGCTCCGAGCGCGGCAGCAATTTCGGTGAAGACAAAACTGCCGGTAGCGCCAAAGGTGAGCGCGATGCCGTAGATGAAGAAGGCCGAGGCGAAGGCACCGAGGAGGAAGTACTTCATACCGGCCTCTTCGCTCTCTTTGGCATGCGTGCGCCAGGTTGAGAGCACGTAGACAGCTAGCGACATGATCTCGAGGCCGAGAATTAGCGTAATCAGGTCGCCGGCGGCAGCTACCACCACCGCTCCGGTAGCGCTCAGGAGTAAGAGCGGGTAGTACTCAGGTTGCTCGAGCCCGCTCCGCTTGAGATAGTCCCAGCTGAGCGCTATCGCTAACGCTGTGCCAAGCAGAATTATGAAAGTAAAGGCGGTGCTGGGCAGGTCGGCTAAGTAGCTGAGGCCGAAGCTGCTGAGGGCCTCACCGGCGCGGCCCTGAACAAATAGCGGGAGGTTAAAAGCCGCGGCCACGGCTAGTCCAACCAGGCTCAGCACCGCCACGGGTTTGCTGCTCTTGACAAAGAGCGCCAGCAGCAGGGCGGCTGAGGCGGTAGTCAAGAGTGTCAACGCCGGGGCCAAGACTGGCCAGTGTATATCGTTCATCGCGCGTTACCTCGTTCGACTGCCGACACGACGGTCATGCGTTTACCCCCAGGATAGCCAGCAATAGCACTAGGGCGACTGCACCGATGAAGATGCTCAGTGCGTAGAGGCGCACGTAGCCTGACTGCCAGAGGGTTAGCAGCCTAGCCAGCAGCGAGATACTGCTTGCCACTCCGTTCACTCCGCGCTCGAGCACCTTAAGATCAAACCAAGCCAGCGGCTGAGCCAGGCGGGTAGCCGGGTCAGCCAGCAGCCGATAGTAGAGCTGATCGAGATAGAGCCGCTGCTGCAAGAGCCGAGTAAGCGGCGCAGGCGCCCGCAGCGATAGCTTCTCGCTGCCGTAGAGCAGCCAGGCCACAGTGATCCCGGCTAGGGCTACGACCGT
>JAGXSJ010000018.1 GCA_018333895.1 Truepera sp.
GCGTTATCGAGATCGGCATCGCGCATTACCACCAAGGGGTTCTTGCCGCCTAGCTCGAGCGTCGGGTTAATCAGGTTGCGCCCGGCTACCTCACCGATTAAGCGCCCTACCGCCGTCGAGCCGGTAAAGGCAAATTTGTCCAGCAGCCCTTCGTCCATCATCTCGACTAAGTGCTGCCCGGCAGCCCCTTGGCCGCCGCCGAACACCACGTTGATGACCCCGTCCGGCAGCCCAGCTTCGGCCAGTAACTGAGCAAAGGCAAAAGCTGCCGCGGGCGCATCTTCCGAAGGCTTCCAGACGATGGTGTTGCCGGTGATCAGGGCCGGCACGATCTTCCAGCTCGGCACCGCCACGGGGAAGTTACCGGCGGTAATGATTCCCACTACGCCGCGCGGGCGGCGGTAGGTGTACAGCTCCTTGTTACGCATCTCGCTCGGCACCGTCTGACCGTAGAGGCGCCGCCCCTCCGACTGAAAGAAGTGGCAGGTGTCGATGGCTTCCTGCACATCTCCCCGCGCCTCTTTGAGGGTCTTGCCCATCTCGCGGGTAACGAGTCGGCTCAGCGCCTCCTTTTCGCGCTCTAGCGCCTTGCCGAGCGAACCGATGATTTCGCCCCGGATCGGCGCGGGCGTCTTGCTCCAGCGCTTAAAGGCCTCGCGCGCTGCCTTGCAGGCCTGGCGCACCTGCTCCTGGCTGGCCTCCGGAAACACCCCTACCTCATCGGCCAGGTTGCATGAGCTTAGCGAGCGGAAACTCTTGGGACTGCTGACGGCCTTACCGCCGATCAAGTGATGAAAAGTCGGCATACCACCTCCAGGCGTATTCACGGCATGCTAGCATTCATCTGCTGCAAGTATGCGAGTAGGGGCGACGCCTGTGCTACAATCCCCTTGCCTATGTCAGATAATGGCGATCGACCTAGACGCAAATTAATGATCCCAACCATCTTAGCCGCCTTGCTCCTGGCCTTCGCCTATGCCCAGGCGGGCGGCGGGAATGGCGTTTCCGGTGCCGAAGTAGCCCTGCTGGCGGTGCTGTTAATCCTTTCGGCGATCATGTCGGGCAGCGAGACCGCCCTGACCGCCATGGGCGCGTGGAAGATCCGCCAGCTCCGCGAAGAGGGCCAAGATCCAAGCGGCGCTTTTGCCCTGCTCGAGCGCGACCGTGTCCGCTTCATTACCACCCTGCTGATCGGCAACAACCTGGTCAACATCGCCGCAGCGGCGCTAGTCACCCAGATCGCCCTCGACCTGGCTCAGGCCGCCGGCTTCTCCGAAGCGGCCGCCGTGGCCTATGCCACCGGCTTCACCACGCTGTTGGTGCTGATCTTTGGCGAGATCACCCCCAAGTCGTTTGCGGTGCATAACGCTGTGACCGTGGCCCGCTTGGTAATCAAGCCGGTCTATCTCTTGTCGGTGGTCTTCTATCCGCTGGGGCGACTCTTTGCCTACCTGGCGGCGGGGCTGCTGCGGCTGTTTAGGCTCGAGCCCTCCAGCAGCCCGCTGATTACCGAGAACGAGCTGCGGCTGATGCTGCGCAGCGCCGAGGAGTCGGGTGTGCTGGAGGCGCAGGAGCAGGAGATGATCAAAGGGGTCATCGACCTGGAAGAGACCGTGGTGCGCGAAGTGATGACGCCGCGGGTAGAGGTGGTGGCCATCCCAGAAAGCGCTAGCTTGAGCGAGTTGTGGGCGCTAGCTAAAGAGCACGGCTACAGCCGCCTGCCGGTCTACCGGGAGACGATCGATAACGTGCGCGGCATCGTCTATGCCCGCGACTTGCTAGACTACCTAGCCAAACCGGAGCTCTTAACCACTACCCAGGTGTCCGAGCTGATGACCGCGCCGCAGTACGTCCCCGAGACGCTCTCGATATTGAACCTGCTCAAAGATATGCGCATCCGTAAGAACCACTTAGCTGTGGTAGTGGACGAGTTTGGCGGCATGGCGGGGATCGTCACGCTGGAGGATATCCTCGAGGAGATTACCGGCGAGATCTACGACGAGACCGACGAGGAGGAGGTGGCCGATATCGGCGAGCTAGAAGATGGCGGCTACCGTATCCAAGGTTCGGCGCATCTGGAGGAGGTCGGCGAGCACCTCGGCATCACCTTCGACCTAGAGGCCGACTACGACACGCTGGCCGGCTTTTTGATCAGCCGGCTCGGCTACATCCCCACGCCCGGCGAGCACCTCGACTACCAAGGCTACCGCTTTACCGTTCAGGAATCCGACGAGCGGCGGGTGAGCGCGGTGCTGGCTAGCCCGCTCAAGTCCGATTCCGACGCCACTGCCTTGCCTGCCGATGCCGAGCGGACTGACCGAGGCTAAAGCGGCACTCTTAGCGGCCTCCCGCGTGGCGGTCTTGGCCGGAGCAGGGCTCAGCGCCGCCTCGGGCATCCCGACCTTTCGGGGCCAAGGCGGTCTGTGGCGTCCGAGTGAAACGAGAACGCTTTTCGAGGGGTTGCGCCCGGAGTCACTGGCCACCCCGGAGGCCTACCGCCGCGACCCCGAGCTAGTCTGGACCTGGTATCGGCAGCGCTTCGAGCTGGCCGCCCAGGCTGAGCCCAACCCGGCACACTACGCCTTGGCCGAGTTGCAGGCGCGGGTAGCAGAGTGCAGTCTAGTCACCCAGAACGTCGACGGCTTGCAGCAGCGCGCCGGGGCTAGGGTGCTCGAGCTGCATGGCAACCTCACCCATAGCCGCTGCGAGTGCTGCGAACACCTAGGCCCGCTGGCGCTGGGCTTTGCCATCCCACCTTACTGTTCGCGCTGCGGTCATCGCGCCCGGCCCAACGTGGTCTGGTTTGGCGAGCTGCTGCCGCAGGCGGTATGGGAGGAGGCGCTAGCGGCCTTCGCCCAGGCCGAGGTGGCGCTCGTTGTCGGTACTTCCGGGGTGGTCGAGCCTGCCGCTAGCCTAGCGCGCTTAGCCAAAGACGGCGGCGCCTTCCTGATCGAGGTCAACCCCGAGGCGACGCCGCTAAGCCACTTGGCCGACGTTACGCTGCGAGCTTCTGCGGTCGAAGGGCTACCACCGCTGTTGGGCAAGGGTCACGCCGCTCCTAACGGCTAGCGGGTATGATGCGGCCACCTTGAAGATACTGCGTATCATTGCTGCCTACATCCTTTTTGCCGGGCTGTGGTTTGTCTTCATGGACCAGCTGCTGCTGAGCTGGGTTCAGGATCCGCTGCTACTGACCAACCTCCAGACCGCCAAGGGTTGGCTGTTCGTGCTGGCTAGCGCCTTGATGCTCTACCCGCTGCTGCTAGTGAGTTCACAGCAGCAGCGCAAGGCCGAGCAGGCAGCGATCCAGTCCGAAAAGACCTACCGCGGGCTGTTCGAGCACCACCCGCAAGCGATGTGGCTTTATGACCCTAAGACGCTGCGGATCTTGGCGGTGAACAGCTCAGCACTGGCCCGTTACGGCTATGCCCAGACCGAGTTCTTAGCCTTGACCATTACCGACCTCCACCCGCCGGAGCATCAACCGGCACTGCTGGCTCACCTCAGCCTGCTCGAGCCCGAGCGGGCTGCCCCCAGCCAGTGGCAGCACCGCACTAAGGATGGCCGCCTGATCGATGTGGAGGTGACCGCACACGCCACGCTGTTTGCCGGACGTCCGGCCCGCTTGATCATGGCCAGCGATATTAGCGAGCAACGGCGCACCGGCGAGGCGCTGGCGCAGCGCACCCAGGAGCTCTCGGCTATCTTCGAAGCGCTGCCGGACCTCTACTTCCTGCTCGACGCGCAAGGCGTAGTGCTGGAATATCGCGCTGGCAAGCACGGGCTGTTTCTGCCACCGGAGCAATTTCTCGGTCGGCGTCTCGTCGCGGTGATGTCGGCAGAGGTGGCGGCTCAGACTGAGGCAGCGCTTAGGCAGGCGCTATCCAAGCGGCGGCTGGTAGTATTCGAGTACACGCTACCGAGCCCAACCGGCGAGGGGTTCTTTGAGGCGCGGGTGCAACCGATCGCCCCAGACCGGCTGGCAATAATAGTGCGCGACATTACTGAACGCCAGCGCCGCGACCGGTCGCTGAGGCGTTGGGAGGCGTTCCAACGCAGCCTGACCGAACTGACCACCGAGATGTTACAGCGTGGCCTGGACGACGATTTTTATCAACACCTGCTACAGCGGGCTATCGCGGTGTTACCCGGAGCGCAAGCCGGCAGTATCCTGCTGCGCAACGCTAATGGGCGCTACGGCTACGTGGCGGCCCAAGGCTTCGACTTGGCTGAATTGCAGCAGGTCACCTTCAGTGAAGCTGAGCTGCTGATTACGCCTAGTAGCTGTCAACCGGAGCGGATCAGCCAGCACGACCCCCTGCAGCTCGACCCGGCGCGCGCTGCGCTGCTAGCACGCCACGGCCGCCTGACCGAACTCCGCGCCTCGCTGATCGTGCCGGTCTGGGTTGACGATCTCTTGGCGGCCCTGTTGAACCTTAATGCCTTTGACCCGCAAACCGATTTCGATGCCGAAGTGGTGCAGATGGCCGAAGTCTTTGCGCTGCAAGTGGGGGTGCTCTTGAAGCGGCTACGGCTTGAGAGCGCCTACTACCGGCTGGCCGAGTTTCGCCGCCAGCTCATGCAGCTCATCGACGAGAGCTTAGAGCGCGGCTTAGATGCCAGATTTTACCAGCGCTGGTTGGAGCGGGCGATAGAGATCATCCCTGCTGCCCAGGCCGGCAGCTTGCTCTTGCGCCACCCTGATGGGCTATTCCGCTTTGTGGCGGCGGTGGGCTTTGACCTTGCTCAGCTTCGCGAGGTCTACTTTTACGACTACGAAATCGACGCCAACTTCGACACCCTCGAGCCGACCCTGGCTACCGAGTTCAGGGCCAACCAGACGCTCGACCCCCAGCGGCGTGCCGTCTTGGACAGCGTCGGGCGAGCCACTGAGATCAAGGTGGCGTTTTCGATCCCGATTTGCATCAGCGATAAGCCGGTGGCCTTCTTGTACCTCGACAACTTTACCGACCGCTCCGCTTTCGACCAGGAGGCGATGGCGATGGCACGGGACTTCGCCCGGCAGCTAGCGGTCACCCTGCAGCGCCTAGACCTGGAGCGTGAGCTGCTTATGCAGCAAAAAGAGCTTAAGCAGCTAGCCAACTACGATGTGTTGACCCAGTTGCCCAACCGCGCGCTGTTTCTCGACCGCCTACGGCAGGCACTCTGGCGCGCTCAGCGCAGCGGGCAGGCGGTAGCGCTGTTATTTCTCGACCTGGATGGTTTCAAACTGGTTAATGACACCCTTGGCCACAATACCGGCGATGTGCTGCTTAAGGCTATCGCTGAGCGCCTGGCGCTGCTGGTCCGCGCCGGCGACACGGTGGCGCGCCTCGGCGGCGACGAATTCACCATCATCTTGAACGATTTATCGCGCCCACAGGACGCCGGCCTGGTGGCCCAGAAAGCGCTGGAAAGCTTAGCGCAGCCCTTCTTGCTGGCCGAGCACGAGCTGTTTGTGAGCGCCAGTATTGGCATCGCCGTCTACCCCAACGACGGCGGCGACCCTGAGGTGCTGATCCAGCACGCCGATACCGCTATGTATCGCGCCAAGGAGCTGGGCAGCACCTATCAATTCTTTACCGCCGACATGAGCCTGCACTTGCGTGAGCGCCTCTCGCTGGAATCAGCACTACGGCAGGCGCTTACGCAGCGCCAGTTGACGGTACACTACCAGCCACGAGTCGATCTTCGCGATGGGCGCATCCTCGCCTTGGAAGCGCTGGCCCGCTGGCCGCACTCGGACGGCTGGATTGCGCCGGCACAGTTCTTGCCGTTAGCCGAAGAGACGGGCCTGATCTACGCGCTAGGTGACGAGGTGCTGCGGCAGAGCTGTGAGCAATTGGCAACCTGGCGCGCTGCTGGGGTGCCAGTGGTGCCGGTGGCGATTAACCTCTCCGACCGGCAGCTGCGGCAGCGTGATGTGGTACGCAAAGTGCAAGAGGCACTGTCTCGTTATCGCCTGGAGGCCCAGTGGCTCGAGCTGGAGATCCCTGAGATGACCGCCATGCTCGACCCTGACTGTCTGGCTAAACTCCAGACGCTGCGCGACCTGGGCGTGAGGGTAGCAATCGATGATTTTGGCACTGCGGCCTCTTTGCTGCAACAGCTCAAGCGCTTGCCGATCGACAGCCTCAAAATCGGCCAGGCGCTCTTGACAGAGCTTGGCGAAGACCCAATGGCGGCCCCCCACAACGCCGCCATCGTGCGGGCCATCGTGGCGCTGGCACGAACGCTGGCGCTGGAGGTGATAGTTGAAGGCATAGAGACGGAGGCACAAAGGCGCTTCGTGGCATCTCTCGGCTGCACCCAGGCGCAAGGCTACCTGTTCGCCAGGCCAGCTCCGGCGGCTGAGGCGCAGCGCTGGCTGATGCAAGGCCTGGTCCTCCACTCGGTGCTCGAGTGACTTGCCAAGCACTCGGCGGCTGCGGTAGACTACCCTTCGCGTGACGCGGTACCGCACGCGGCCAGGTAGCTCAGTCGGTAGAGCATGCGACTGAAAATCGCAGTGTCGGCAGTTCGATTCTGCCCCTGGCCACCAGATCAGCAGTATCATCTATGGCGCACTCTAGGTGATACTGCTGGGCTTGCCAATGTAGCTCAGCGGTAGAGCAGCCGATTCGTAATCGGCAGGTCGTCAGTTCAAATCTGACCATTGGCTCCAGTCCTAGACGACAAAACGCACGGTATCAACACCGTGCGTTTGGCCATTTTAGGCGGTTTGACTGCAATCTTGACTGCAATCAGCCTTGTACTGAGCGCAGCGAACGTATTAGTTCGCCGGCCCCTTTCTAAAGGCTTCAGCCAGGTTGACGCCGGCGGCTTGCCGGTCGTCTTCAAACAGGTGCGTGTACAGCCGGGTGGTAAAGGCCGGGTCGCTGTGGCCTATCTGATCGGCTATCAGCTTGGCGTCTTGGCCTAGCTTGCACCGGAGGGCGTGAGCGAGAGATTCGGAGGCGCGGGGCGTGAAATTGAACGCCCTTATCAACGAGGCGCTCGAGCGCTACCTGGAACAGGGAGAGTGCGCCTAAGAGGCCAGCTTGATAAGGCTTTGAGCGAACCACTCACCAGGCTTTGACACCTCTCTATCGCGGGATGATCAGCACCATTCCGGCAAAGATCAGGTCGGGGTTATCGCCGATGAGAAAGGCATTGGCTGCCATGATGGCCGGCCAGCGGTTGCCATCGCGATAGAAGAAGGCGGCAATTGAGGAGAGGGAGTCGCCGGGCTGCACGGTGTAGATGCCGCGCGCGCCAGTGAGCCGGGCCACCTCGGACTGGGCTGCTTCGAGCGTCAGGCGCGCCGCCTCGAGCTCGGCCTGCTGCGCGGCGGTAAGGCTCTCAAGCTGCGAGGCTGCCCGCAGCAGCACCTCGTACTCGCGGGTGAGGGTGTTGGCGCGGCCTTGGGCCTCTTCGAGCTGGGCCGCCAGGGCTTCACGCTGGGTGGCTAACACCTCGGTCTGTGCGGCGACCTGCCTGAGTTCTTGAGCCAGGCTGTCGCGCTCGCGGGCGAGGTCGCTAAGTTCGCCGCGAACTTGCCCGAGGGTGGTTTGCAACGCTTCATGCTCGCCTTCCAAAGCCTTAAGGCGCGACTCCAGCGCAGTCCTGTCCGCTTCTAAGGTGGCGATCTGTTCGGCCAGGGCCTCACGCTCACTCTGGGTTTGGTCCAGCGCGGCTTGCAGCTCTGCGGCAGCCGTGGCCTGCCGTGCGAGATCGCTGCGCAACGCCGTAATCTGAGCGTCGCTCGCGGCAATCTGACCCAAAAGCCCGTCACGCTCCTGAGCAAGCTCGGCAAGTTGGGTTGACAGGGTATCGCGCTCCTGAACAAGCTCAGCAGCCCGGGCTGAAAGGGTATTGCGCTCACCGGTAAGTTCGGCCAGTTGACGGGTGCTGTCCTCGAGCTGCTGGGTCAGGGTGGCCTGGGCGGCAGTAGCTGCTTCACGTTCTACCTGTACTGCACTCAGCGCCGCAGTAAGTTCGGCGACCTGTGCCTCTAGCTGCTGCGCACGGGCAGCGGCTGCGGCTAGCTGCTCGTCATCGGCAGCGACTTGGCCGAGGAGCGTGTCACGCTCTGCGGTGAGCTGGGCAAGCTGGGTTGATAGGGCGTCACGCTCGCTCCGCATTGCGCTCAGCGTCGTTTCCAGTTCGGTCCTGACCGCTTGTAGCGCAGCGATTTCGGCCTCGCGCTCGGTGATTTGTACCCTAAACTCATCCCGCTCGCCGGTTAGCGCCTGCACAGTCTCGTCGAGCCTGGAGGCGGCGGCCTCGGCTTGCTGCAGGGCGGCCTGGGTGGCGCTTAGCTGCGCTTGGGTAGACTCAAGCGCCTGGCCTGCCGTATCGCGTTCGGCTTGCGCGGCGCTCAGCATCGCTTCGCGCTCGGCGAGTTGCGCCTCTAGCGCAGTCAGTTGCTGAGTGCGCACCGCGGCCTCACTGCGCAACGTTTCTAGTTCGCTACCGAGTTGAGCTAAAGCCGCCACCTGGGCAGCCGAGGTAGCTTCGGCCTCCTCCAGACTCGCCTCCTGGCGCGCTACGGTTTCGCTCAGCCGCGCCACTTCAGCCATCAAGGCTTCACGCTCCTGGCGCAGGGCGTCAAGTTGCCGCTCGAGCTGCGAACGGGCGCTTAAGGCCTCATCCAGGCTCTGCTGGGCGGTTGACAGCTCCGCTTCCAGCGCGGCCACGGCGGCTTCGCTGTCGCGCAGCTGGGACAACAGCGCGTCACGCTCGGTGGCTAGGTCGGCTAGCTGCCGGCGGAGCGCATCGCCGTTGCTTTGCGCCTCGTTGAGCTGGGCAGTTAAGGTCTCTAGCTGCTGCTGTAGAGCCTCCCGATTCTCTACCGCCCCGGCCAGCCGGGCCTGGGTATCGGCTAGCTGAGCCTCAAGTTCGGCGATGGTGGTTTCGGTCTGAGTGAGTTGCGCCTCTAGGGTCTGCCGCTCGGTTTCGAGTACGTTCAGCTCAGCCTCTAGTGCGGCTCGAGCCTGGCGGGCGATCTCTAGCTCGCTCTGAACTCCCTCGAGCTGGGCGCTTAACAGGTTTAGGTGCTGCTGATCGGCCTCAGCTTGCTGCAGGGCGGCCTGAGTAGCAGCTAGCTGAGCTTCCAGGACCGCTAGCGCCTGGCGGGCTTCGTCGCGCTCGCCGGTAAGTTCGGCCAGTCGGCGTGCGCTGTCGTCGAGCTGCTGGGCCAGAGCGGCGGCAGCCGCGTCGCGCTCGGCTTGCGCCGCCATCGTCGCAGCGGTGAGTTCGGCGACCTGTGCTTCTAGTGCCGCCAATTGTTGCGTGCGGGTATCGACCTCGCGCTGTAATGCGGCGAGGCGCTCGCCGGTAAGCTCGGCCAGCTGGGCCACCAGGGCATCGCGCTCAGTGGTGATCGCCTCAAGCTGCTGCTGCAACGGCTCGAGCTGCGCACCGACCTCGCCTGCCACCCTCAGCTCTGTTTCCAGCGTGGCCACCCGCGCCTGCGCGCTGCTCAACTCACCTTGCAACCGACTGACCTGCTGTTGCAGTGAGCGGTTCTGGCTCCAGATTAGTGCCACCACCCCGACTACCAGGACTACAAACACACCTAAAAGCCATACAGGGATCGTTCGAGGGATCATCATTGCACCTCCACGGTCTCGGGTCCTTAAAGGTAGTCTACACCTGGGGAGAGTACAATGACTAGCGAGAAGCGAGGTAACGCTGTGCAACGAATCCGATACCAGAGTGTGGACGGCAGCCACTGGGGCGAATTAGAAGGCGGCATGATCTATGAGCTTACCAGCCTGATGGGGCGGCGCAGCGGCCACACTTTGATGCTCTCTGAGGTCAGCCTGCTGCCACCATGCGAGCCCAGGTTGATCGTCTGCGTAGGCAAGAACTACGCCAAACATATCCGCGAAATGGGCGGCGACGACCTCCCTAAGGAGCCGGGGCTGTTCCTCAAAGGTCTCAATACCCTGAGCGGGCCGGGCGACCCCATCCCTTACCCTTCATGGACCAGCGAACTCCACTACGAAGGGGAACTAGCAGTAGTGATCGCCCGCACCATGAAGTGCGTGCCCGTGGAGGAAGCCCTGGAGTATGTGCTGGGCTATACCTGCGCCTGCGACGTGACCGCCCGCGACAAGCAGCAGAGCGACCTGCAGTGGGTGCGCGCCAAGTCCGCCGACGGCTTCTGCCCAGTCGGCCCTTGGCTCGAGACTGACCTCGATCCGACCCGGCTGAACGTGCGCACCTATGTCAACGGGGTGCTGCGCCAGGACGGTGACACCGCCGACATGATCTTCTCGGTAGCGGAGATACTTAGCTACATCAGTCAGCACCTGACCTTGCAGCCCGGCGACTTGGTCTTAACCGGCACGCCCGACGGGGTAGGGCCGCTAGCAATCGGCGACGAGGTCGAAGTGATGATCGAAGGGATCGGCACGCTCAGCAACGTAGTCGAACGCGCGGAGTAGCCGTGCCGAGTGTGCAGCAGCTTGGCGACCTCTATCTCATCGATACCGAGCACGTGGGGCGCCTTAAAACGGTCGGGGTGTTCTTGCTCCCGGCTGCTGATGGGCGCTTTGCCCTGATTGAGACCGGCTCGGCGGTCAGCCTGCCCATACTTGAGGCCGGAATCCAGCAAGCTGGCTTTGCTCCCGAGGCGTTAGCAGCCATCCTGGTGACCCATATCCATCTCGATCACGCCGGGGCAGCGGGGGTGTTGGCACGCCGCTACGGCGCTGAGGTCTACGTCCACCAAGTCGGCGCGCCTCACCTGGCCGACCCCAGTCGCCTAATTGCCAGCGCCGAGCGCATCTACGGCCCGGACATGGCGCGGCTGTGGGGCGAGGTGGTGGCCGTGCCCGAGACGCAACTGCGAGCACTTGCGGGCGGCGAGCGGCTGCGCATACTGGGGCATGAGCTGAGGGTGCTCTACACCCCTGGCCACGCCTCGCACCATGTCTGCTTCCTGTTTGAGGGCGCGCTCTTTACCGGCGACGCCGCAGCCATTAAGCTGCCGGGCAGCCCGGTCATCCGCCCTGCCACCCCGCCGCCCGAAGTGGACTTGGAGCGGTGGGAGGCGTCACTCGACGCCCTGTTAGCGGTAGCGCCGGAGCGCTTGCTGCTGACGCACTTTGGCGCAGTGAGCGAACCACAGGAGCACCTACTGGCGGTTAAAGAGCGCAACCGCCTCTGGGCCGAGGCCATCTTAGCGGGCCTCCAGGCCGGTGAGGACGATGCCGCACTTATCCGGCGCATCACCGCCTTGGGCGAGGCGGAGCTGAGGGCTGCTGGGGCTCCCCCCGAGCTGATCGCGCTGCACAGCGAGACCAGCAGCTATCCCATGACGGTGGTCGGACTTAAGCGCTACTGGCTCAAGCACCACCCCGAGCGGCTATCTTAGGATCGCGGCCGGGTCGCGGTGGAAGTCGGTCGGTTTTGTGCGGGGTAGTTGCCACCCGAGGTACCTTTCCGTAAGGTACCATTCTGTGATGCCCTTCCCGCTCTCCCGCCCCGCCCGCATGGCAGTGTTAGCTTCGGGCCGCGGGAGCAACTTACAGGCGTTGCTCACGGCCTTTCCGCCGGGCGACCCGCTGGGATCGGTAGTGCTGGTGATCAGCAACCGCGCTACAGCAGGGGCGCTGGCCATAGCCGAGGCCCATGGCGTGGCGGCCCGCTATATCCCCTGTGGGCGCGACCGCCAAGGCTTCGAGCAGGCCGCCGCTCAGGCCTTAGACCAGGCTGGCATCGACCTGATCTGTTTGGCTGGCTTCATGCGCCTGCTGTCACCGGCCTTTGTTGAGCGCTACGCCGGGCGCATCCTGAATATCCACCCGTCGCTGCTGCCAGTCTTTCCGGGCTTGAATGCACAGCAACAAGCACTGGCAGCGGGAGTATCAGTCTCCGGCTGCACGGTGCATTGGGTAGATGCTGGTGTGGACTCCGGTCCTATCGTGTTGCAGCGCCAGGTGCCGGTAATTCCGGACGACACCGTCGAAACGTTATCGGATAGGATTCTTAATGAGGAGCACCGACTCTACCCCGAGGCGGTGCGGCTGGTCTTGCAGGGAGGAATACCGTGAGAGTGATGATCGTCGGTAGTGGCGGGCGGGAGCACGCCCTGGCCTGGAAGTTAGCTCAGTCGCCACGCGTAAGCGAGATCATCGCGGTGCCGGGTAACGCCGGGATGGCCCAACTAGGGCGCACGCTGGCCGCGCCGCTTACTCCCGAGGCGCTGTTAGCGATCGCCCATGCCGAGCGGGTCGATCTGACCGTGGTCGGCCCCGAGACTCCGTTAGCGGCAGGGGTGGTCGACCTATTCGAGGCGGCGGGCAGGCGGATCTTTGGTCCTAACCGGGCGGCGGCGCAGCTTGAGGGCTCCAAGCGCTTTGCCAAGGAGTTCATGCAGCGTTACGGCATCCCTACTGCCCGTTACCAGAGCTTCACCGACAGCCTCTCAGCGGTAGCCTATATCCAGTCTATGGGGGCCCCCATCGTGGTCAAGGATTCGAACTTGGCGGCCGGTAAGGGGGTCACGGTGGCGCAGAGCACCGCCGAGGCGATTCAGGCCGCACGCAACATCCTGGAGGCTCCGGAGGGCGGGCAAGTGGTCATTGAGGCCTTTTTAAGCGGCCAGGAGGTGAGCCTCCTAGTGTTCACCGACGGCGAGACGATCCGCCCCATGCCGCTCTCACAGGATTACAAACAGGCCTTTGAGGGCGATATGGGGCCGATGACCGGCGGGATGGGGGTGGTGGCGCCGGTGCCGCTGCTGAGCGAAGCGCAGCTAGCACAGATCGAACGCGACATCCTAGTACCGACGCTGCATGGCCTAAAGCAGGAGGGGATCGGCTACCGGGGGGTGCTCTACCTCGGCCTGATGATAACTGAGGAGGGCGCACAGGCGCTTGAGTACAACGTGCGCTTCGGTGACCCCGAGGCGCAGGCGGTGCTGCCGCTGTTGCAGACCGACCTGCTCGAGGTCATGGAGGCGGTGATAGCGGGTCGCTTGCACGAGGTTACGCTGAGCTGGCGCTCGAAGGTAGCGAGCTGTGTGGTGATGGCGGCGTCGGGGTATCCCGGCGACTACGCGCGGCACTTACCCATCAGGATTCCGGCTGAGCTGCCTGAGGGGGTGCTGGTCTTTCATGCCGGTACTGAGCTGCATCACGGCGAACTCCGCAGCAGTGGCGGCCGGGTATTAGGAGTCACAGCGCTAGCTGAGTCGCTCGAGGCCTCTTTAAGCGCGGCCTATCAGGCGGTTAAGCGGATCGAGTTCCCTCAGGCGCACTATCGTTGCGATATCGGCTGGCGGTTGCGCTAAGCGGCAGGCCCAACCGGTTGCCTGTTGCTGTGTAACGGCGCGGTATACTGTTCTCACAAGCGAGGCAGACTTTAACTGCCCGCGAAGGAGTGGCTAGAGTGAAACCAACCGATCTCACGCGAAACCCGGTCGGCTCCGGCGGTATTGGCTGAAGGGGTGTTCGGTGATGGGTTCCCGGTATTTTACGGCTAGCGTGAAGGAGTTATGAACTACGCAGCTCTCATCGCTCTGTTGGCAGCGCTCGCCTTCTCGCTCCCGTTTTTGGTCAATCTGGCCGAACAGGCTGGGATAACGCGCAACACTGGTGTGATCACTACCCTAACGGCAGCGGTATTGGTGCTGGCTTTTATCGTGATAAGGGGACGGATGCAGCGTAGACAGGCCATCGAAGCGCGCATCGAGGCGATTGGTCGCCAGCGACAAGCTGCGCCACTCGATCCCGAGTCGTTCTTTATGCACGGCGACCACCTGGGCGACCTGCTGCTGACCGCCGGACGTCCGCGTGAGGCGCTAGCTGCCTTTACCGCTTATCGCCAAGTGGCGCAACAGGCGGGGCGAGATGTAACGGCGGTCAGTCAGGCTATTGCTACGCTCGAAGCGCGCCTGCACGAGGAGGGGGGCCATGCGAGCCTATAGGGGGTTGGTCCAAGGCGGCAAGGTAATCTTACCTGAAGGGGTGGAGCTGCCTGAGGGGGCAGTAGTGACGGTTACCATCGGCGAGGCGGAGTTAATCCGAGCACAGCTCCGCCTGGCGCTACGGCGCAACCTGCGCCACCGCGCCCGCCCTCGCGTGGTTGTGCCCGTCTAGTGTGGCCCACCTTACGCTGGTCCCAACACCGATTGGCAACCTCGAAGACATTACCTTGCGCGCGCTGCGGGTCTTGCGTGAAGCCGACATAGTAGCCGCGGAGGACACCCGGCATAGCGGCAAGCTGCTGTTGCACTTTAATATCGACAAGCCCCTAGCCAGGCTCGACGCCCACACCGTGCTAACCAGAGCTCCAGCGCTCTTGGCAACGCACGCCCGGTTGGCCTTCGTTAGCGATGCCGGCACCCCTGGCCTGTCTGACCCCGGCGCCGAACTAATTAGGCTGGCGCTGGCGCGGGGCGATACAGTGGAGGTGCTCCCCGGCCCCACAGCGCTGATTCCGGCGCTAGTGCTGTCCGGCCTGCCGCTGGGCCGCTTCGCTTTCGAGGGGTTCTTGCCGCGCAGCGGACGGATGCGCCGTGAGCGGCTGGCAGCTATCGCTGCTAGCGACCGCACGGTGGCCATCTATGAGGCACCGCAGCGACTGCCGGCGACTCTACGGGAGCTGATAGTCCTGTGCGGACCACAGCGCCGGGCTAGCGTCAGCCGCGAGCTTAGCAAGCGCTTCGAAGAGACGGTCCGCGGCTCGCTGGCCGAGCTTATGGCCCATTTCGAGGCCGATGAGGTTCGGGGCGAGGTGGTGCTGGTGCTCGCCCCGGCCCCTGCGGTAGAAGCGCAAGAGGCCGATTGGGTACAGCAGGCTGCGGCGCTAACTGAGGAGGGGCTGTCGGGCAAGGCGCTACGGCAGGCGCTGATAGCGCGGGGCGCACCGCGCAACCTGGCGTATGCGCTGTCGCTGGCAGCGAAGGCGGTGAGGTAAAGGGTGATCGCGGAGATGCCGACGCTGCCAGGCGGCACCTGACAAGAAGGTGCCAAAAGCCACTAGTTGATAGACTGAGAGCCTGATAGACTGAGGGCCTTAACTACTGCCTAAGGAGGCTTATATGCTAGCAGCGTCAAGAGCCGTGCGGCGACTGGCGGGGGTCATGCTGGTGCTCGCCCTGCTGGGGATCGCCACAGCGCAAACCCGCGTGACTTTCAGCTACACCCCACCCCCTGAAGCGCCTGCCATCACCGAGATCACCGTACCCGGCTCGTTTAACGGCTGGGACACCGGCGCCATGCCGATGGCGCGCCAGATGGACGGCTCCTGGACCGTGACGGTAGAGCTCGAGCCCGGTCGCCACGAGTATAAGTTCTTCATCAACGGCGCCTGGCCGTCTAATATGTGCAACGACCCCACCTGGGGCGACCCTGAACGCAACTTCTGGATCGACCCGGCAGCCGATGGCTGTGTGGGTGACGGCTTCGGCGGTCAGAACGCCTTCCGCGATATCGGCCTGGCCACTGTCCCTGAAGTAGGCCCCGGCGTGCTGCACAGCCCTGACAACCCGGCGCACCTCTCCCGCGCCGGCGGGCGGCTCTCGCTGCGCTTTACTGCCAACCGCGACCAGGTAGTCAGCGCCGAAGCGGTCGTAGCAGGGGTCAGCTACCCCCTGCACCGCCAGCTTGCCTACCGCGCCCGCGAAGTCTGGCGCGTAGCGCTGCCCACGGAGGCCAGCAGTTACAGCCTCCGCCTCACCACTACCGAAGGGCTGCTCGAGCTAGGCCCCTTTACCGTGCCTAACGAGCTTTTTATCGACCTGCCCTGGGTCGGCTCGGCTATCGGCTACCAGATCTTCCCCGAGCGCTTCTGGGACTCCAACCCCGCTCACGACCTCGACCAACTCGCGCAAATAGCCCTCGACACCGACTACTACCATTTCCTGTCAGAGCGCATCTGGCGCCAAACCTGGGGCGACTTAAAGCCCACCTTCACCCCCGGCTGGGGCAATGAGCTAATGCGCTTCCACTGCTGCCATCAGTACTTCGGTGGCGACCTCGACGGGATCGTCCAACGGCTCGACCACCTCCAAGCCCTCGGCGTTACCATGATCTACCTAAACCCCATCTTCCATGCCGGCTCCGCCCACGGCTTTGATAAATTCGATCATCTCCAAGTAGCGCCCGAGTTCGGCGGCCGAGAGGCGCTACAGCGGCTCCGGGACGCGACCAGAGAGCGCGGCATGCGCCTGCTGTGGGACTTCGTCCCTAACCATGTGGGCGTCGGCCACTGGGCCTTCCAAGACGCGGTGAAAAACGGCCGGGCAAGCCCCTATTGGGATTGGTTCCGCTTCCGGGTAGAGCCAGGCCAGATCGAGGTTGGCAACGGCGAGCACTACGGTTCGTGGTGGGGTATCGGCAGCCTGCCCGAGTTAGAGACCCGCAACCCGGCGGTAATGGCTCACCTCCTTGAGGTTACCCGCTACTGGACCGAGTTCGGCTTCGATGGCATCCGTGTCGATGTACCTAATGAGATCCGCAACCGCCAAGAGTTCTTCACCGCCTTCCGCGACACCGCCCGGGCAGTCAACCCCGAAGTCTATCTGGTCGGCGAAATCTGGCAGCGCAACCCCACCTGGCTACAAGGCAACAAGTTCGACTCGCTGATGAACTATGCCATCGGCCGTGGAGTCATCGCCCCCTTCGCCAGCGGCGCCATGGCGGGGGACAGCGCCGCCGAAGATATGGCCATCCTTTACGCCGAGTACCCGGAAGCCTCGGTAAGCATGCAATTTAATCTGATCAGCTCGCACGACACCGCTAGGCTGCTGAGCGAGATGGGCGGCGGCCCACTCTTCGCCACCCCCAGCCCAGAGAGCCTAGCTCGCCACCGCCTGGCCGCAGCCATACTCTATGCCCTACCAGGTATGCCCGTTACCTTCCAGGGCGATGAGTGCGCCTTCTTGGGTGCCGGCGGCGGACCTCGCGAAGAGAATCGCTACCCGTTGCAGTGGGGCAAGTGCAACCAGGAGATGGTCGCTCATTATCAGCAGCTCGGCACCCTCAAAAATAACCTGCCAGCCCTCGTTAGTCCGGTAATCCGCAACATCTCTGGCGCCGGCCCCCTCCTCGCCTTCCACCGCGGCGAACCCGGCCCCGGCGAGCTGTTGGCCGCTTTTAACCACGCCGCTACGCCGCAGACGCTAGCCCTGCCCCAGGGCCAATGGCGCGACGCCGTCAGCAATGAAACGCTATCCGGCAGTCTCACCATAACAGGGTTCGGCTGGCGCTATCTGCAAAGAGAGTAAATAAAACGAGTCCTAGCCTAGAGGCACGGCATGCCGTGCCTCTAGTGGTGGTTATACTGGGGGCGGAGGTATGACTTGTCCTACATCGTCGTCGAAGGGCCTATCGGGGCCGGTAAAACCAGCTTGAGCCGCCTCCTGGCTGAGCACCTAAACGCCCGGCTAGTGCTTGAGGTGGTCGAGGAGAACCCCTTCCTGGCCCCGTTTTATCAGGATCCGGCCGGTTTTGCTTTCAAGGTGCAGGTCTTCTTTTTGCTGTCGCGCTACAAGCAGGTGCAAGACCTAGCACAGGGTGCGCTATTTTTCGAGCATACGGTGAGTGACTATCTGTTTGACAAAGACTTTATCTTCGCCTCGCTCAACCTCCAGGGCGACGAGTGGGAGCTTTATCAGGAGCTCTACCAGCAGCTTCGCCCTAGGCTGATCACTCCCGATCTGACCGTCTATCTGCGGGCCGAGCCCGACCTGCTGCTGCACCGCATCGCCAAGCGCGGGCGAGCGTTCGAGCGGAACATGGCCGCTGATTATCTGCGGCGTTTGGGCCAGGCTTATGACGATTACTTCGCCCACTACTCGGGGCCGCTACATGTGATTGAGGCAGCCGAAATCGACTTTGTGGAGCGTCCTGCCGACCGCGAGCGGCTGCTGGCCGATATCTTGCAGCTGGCCAAGGCGGCCTAAGGTGTACTTGGCGGTATCCGGCAATATCGGCGTTGGCAAATCGACCATCGTGAGCCTGCTGGCTCAGGAGTATGGTCTTACACCGGTGTTCGAGGCCGTCGACGAGAACCCCTACCTAGAGGACTTCTACCGCGACATGCCCCGCTACGCCTTTCACTCGCAGATGTTCTTTTTGGCCAAGCGGCTTAAGCAGCACCTTATGCTAGTCAACCCCGGCAACCGCATTATCCAGGACCGCACCGTCTACGAAGATGCCGACGTCTTTGCCCGCAACCTCTTTGACGAGGGGGTGATGGACCGGCGCGACTACGGCAGCTACACGTTGATGGTGACCGCCATCAAGCAGGCGCTGCGCCCTCCTGACCTGTTGTTGTACCTGCGGGCCAGCCTGCCGACTTTGCGCCAACGCATCGCCCTGCGCGGGCGGAGCTACGAGAGCGCCATTAGCGATAGCTATCTACTGCGCTTAAACGCGCTCTATGACCATTTTATCGCTCAGTACGACCTGTCGGAGGTGGTAGTTATCGACGCCGACGATCTCGACATCGTAGGACGCCCCGGCGACCGGCGGCGCCTGTTGACCATGCTGGCGCCTTACGGGCTGGCCCGGCCGATCTTTAGCTATGACGCTGGCTGAGCTGGCCTTAGCCCTCGGCTGGCACGGCCCCCTGCCTAATATCGCGGTCACTGGGGTGGCGCAAGATTCGCGGCGGGTTCTGCCCGGCGCGGTGTTTGTGGCTCGAGCCGGACAGCAGCAGCACGGGAGAGGCTTCATCGCTCAGGCGTTAGCTCAAGGGGCGGTGGCGGTAGTAGCCGAGGAGGCCGCGCCAGACGACTGGCCGACAGACGTCCCGTACCTTCAGGTCGCCAATGCCAAGGCCGCCGTAGCCCGGCTCGCGGCGGCGTTTTATGGCTATCCTGCTAAAGCGCTCACTAGCATCGGCGTGACCGGCACCGACGGCAAGACCACTACCGCCTTCTTGCTGCACCACCTGCTCTCAGGGCGGTACCCGACCGGCCTCTTCTCGACTGCCGGGGTCCGCGTTAGAGATGCCGCGCTGCCGCCTTTAGCGCACTTCACCACCCCCGAAGCGCCGGAGGTACAGCAGCTGCTCGCCACCTTCCGCGACGCCGGTTGCAGCCACGCCGTGATCGAGGCTAGCTCGCACGGCTTAGCCCAACGCCGGCTGGATGAGATTACCTACGCCGTGGCGGTGTGGACTAATCTCACCCCTGATCATCTGGATTTTCATCACAGCTTTGAGGCCTACCGCGAGGCCAAGCTACTCTTGCCGCGCCGCGCGGCGCTGAGCGTCTTAAATGCCGATGACCCGTCCTATCCCCATTTTGCTGCCGCTTCGTCACGGGTGATCAGCTACGGGCTACAGGCTGGAGCCGCCTGGCAAGCCAGCGCTATTGAGCAGACCTCCGGCCGGCTGCGCTGGCGGCTCAGCGTACAGCACGGCAGTGACGGTATCGAAGCGTTAGCCACCCTCCCCATGATCGGGCACTACAACATCTATAACGCCCTGGCCGCCCTGGCTGCGGCGCATGCTCTGGGAGTCGATCTGCACCTGTTGCTGGCGCGCTTAGCCGATTTCCCCGGCGTGCCGGGCCGTATGCAGCTAGTCCAGAACGAACCGTTTACGGTGGTGGTAGACTTCGCTCACACCCATGCGGCTCTGACTAAGGCGCTACAGGCGGTGCGGCTGCAAACCCGCGGGCGGCTGATCGTGGTGATCGGCGCTCCCGGCGAACGCGACCCCGGGCGGCGGGCACCCCTTGGTCAGGCCGCCGCGCAGTATGCCGATCTAGCCATCTTCACTGAAGACGACCCCCGCTCCGAAAACCTTAATGACATTCTCGAGCTAATGGTTAAGGGGGCCACCGAGGCGGGTGGGCGGCAGGGTGAGAGCTTCTGGCTAGTGCCGGATCGGCGCGAAGCGATCCGTAAAGCGCTAGCTATAGCCAAGCTGGGCGACCTGGTCTTACTGGCCGGCAAGGGGCACGAGACCACGCTTAAGCGCAGCGGTGAGACCCTCCCCTGGGATGAGGCTGCCGAAGCACAGCGGGCGTTACAAGAACTGGGCGTACAATAGCTTATGCGCATCGTCGATCTCATCGATAAGAAGCGGTACGGGGGCGCTCACGACCGCGCCGAGTTGGCAGCCTTGGTCATGGGCTACGTGCGCGGCGAGGTACCCGACTATCAGGTGGCAGCCTGGCTAATGGCGGTCTGCTGTGCCGGCATGACCCCTCAGGAGACCGCCGAACTGACCGACGTGATGGCCCGCTCGGGCGACCTGCTCGAGCTCAGTGAGCTGCCGCACACGGTCGATAAGCACTCTACTGGCGGCGTGGGCGACAAGACCAGCTTAATCGTCGCGCCGCTCTTAGCAGCCTGCGGCGCAACCGTGGCCAAAATGAGCGGGCGCGGCCTGGGGCACACCGGCGGCACGATTGATAAGCTTGAGAGCATCCCAGGCTTTCAGGCAGCGCTCGCCAGAGCGGCCTTCATGCGGCAAGCGCGCGAGGTGGGGGTGGTCATCAGCGGCCAATCTGCCGACTTGGCCCCGGCTGACGGGCTCTTGTACGCCCTGCGCGACGCCACCGCCACCGTTGCCGCGCTGCCCTTAATTGCCAGCAGCGTTATGAGCAAGAAGCTGGCGGGAGGGGCGCAAACCATCGTCTTGGACGTCAAGGTGGGGAGCGGGGCGTTCATGAAGACCATCGACGAAGCTCGCGAGCTGGCCCGGGCCATGATCGACATCGGTTCTCGCCATGGGCGCGGCATGCGGGCGGTGTTAAGCAGCATGCAGCAGCCGCTGGGCCAGGCGGTCGGCCACGCTCTGGAAGTGCAAGAGGCACTGGCCTGCCTCCGGGGTGAAGGGCCAGGCGATTTGCTCGAGCTCTGCCTGGTGCTGGCCGAGCAGGTGCTGGAGGCCGCCGGACTGAACACTCCGCGCCAGCAGGTGATCCACGCCCTCGAGAGCGGCGCGGCACTGGCCAAGTTCCACGCCTGGATCACCGCGCAAGGCGGCGAGGTAACAGCCCTTAAGCGCCTCGAACTTGCCCCTGACCAACATCTACTGCGAGCCCTAGCCGGCGGCTACTTAGCCCGGCTCGACGCGCTGCTCATCGGCCAGAGTGTCAAGGCGCTTGGCGGCGGGCGCGATCAGAAGAGCGACCCCCTCGATCTGGGGGTGGGCGTGGTGCTGCACGCCAAGCTAGGCGACGAGGTAGCAGCCGGGGAGCCCTTGCTGACGGTCTACTATCGGGGCGGGAAAGGTCTGGATGAGGCCTTACACAGACTCACCGAGGCGATCCGCGTTAGCCCGGAACGGGTCACTCCGCCTCCCTTGGTGCTCGAGCTGCTGTGATAACCCTGCCCCGAACAGTGCGTGACGCCATCCTAGAGCAGGCCCAGGCCGCCCTGCCCTACGAGTGTGTCGGGTTGGTCGTCGGCAAGTCGTGGGAGACGGCCCGGACGCTGGCCATCCGCAACGTGGCCGAGCAGCCCGAAACGGCCTATCTGGCCGAACCGCTGCTGCTCCTCAACGCACTCAAAGCTCTTGACGCCAACGACGAGCTGCTCCTGGCCATCTACCACTCTCACCCCCAGGGGCCGGCTACGCCCTCGACCAGCGACTTGCGGGAGGCCCGTTATGCCGTGCCGCAGCTCATCGCTGTGCCGGGAACGGGGGCGGTGCGGGCGTTTCGGTTGACCATTGACTGCTTTGAAGAGTTGGCCGTTGCAGTGGTGCCTTAGCCGCTCATAGCAGGTATCATCTGGTTTGATCCTGCGGGTGCTCGCAGGACTGCGAATCGTTCTCTATCCTGCGGTTTACTCGCAGGACGCCTTTGCAGAGATGATACCTGCGCTAAGGCGACTCAGTATTTGTGAAAACCGCTATCAGTTGCTCAAAAACCCGATCGTCAGCGGGTTATACTGCTGTTAAATGTTTCCCAATGCCACCAACACCTTCTTTAGGGGCCGTGAGATGGCGCTGCTCACTAAGCACCGTAAGGAGCAGCTTATCGCCCCACTGCTCGAGCCTTTTTTGGGCAGCAAGGTTGTTCAGCTAGACGATTATGATACCGACAACTTAGGAACCTTTACCAGAGATGTCAAGCGCACCGGGACTCAGCTTGAAACGGCTAGAAAGAAAGCCCGGATCGGCATGGAGCTAACGGGTCTGAAACTGGGCTTAGCCAGCGAAGGCAGTTTCGGGGTCGATCCATATACCGGCTTTATACCTTGGAATATCGAAGTGGTCGTCTTTATCGACGATATGCATGGCTTGGAGATAGTTGGGGTGGCCCAAGGATCGACTAAGATTGTGCAAGAAAAGGTTGATAACCTTGAGAAGGCGCGGCGCTTGGTGGCGGATTTTGGCTTCCCTGCCAGCCAGGTCATTGTGCGACCCGACGATGGGGAAAATCCCCATTTTATTAAGGGTGTTGCCACGTGGGATCAATTTGAAGCCGTGTTTCATGACTGTTGGCGGCTCTCCAAGCAGGGCCTGGTTTTTATTGAAAGCGATTTTAGGGCTCACGCTAATCCGGCCAGGCAAAATATGATCAGGTTGGCCGCTATCAATCTTTTGCTTAAACTACACTCGCATTGCCCGAACTGTCACGCACCGGGTTATTGGGTGACTGAAACCAAGCCCGGCCTACCCTGTGAATATTGCGGAGCGCCTACCGCTGTGTTCCGCGCGCAAATCTACCGCTGCCCGAAGTGTGACTTTTCTAAGGAGGTAGCCCGGTCAGACTTGCAGTTCGCCGATCAAGGTAGTTGCTCTTTATGCAACCCCTAAGGCTTCTCCGAAAATCGGTATTCGAGTATTCGAGTATTCGAGTATTCGAGTAGGGGCGAACCTTGTGTTCGCCCTATTTTCTATTCGCCTTTCTATTCGCCCTTTTTTCTAGTAGTGAACGAGCGCTCATGGGCAATTCTCCATCACCCAGGCGGGTCATAACGGCGGGGTAATTAGCGCGAGCCGCAAAACCATAGAGCTGCCTAGGTAGCCTTAACCAGCTCACAGCAAGCTTTCTTCCCACATGTCAGGGTAAAGGCGTGAAACTGATCGTGATTATGATCGACGGCCTGGCCGCTGACACCTTGGCGCGATGGCGCTCACGCTTGCCTCACCTGAGCGCGCTGGCTGAGAAGGGTCTCCTCGTCGAGCGTTTGACCCCCGACCTGCCGGCTACCAGCCTGCCGGGGCGCAGCTCGATAGTGACCGGGGTAGACGCTACCCGGCACGGCATCTACGGCAACGTCATCTGGGACGGCGAGCGCTTCCGCTACGCTAACCCCGACGATGTGCGCGTCGACACCTTGCCGCACCGAGCCATGGCCGCCGGCTGCGACGTAGCGGTGGTCGGCTACGGGATGATCCGCCCCGAGGACGCAAGCATCTTCCATCACGCCTGGTGGGCCAATGAGATGCTGCAACGTGCGCGCGACGAGGCGCCCATCCCGGCTGACGAGAGCTGGCTGCGCACCTCGCGCCATCAGGATAAGAGCGGACGACTAGCGGCGCTAGCTCTGAGCGGGCTCCCGGCGGCGGTGCCGGACGCCTACGCCGGCGACCAGGCGCACTACTTCCTCTCGGAGCTGACCGGCGATCAGATCATGCTGCAATGGAGCACCGGGTTGGCGCTAAGCGAGGCGCCGCCAGACCTGATCATCACCGAGATCCTCACTCCCGACTCAGTGCAGCACCGCGCGGGCTTCGAGAGCCCCTTCGCCCTCTGGTCGCTCAGCTACGCCGACGCTTTGCTCGGTACGCTGATCAGCCAACTGCGCGAGGGCGGGTGCCTAGGCCAGTACGCCTTGGCTGTTCTCAGCGATCACGGTCACGGCCCCATTGAGCGCGCCCTCTATGCCGACGCGCTCTTGCCGGATCGCCACCTTTCGTGCGAAGGGGGATTCCTCTATGTGGCTGTCGAGAGCGAGCGTGAGGCCAGACAGTTAGCTGAGCGACTAGCGCCTCACGGTGTCGAGCGGCTACTGGGCGATCATCTGCCCGCCGAGGTGCGAGGGTCTGTAGCAACGTTTGTGGCGCCACCGCGCTGTTCGTTTGAGCGCCGCCCTGAAACGGAGGGCGTAAGCGGAGCGCCGCGCTACCCCTCCAATCACGGCTTTCGGCCCGGCTCGCCGCAAGACGAGCGGTTTGCGGTTATCGCTGTGCCCGGCAGAGGGCCGCAGCGGGTGGCTCGAGCCGATTCGCTCCAGATCGCCCCGACGCTGGCGGCCCTGCTAGAGCTTTCGTTAGCCCCCTATCCAGCTTCACCACTGCTATAGCGCCCTGGATTTAGCTCTCCCCAGGCTTCGGCACAGGGCTGACATAGCGATTAAGGAGCCATGTTACGGTCCGGTCGGCTTCGGAGGAGCCTTTGAGCATGATTCGAGCCTTCCTAACAAGCTTAGCTGCCCTGATCCTGTTGGCCACTGCCATAGCGCAGCCCTCAGGCACGCTGGTCGTTTCACTGGCTAGCGACCCCGTCTCGCTCTTTTTGCCGCGCGCTCCTGACCGCACCGCGGCCAACGTCTCCTGGTCTTTGTACGACTCGCTGGTCTGGATCGATGACGAAGGCGAGCTGGTACCGGCGCTGGCCGAGCGCTGGGAGGTCTCCGCAGACGGCACCGCGTACACCTTCCACCTGCGCCGCGGGGTAGTGTTCCATAACGGCGAGCCTTTTAATGCCGAGTCGGTCTTAGCTACTTGGCAGACCGGCAAAGACCCCAGCAACGATTATGCCAGCATCTACGCTCAGGTAAACTCGGTCGAGATTTTAGACGCCTACACGGTGCTCCTTACTACCCCCGAGCCGAGCGCCGTCTTTTTGACGCAACTGGCGATGAACTGGGCAATGGTGCCACCAAGTTACATCCGCGAGGTCGGTATCGACGGCTTTGAGCGGCGCCCGATAGGCACCGGGCCGTTCCGCTTCGTCTCGCGCACGGCGGGCGACCGGGTGGTGCTCGAGGCAAACCCCGACTATTGGCGAGCAGGGCTGCCCAAAGTTGAGCGGCTTATCTTCCGGGTTATCCCCGACGCCTCTACGCGCTTAGCAGCGATCCGGACCGGCGAAGTGCATATCGCTAACCGCCTTACCGCCGATCAGGTAGCCATACTGGCAAACAACCCTGAAGTCGAGGTGGTTACCTATCTCAACGATCGGGTCTTTTACGTCGGCTTTAAGAACATCGGCGCTGGCGTAGGCACACCCCTTGCAGATGTGCGCGTGCGCCAGGCGCTTAACTACGCCACCAACCGCCCCGGCATCGTCCAGGCCATCTTCGGTGGTCACGCCAACCTGATCGCCGGCTTCATCGTCGAGGGGAACCTCGGCTTCGACTCCGAGCTGATGCAACCGCGACCCTACGACCCGGAACGAGCCCGCGCACTCCTGGCTGAGGCGGGCTACCCAGACGGCTTTGAGATCGCCATGGGCTGCCCGACCGATGGCTACGTCAACATCAACGAGGTCTGCCTCGCCATCCAACGCAGCCTGGCACAGGTAGGCGTCGAGGTGCGCCTTGAGTTCATGACCACCAACCGCTTCTGGAGCGAGCCTCATTACGGCGCAGTAGGGCCGATGTACGTCGACTCCTGGTCGAGCGCCATCGGCGAAGCGCTGCCCAGACTGCAAGGGGCGCTGCTACCGGGCAACTACTACAACACCTGGGAAGATGCCCGGCTTACGGCGCTGATCCGCCAGATCGAACGGACCGTCGATCGCGATGAGCGAGCTGCGCTCTATCAGGAGATGCACCGGCTGATGTTCGAAGAGCCGCCCTTTATCTACCTCTATCAGCTAACGATCTTTGAAGCGATTCGCAGCAACGTGGAGGGCTACGCGCCGCGGGCTGCCGAGGAGTACTTCCTAAAGAGCGTGTCGCTGCGTGACTGAGAGCGTGGCCACCAGGACTGGGGCGGGAAAAGTTCAATCCCGCCTCAGTAGTGTGGTCCCATCATGATCGGCTTCGCCCTCAGGCGCGGCGCCGAGTCGCTCCTGTTACTGCTGGGGGCCTTGCTGCTGGTATTCCTCATGGTGCGCCTGACCGGCGACCCGGTGAGCCTGATCTTGCCGATGGACGCTCCGATGGCGCAGCGCGAAGCCTTCCGCCAGACGATGGGGCTCAATGAGCCGCTCTATCGGCAGCTGGCCGGCTTCATCGGTGGGGCATTGCATGGCGATTTGGGGCAGAGCCTGCGCTTTAGGCAGGACAACCTCGAGCTGATCTGGCAGCGCCTTCCTGCTACGGTCGAACTGGCCCTGGCCGCGCTGCTCTTTGCCGTGCTAGTAGCGGTGCCGCTGGGCGTGCTAGGCGGGATGAACCCCGGCTCGCTCGCCGACCGCATGGCGCGGGGGGTAGGGCTCCTGGGGCAGACCATTCCCAGCTTCTGGCTGGGGATGCTGCTGATCCTCCTGTTTGCCGTCGAGCTGCGCTGGCTCCCCTCGTTTGGCCGCGACTCGCTGGCTTCGTTAGTGCTGCCCGCAATCGCGCTCGGCTTCTCGGGCATGGGTCAGCTAGTGAGGCTGACGCGCTCGGTGGTGTTGGAGGTGCGCAGCTCCGACTTCATCCGCACGGCGTACTCGAAGGGGCTTAGGGCCTCTGGAGTCTCATTTCGCCACATCCTGCCTAATGTCGCTATCCCGATTATCAGCGTGCTCGGCATCCAGTTCACCTACCTGCTCGGTGGCTCGATCTATATCGAGGTGGTCTTTGCCTGGCCGGGTCTGGGGACGCTGCTTGAAGGTGCCATTCGCGACAGCGACTTTCCGCTGGTGCAAGCTATGACCATTTTTATCGCGTTTATCGCCATCAGCATCCATTATCTAACCGACCTGTGCTACAGCCTGATCGATCCGCGGATAAGGACCGGCTGATGGTTGGCGAGCACTCTCGCGTAGCTCGAGCCAAAGCCTTGGTACACCAACGGCCGGTCGGCGCAGGGATGGGTGGCTCCATGCTTCTTCGGCGCTTAAGGGGAAACGTGGGCGGGGTGCTCGGCGCCGTGCTGGTGCTGGTTGTTGTGCTGATGGCGGTCTTTGCCTCCTACCTGACCCCTTACGGGCCGGCCGAGGGCAACTTGATGAGCGCCCGTATCCCGCCGCTGTGGGTCGAAGGCGGGAGGAGCGCCCACCTCTTGGGCACCGATCAGCTTGGGCAAGACCTCTTGACCCGCATCGTTTACGGCGCCCGCGTATCGCTTTTGGTCAGCTTTCTGGGAGTGCTGCTGGCCCTAGCCATAGGCGTTACCCTGGGCCTTATCGCCGGCTATTTTGGCGGCTGGTGGGATACGGTTATCAGCGGGTATACCAACCTCTTGTTGTCGATTCCCTATCTGGTGCTGGTAATCGTCGTCGCTACCATCTTGGGACCTAGCCTGACCAACGTGATTTTGCTCTTTGGTGTGACCTGCTCGCCCGTGTTTATCCGCTTCACCCGCGGCGAGGTGCTGCGCCTCAAAGAGCAAGCTTTTATCGAGGCGGCATACGGGCTCGGGGCGGGGGCCTGGCGGATCATCCCCCGGCACCTGCTGCCCAACCTGGCAGGGCCGCTAATTACCCTGGCGACCTTCGAGATGTCGGCGATGATCTTCTATGAGGCAGGCTTGGGCTTTTTGGGGCTTAGCGTGCCGCCCGAGGTGCCGAGCTGGGGCAACATGCTGGCGCTGGGACGGCAGCACCTGCTCACTCAGCCGTGGCTGGCGATCTATCCAGGGCTGGCTATCGCCATTACCGCTTTGGGTATTAACCTGCTGGGCGATTGGCTGCGCGACACCCTAGATCCGCGGGCTAGCAGGCGCTAGCGTGCTGAGACTAGCTGAGGTCGAGGCGGTGCTCTTCGATATGGACGGCACCCTAGTCGATACCGAGCCCTTGTGGTTCGCAGCCGAACGCTGGGTAGCAGCCCGCTTCGGCACGGTGCTGCCTGAGATGGCCCTGGCTGAGCTTCGCGGGCTCGACACAGCGGCGCTGCTGGCGGTGCTAGCTGAGCGTTATGGGTTGCAAGCGAGAGCGGCTGACTTTCTGAAGGCGCTCGAGCTAGAGGTCCTGTCCCGCCTCGATACGGCACCCACACGTCCTGGGGCCAAAGAGCTAGTCGAGCAGGTAGCGGCCATAGGGAAGGCTCGAGCCATCGTCTCCAATTCGCCTGCTAGCGTTGTGGCGGCCACCTTGCGCCCTCACTCCTGGGCCGCGCTCATACCCCGGCGCTTTTCGGTCGATGAGGTGCAGTTTGGCAAGCCCGCTCCTGATCTCTATCACCATGCGGCTGCCGCACTCGGCGTCGCGGCTGAGCGCTGCGTAGCCTTCGAGGACAGCATCGCCGGCGTCACTGCGGCGGTAAGCGCCGGGATGAGCTGTGTCGCTATCACCTTCGGTGAGCAGTCCGAGGCGGCTTTTGCAGCGCTGACACGCTGGCGAGTCGCCTCGCTGCACGAGGCCGGCCGGCTGTTTATAACGACCTAGCGGTCCAGACAATACCCTCAGGGGCAGGGCACCCGCGACCCCCTCCGGGGCATGGTAGACTGGTGCCCGACGCTATGGTTTGGAGAGGAATCGTTTATGAGCGATCGTTCACCACCGATGAAGATGGGGCGCCCACGTGGGGTCGCCCCTACTTGAATACTCGAATACTTGAATACCGATTCTCAAAGGAGCCACATGAAATTGACATTCCTGGGGCATGCAGGCTTTGTAGTAGACATTGGCGACCAGCAGGTAGCGATCGACCCGTTCTTGACCGGCAATCCGGTCGCCACACAGCGGGCTGAGGAGCTGTCGCCAGCTTACATTCTGCTCACCCACGCCCACGGCGACCACTACGGTGATACCGAAAGCATCGCTAAGCGCACCAGCGCGACCGTCATCGCCAGCTTTGAGGTGGTGTCGTACCTGGGCCAGCGGGGCATCTCGGGGCACGCCATGAATATCGGTGGAAGCTTTACTTTCCCTTTTGGCAAGGTGACCTACACCCCGGCTTGGCACTCTAACTCGCTGCCGGACGGCTCCTACGCCGGTATGCCGAGCGGCCTGGTGTTAGCAGCGGAAGGAAAGCGGCTCTATCATGCCGGCGATACCGCGCTCTTTGGCGACATGGCGCTGATCGGCAAAAAAGCCCTCGCTGTGGCGCTCTTGCCCATTGGCGACAACTACACCATGGGCCCTGAGGATGCCCTGGAGGCGGTTAGGCTACTTAGGCCCCAGGTGGTCATCCCCATTCATTACAACACCTTCGAACTGATTAGGCAGGATGCGCAGGCGTTTAAGGCAGCGGTTGAAACGCAGACCGACAGCCGGGTAGTGGTGCTAAAGCCAGGTGAGCATTTTACTCTCTAACCGTTCCCTCATCGCTTCCTTCGCAGGCTCTGGCCAAGTATAGTAAATAGGGCGTAATGGCCGCCTGTTTATGACACCGACCTTTGTCCCTCCCCGCTATGAGACCGTCCGCCTGCTCGGTGCGGGACAGACTTCGTCGGTCTATCTGGCGCGGCACGACCAGCGCGGAGTAGTCGCGCTCAAGCTGCCACGCCCGGAGCTTAATCACCGGCCGGTGCTGCGGCGGATGTTTGAGAGCGAGGTGCAGATCACCTTAAACCTCAGTCATCCGAATATCGTGGCCGCTCATGACGGCCACCCCACCGGCGAACGCGCCTTTTTGGTGCTGGAGTACTGCGCCGGCGGCACCCTGGACCAACTGCTGCTAGAGCAAGGTCAGCTCCCGCTTAAGCGCTGCTATGAGCTGATCCTGGACGTGAGCCGCGGACTTGCCTACAGCCATAGCCGCGGCGTGCTGCACCGCGATGTTAAGCCCGCCAACGTCTTCTTGACCGACGGCGGTGTGGCCAAGTTGGGCGACTTCGGGACCGGTATCTATCTCTCGGACCGCACCGTCGAGCGGGTCGGCACGGCTTTCTATATGGCGCCGGAAGTTTTCCAGGGCAGCGCAGCTAGCATCCAGAGCGATATCTATAGCCTAGGCATCCTGGCCTATGAGGTCCTTACCGGTACCCGCCCCTTCCTGGGCGACAGCTACGACACGCTGATGATGGCGCATCTCAGCGGCTTGCCGAAGAACCCCCGCCACTATCGCCCGGAGCTCGAGCGCCGTGTTGCGGCGGTAGTAGCCAAGGCGATGTCGCGCGACGCAGCTAAGCGCCACTCCACCGTGCGCGAGCTTATCGAGGCGTTTACCACTGCAGCGGGTATCGATCCTGTGCCCACGCCGACTGTCGAGGCGACCAAGCAAACGCAGGTAGGGCGTAGCAGCCGCACCCACAACGGTGCCAAACAGACCAAGGAGGGCAAGAGGCCTTGGCGGGGGCTGTTCGGTTGGCTGCGACGCACACGCTAGCACACAGCCTGCTTCACTTAAATCTGTTACGCTGAAAGCCGATTGACTTACTCGACTTTTCGGGTAAGATCGACTATACTTAAATCGGAACGAGTCTTGATTAGCATCTAACCAGACTCGACATCCTTAGAACAATGAGGTGCCTATGTCCGAGCTAGTCATTCGAAATCTCCACGCCCACGCTAACGGTGAACCGATCCTGCGCGGCGTCGATCTTGTCGTGCCCAAGGGGCAGGTCCACGCCCTGATGGGGCCTAACGGCTCAGGGAAGTCCACTCTGGCTAAGATCATCGCGGGCGACCCGAGCTATACCGTAACCGAGGGCGAGGTGTTACTAGACGGGGTCAACGTGCTTGAGATGGAGCCGGACGAGCGGGCTCGAGCCGGCCTCTATCTGGCTTTCCAGTACCCGGTCGAGGTGCCGGGCGTGTCGATCGCCAACTTTTTGCGCTTAGCAGTCAACGCCCGCCGCCCGGAAGGGGACGAGATCAGCGTGCTGGAGCTTTACCGCAAAATCCAACAGGCGGTTAGGGCGCTCAATTGGGACGAGTCGATCATCGAGCGCAACCTGCACGAAGGCTTCTCGGGCGGCGAGAAGAAGCGCTCCGAAATCCTGCAACTGCTGGTCTTGGAACCACGCTACGCCATTCTCGACGAGACCGATTCCGGCCTTGACGTCGATGCGCTTAAGACCGTAGCGGCTGGCGTCAATGCTGCGCGGGGGCCAAACTTTGGCGCACTGGTTATTACCCACTACCAACGCCTGCTTAATTACATCATCCCCGACCGCGTCCATGTGATGATCGAGGGCCGGGTCATCGCCGAAGGCTTCAAGGAGCTAGCCGTTGAGCTTGATCAGAAAGGTTACGACTGGGTCCGCGAGCAGGTCGCGGCCTAGAGGGGAGAAGGTATGTCCGATACACCTCAGCTCGACAACCTACAGCATACCCGGCAGTACCAGTTCCAGATGCCTGAGAACTATGCCTTTAAGTCGGAAAAGGGCTTAAATCGGCGCATAGTTGAGCAGATCAGCTATTTTAAGGGCGAGCCGGAGTGGATGCTCAAGTTCCGCCTCCAGGCTCTTGAGATCGCTGAGAAAAAGGGGCGCCCCAAGTGGGGCCCGGACCTAAGCAGCCTCAACTTCGACGAGATCTACTTCTACATCCGCCCGCAAGACCGGCAGGGCACGACCAATAACTGGGAAGAGATCCCCGCCGAGGTGCGCGAGACCTACCGCAGGCTGGGCATCCCTGAGGCCGAGCAGAAGATTCTGGCCGGGGTAGGAGCCCAGTACGAATCGGAGATGGTCTATCACTCGCTCAAAGAGGAGTGGGAGCGCCAGGGTGTGATCTTTCTCGACTCTGACAGCGGCCTGCGCGAGCACCCCGAGCTGTTTAGGGAGTACTTTGCCACGGTGGTGCCGCCCGAGGATAACTACTTTGCCGCAGTCAATTCGGCGGTCTGGTCGGGCGGGTCGTTCGTCTATGTACCGCCCGGCGTTGAGATTGAAGTGCCCCTGCAAGCCTACTTCCTTCTCAACGCGCAGAGTATCGGCCAGTTTGAGCGGACGCTGATTATCGGCGACGTGGGCTCGAAGTTCCACTACATCGAGGGCTGCACCGCGCCGACCTACAACACCGCCAGCTTCCACTCCGGTGTGATCGAGATCATCTGCAAGGAGCGCAGCCAGGTGCGCTACACCACCATCCAGAACTGGTCGCACAACGTCTATAACCTGGTCACTCAGCGCGCCCTGGTCTATAAAGACGCCAGCATGGGCTGGCTAGACGGCAATCTGGGGAGCAAGATCACCATGAAGTACCCCAGCACCTACCTGCTCGAGGAGGGTGCCCGTGGTGAGGTGCTCTCTATCGCCTTTGCCACCGACGGCCAGCACCAGGACGCCGGCGCCAAAGTCATTCACGCCGCCCCCAACACCAGTTCACAGATCGTCTCCAAGTCGATCTCCAAGGGGACCGGGCGCAGCAGCTACCGCGGTTTGGTCAAGATCTACGAAGGAGCCACTGGGGCTCGAGCCAACGTCGAGTGTGACGCGCTGCTGCTCGATGACCAAGCCCGCACCGACACCTACCCCTACATCGAGATCAACGAAAAGACCGCCCATGTCGGCCATGAGGCCACCGTTAGCAAGCTCAACGACGAGCAGATCTTCTACCTCATGAGCCGCGGCCTGCCCGAGGACGAAGCGGCGGCATTAATCGTGCGCGGCTTTTTGGAGCCGATCGCCAAGGAGCTGCCGCTGGAGTACGCCGTTGAGCTTAACCGGCTCATCGAACTGGAGATGGAAGGAAGCGTGGGGTAAAGGCGAGGACGGCTTCGAGAGGAGTGGCCAGCGTGGCAGATAGACCCAAGGATACGTATCAATACCTCACCGACGCCAGTGCTAAGCGCACCCACATCGTTTTGAGCCTCGAGGAGTATGAGGCGCTGCTTGAGGATCGCTGGCACCGGGAAGTGCTTGCCGAGCGACGTGGTGGTGAAACGCTCTCGCTCGATGAGAGAGAGCGTCGCAGTCTTGGCTGATGGCTTATACGCTGAGTTTTAAGAAGCGCGTGGAGAAGGATTTGGCAGCGCTAGACCCAGAGGCAGCAAAGCACATCTGGGCAAAGGTCGAGCAGCTGGCCGAGGATCCTTTTCCGACCGGCGCCATCAAGCTGAAGGGTGAGCTATCGTATCGTCTGCGCGTCGGAGATTACCGTATCGTGTTTGACGTTGACATGACAACTAGGACCGTTACTGTGCCTATAGAGCATCGCAAAGAGATTTACCGCTGAGATGGAGGGATTAGCATAACCACTTCAACTGACAATGCTATTCGCGCTGAGGGCGTCGAAGCGCTCATCGCGCGCTATCAAGAGCCCGCCTGGCTCGCTGACGAGCGCCGCGCCGCTTGGCGCAGCTTTGAAGCGCACTCCTGGCCCACCAACCGCGACGAGATGTGGCGCTACAGCCAGCTCAAGCGCTTTGCCATAGACGGCCTGTCGCTAGTTGCCCCTCCCAAGGACACCAGCATCTCGGAGCGGATCAGTATGCGCATCATCGACTCCGACGCCGAAGGAGTGCTGGTGCATAAGGGCGCCGAGGTCGTTTATCGCGACGTCAAGATTCCGGAAGAGGGCGTCATCTTCACCGACCTGCGCACGGCCCTTACTGAGCACGAAGCTCTGGTTAGACGCCACCTCTATACCGTCGTAAACGCCCAACAGGACAAGTACGCGGCCCTTAATGCTGCGCTGTGGCAGAACGGTACCTTCGTCTACGTCCCTAAGAACGTCGAGGTAGCTCTCCCCTTCGGCGCCTTCATCACCGCCGATACCGGCGGCCTGGCGGCTCAACGCACGCTGATTATCGTCGATACCAACGCTAAGCTGACCTACCTCGACGAGTACACTTCAGAACCGTTCCCGGAGCGGCTGTTCTCCAGTGCGGCCATTGAAATCATCCTGCTGGACGGCGCCAAGCTGCGCTACGTCAATCTCCAGAACTGGAGCCGCAACGTGGTGCAGCTCAGCAAAGTGCGCGCTCACTTGGCTCGCGACAGCCGCCTGGAGTCGCTCTCGGTCAGCCTGGGGGCCGACGCGGCCAGGGCTGAAGTAGAGTGCAGGCTCGAGGGACCGGGCGCCGACTCGGAGATGCTGGGCCTCTACTTCGCCGACGAGGGACAGCACTACAACCAGTACACCTTGCAGCACCACGCCGCGCCGAACGCCCGCAGCGACCTGCTCTTCAAGGGCGCGCTGCGCGACAACAGCACGGCGGTCTACTCCGGCATCATCAAAGTCGAGCCGGGAGCGCAGAAGACCGATGCCTACCAGACCAACCGCAACCTGCTATTAGATGCCGAGTCCCAAGCGGTCTCGATCCCGCAGTTAGAGATTGGCGCCAACGACGTGCGCTGCTCGCACGGCTCCACCACCAGCCCAGTCCCGGAAGATCAGCGTTTCTACTTAATGAGCCGCGGGCTACAACCCGAGATGGCCGAGCACCTGCTGGTCACGGGCTTTTTGCACGAGGTGATGAGCCGCGTTACCCTACCCAAGGTAGCCGAGTACGTCGAGCGGGTAGTACAGGCCAAGCTCGGTGTACCGGGCGTGAAGGAGAAGCTCTAGGCCCTTCGGCAGGTCAGGCCTGCGCTGAGTACCTAGTGCCGAGTGGGGCTTATGCGGTACCACACTAGAGGGCATTCGAAAAATCCCCTGGACCCTGTCCTGTCATCGCGAGCACCGTAGGAGCGTGGCGATCTCGGGGGGGCGTGCCAAATGAGGTGCGCAAGCGCACCCTACGAGGCTACTAGGCACTTAACTTATGCACTTGGGCCCCTACTTGAATACTCGAATACTTGAATACTGCTTTTCGGGAGGGTTATGGCCGTAACTGAAGGACGCATTGCGGTGGGTAAGGTGGCGGACTTCGCCGACAACAGCATGATGCCGGTCGAGGTGGCCGGGCGCGAGGTGTTAGTGGTTTATCAGGGCGGGGTGTTTTACGCCCTGGAGGACCGCTGCACTCACGACAACGGCATCCTCCACGATGGCGAGCTACTCGAAGGGGCGGTGAAGTGTGGTCGGCACGGCGCCAAGTTCGATCTCGCTAGCGGCAAGCCCACGCTGCCGGCGGTCAAAAAGATCCGTCTTTATGACACTCAGGTCGAAGGTGGCATCCTCTATGTGAAGTATCAAGAAAGGTAGTGGCGCCCCCAAGGCGGCTTGATATAGGCTGACTAGGACGTCATTAGTGCGGCATAAGCTTCCAACGCGAGCTTTTTCACAGATCGATCGTTCTCATGTTCTCACTTGGATTTCATCGCACGCTGTGACTTACGTGCGATACTAACCGCGGGATTTGCACTGCCGTAGCCAATGCGGTAGCGGTGACGAGCAGATCGTGCGTGATAGGGTAAGCCTACCGCGCAGCAAGAAGAGAGTAAGCACAGTCATAGGAGGTAACATCGGGTTATGAGAAAGTTACTAATCACCCTACTTGCCGCCGCGACCTTGAGCGGTGCCCTGGCACAGGCTCAACCGTTCGCGGACATCCCGGCGGGGCACTGGGCCGCTGACGCGGTGGCCCGGGTCGCCGAGCTAGGCATTGTCATCGGCTTCCCGGACGGCACTTTCCGCGGTAACGAGGGCTTCACCCGTTACCAGGCGGCGCTAGTTGTGAGCCGCCTGCTCGACGTTGTTGAGCGCGATATGGCCGCCTTGCGGGCGTTCAGCGAGGCCGAGATCAGCGCGCTGCGCAACGCCGTAGCGGAGCTAGCCGCCGACCTTGACACCCTGGGGACGCGGGTCAGCACGCTCGAGCAGACCCTTCTGAGCGAGATCGAACTGCTACGGGCGCAGCTAGCTCAGCTCACTGCCGAACTCGATGCCATCCGCGCCGATATCGCTGCCGGTGTGTTGCAAGGCCCACCTGGCCCCGAAGGCCCGGTTGGTCCGGCTGGCCCGCCCGGCCCGCCTGGTCCTGCAGGCCCTCCCGGCCCAGTTGGCCCGCAAGGCCCAGAAGGTCCTCCCGGCCCGCCTGGCCCTGCAGGCCCTCCCGGCGAAGTAGTGGTCGCCCCGCCAGTAGTCGAGCCAGTGCCGGTTGAGCCGGTCGAAGTCCCCGTTCCCGTGGTCGAGCCGGTAGTGCCGGTGCGCGGTCCGTTCTATGTAGGCTTGGCCGGTTTTGGTGAGATCGACACCTTCACCACACTGCAAGATCTCCGCTTCGGCGCTCGCCTCAAGGTCGGTTTTGATGACATCCTCTGGGGGATTGGGGCCAGAGCCACAATCGACTACGGTCGCCAGAGCCCGATTGAAGCCGGTAGCTTAACCGGCGCGGCCCACCTGATCTATCGCCTTGACGTAGGCGGCAACTTGAACGCCTATGTCGGCGCCGGTGGCGGTTACACCTTCAACCTGGGTAACTGGGGTCAAGTTAACGAAGGCCCCTTCGCCGGTGGCCTGCTTGGCCTGGAGTTCAGCTTGACCCGCAACCTGGGCCTGTTCCTGGAAGCGACGGTTGACTACTACTTTAATCCAGCACCGCTTGCTCCTTACACTCAGCTCTACCCGACCATTGCCTTGGGTGTGAGCTTCCGCCCGTAAACGCGACAGTGCAACCAAGCCCCCTCGACTGAGGGGGCTTTTTATTTGATCGGCCAGAATTAGGAAGCTAGCAGCACCGCCACCCGCGCCTGAATGTGCCCCGGCGCCAGTCCTTCGCTGGTCTTGAAGGTCACGCCGACCTGCTCCGGTTCAAGCGCTAGCAACTCGGCTATCCGCGCTTGCATCTGCTGCCGGTAAGGCCCCAGCTTAGGATGGTCTAGGGTTACTGCCGCCGCCACGTTGACAATCGAGAAGTCGGCAGCGTGCTGATCCAGGATGACCAGCACGCCTTTAACTATTTTGGCGCTATCCATGCCCTTGAAGGCCGAGTCAGCGGGGGGGTAGTGCTGGCCGATGTCGCCGAGCGCATAGCCAGCCAGCAAGGCATCGGCTAGTGCATGCAGCAGTACGTCACCGTCGCTATGCGCTACGGTGCCATGCGGGCTAGTAATCGGCACGCCGCCAACTATCAGCGGACGCCCAGCCGCTAGGGCATGGGCATCTTCACCGTAACCGATGCGGAAGGCTTGATGGCTACCGACGAATATCACCGGCTCTCCTGCCTGGGACGGTCAGCTTTTTCATCCCCACCATTATAGTGCTTCAAGAAAATCGTGTCCGATAGGTCGTGTAGATTGCCGGTCGACTCGCTGACAATCGGTATGCAAGAATCGTCTGTGTGTCGCCGCTGGTTGGAGTGCTCACCCTCGTTGCCATCACCGTAGTCTGGGGATCGACCTTCGCTATCGTCAAGGAAGCGCTCGCCGTGCTGCCGGTGCCGCTCTTATTAGCCATCCGCTTTACCCTGGCGGCGCTGGCGCTGGCCTGGGTGCGGCTTGATCGCCGGGCCTGGCGTCCGGCCTTGATCTTAGGGCTGTTGGCCTTTGCCGGTTTTGCCACTCAGACCATCGGCTTGAGCCTTACCACCGCCTCCAAGGCGGCCTTTATTACCGGCCTCAACGTTATCTTGACCCCTATTATCGGCAGCTGGTGGTTTAACAACCGCATCCCCCCTAAGGCTTACCTGGCCGCCATAGTAGCCCTCGCTGGCCTAGGATTATTGACGTTAACGAGTGTGGACGGCATCAACAGCGGCGACCTGTGGATCTTGGCTACAGCCGTCTTCTACGCCTATTACGTGGTCTATTTGGGCGAGGTAGCAGGCAAGGCTTCGGCGCTGTCGCTCTCGGCGGTACAGCTCTGGCCGATGGCGGCGCTAGCCTGGCTGTGGGCGCTGCCGCACCTGAGCCTGATCCCGGAGATCCCGGTTGCGACCTGGGGGGCACTCGCCTATCTGGCGGTGGCAGCCACGGCGATTGCTACCGTAGCTCAGACCTATGCCCAGCGAGTGGTACCCGCCTATGCAGCAGCGGTGATCTTCGTCTTGGAGCCGGTATTTGCGGCCTTCTTTGCCTATCTATGGCTCGGCGAGACCCTAAGTTTATTAGGCTGGCTCGGCGGCTTGCTGGTGCTCTTGGCTATGCTCCTTAGCGGACTGCGCCGCTGGTAGTCCTTACTCGTCTAGCGCCAAGGCGTCTTGCAGCGCCATAGCTCGCAGGTAGTCGTCAAGGTTAGTGTGGTTGCGCACCCGATAGCCACCCAAGAAGACTGACGGGGTGCTGCGCAAGCCCAGCACCTGCATGGCGTGGGTTTGCGCCTCGCGCACCGTGGAATAGAAGGTGCGCTCGCTCAGGCAGGTCGCAAGTCCTGCGGTAGCCAGCCCCTGACCGGCGGCCAGCTCGACAAAGTAGCTGGTGGGATTTTCGAGGTTGGCCCAGGTCCGCTGATGGGTAAAGAGCGCGCTGTGAAAGCTCCAGAAGCCTTCTGGGTTAAGGTAAGCTACGCACTCAGCGGCTTCGGCAGCCGGGAAGGAGTTGATAAAGGGGCCTTCCAGCGGCAGGTAGTGAAACTCAAAGCGCACGTCACCCCGTGCCAGGAGCTGCTCCTTGATGATGGGCAGGCTCACGCGGTAGAAGTTGGCACAGGCTGGGCACTGAAAGTCGCTGAACTCGCGGATTACGTAGGTAGCGTCCGCCGGCCCTAGCGTGTGGCGACCAGGCGGGAATTGCTCCTCAGGAACGGCCGGTAACGTCAGCCGGAAGGTCCCCATGAAGGGGGCGGTGGCCCCTGAGACCTCGAGGGTAAGCGTGTACTCCTCTACTCCGAACGGGATCGGGCCGCGGCCGGACAGCTCGCCGACCCGCGTCTCGAAAAACTGCCTAACCGGCACGGCGATCCCGTCCAGGTAGCCGGTGGCCGCGCCGATAGCTTGGGACGCCAGAGCGATGCCGTCCTCATCGAGCAAGCCGCTGCCGGAGAGGCTATAGAGGAGCCCTTGGCGCTCTACAAAAGTTAGCTTAAAGTCACCAGCGGTATATTCACCGCTCTCCAGTTGGCTCAGCGCAAAGGGCTCGAGCACCGCCAAAACGCGCTCCAGCCCTTCACCGATGCGGGCGTGGGCCAGGCTAAGGCCGAGCAGCAGCACAGCCAGTAAGATTCTCATCACTCCTCCTCCTCCCCTGCGGTCAGCGGGAGCCAGCGCCCTTGGGTGACTGTTCGCAAGGTGGCAACACTTAAACGCAGCATAGCAGCCTGGGTACCGCCCCCGCCGTATAGCAGCTTGCTGTCTTGGCTAGGCACGCTGAGGCTGTCAAGCAGCGTGGGCAGGGGGGTAAGGTGGCCAAAGGGCGGCATGGCACCGACCGCAAAGCCGGTGATTCCTAGTGCCTCCTCGGCGCTAGCGAGCCGTAACTTGCGCCGCGACACGCCGAGCGCCTCGCGCAGGAGCTTATAGCTGACCCGCACCTCGCCGGCGGCAATAACTAGCCAAGGCTCGCTTCTCACCAAGATGACCAGGCTTTTGATGATCTCTTGGGGACTAACCCTAAGCGCCTCGGCGGCAGCCGGGACGGTCGGCGTGGGGCGGTCGGGATAGACCAGCACCGCGTCGATGCCGCGCTCAACAATAAAGCGCTGTAGATCCTGATCGTTAAGCAAGGCGGTAGAGCGTGCGATACTTACTTGTCAAGTAGCCGATGTACGGCCCAGGGTCAAGCCGGCTGCCGGTCGCGCGCTGTAACAGCTCATCGGCTTGGTACTTGGCGCCGTGCCGGTGGACGTTGTCGCGCAGCCAGGCCAGCAACGTGGCGAAGCGACCCTCGGTGATGTCTAAGTCGATCTCGGGGTGGGCGCGCTTGGCCGCCTCGAATAGCTGCACGCTCATCACGTTGCCCAAGGTATAGGTCGGGAAGTAGCCGATGCCGCCCATCGACCAGTGGATGTCTTGCAGGCAGCCTAGCGCATCGTCGGGTGGGGTGATGCCCAGGTACTCCTCAACCTTAGCGTTCCAGGCAGCAGGGATGTCGCTTACGGCCAGCGTGCCCTCAAGCAGGGCCAGCTCGAGCTCGAAGCGGAGCATAATATGCAGATTGTAGGTGACCTCGTCGGCTTCGACGCGGATAAAGCTCGGCTCGACGCGGTTGATGGCGGCGTAGAACTCTTCGAGCGGCACCCCGTTAAGCCCAGGGAAGTAGGCCCGAAGTTTAGGATAGGCGTACTGCCAGAAGCCGCGGCTGCGCCCGACTAAGTTCTCCCACAGCCGCGACTGCGACTCGTGCAGGCCCAGGCTCTGCACCGACCCGAGCGGGCTCCGGTAGTACTCATCGGCTACCCCCTGCTCGTAGAGCGCATGGCCGGTCTCGTGCAGCGTGCCAAACAGCGCCGGGACCAGGTACTCAGGGTTATAGCGGGTGGTGATCCGCACATCGTACTTGCTGATGCTCTGGGCAAAGGGGTGAACGGTGCGGTCTAAGCGGCCACGCGACAGGTCGTAGCCGAAGGCTTGGGCCATCTCCAGGGCAAACGCCTCCTGCTTGGCTTCATCAAAGGGCTGCCGCAGCGGCGCGTCGCTGAGGCGACCTTGCGCCTTGATGGCCTGCACCAGCGCTACGATGGGGCCCTTGAGTTCGGCAAAGACGCGCTTCACCTCAGCGGTCCGCATACCGGGCTCATAGCCATCTAGCAGGGCGTCGTAAGGGTGATCAAGGTAGCCCAGGTAGTCCGCCTCGCGGCGGGTCATGGCCACGATCTCTTGCAACAGCGGTGCAAATTGCGAGAAGTCCTTGCCGCGGCGCGCTTCGGCCCAGCGCTGCTGCGCTTGGGTGCGGAGCTTAGCGAACTCCTCAACGAAGTCGGCAGGGAGCTTACTAGCGCGGTCATAGAGGCGCCGCGTCACTTTGACCAGGGCCGCCTCGTCGGAGTCGGATGCCAACGGCGCGGACTCCAAGACGGTGAGGAGCTTGCCGATCTCGGCGTCGGTAAAGAGCTGATGGCTGAGCTTGCTTAAGGTAGCGAGCTGCTGGCCCCGCGCCGCCGTAGCACCGGGCGGCATATAGGTGTGCTGATCCCAGGAGAGGAGGGAGGCAGCCTCATGGAGGTCGCTGATGACGGCTAGGCGCTCAGTCAGTTCAGTAAGTGTATGGTTCATAGGGTAAGGATACCGTACCAGCTGGTCAGCAAGAAAGCGAGAAACGAGGAAAGAGTAAGCACTCTCTGGGAAGTGGTGACTCACTCTCTTCTCGTCCCTCTCCACTCTCTCCTCAACTTTTTTCTGACTAGCTGCTGCATGATAGGGTGAAGCATGGACCTGACCATGGACGAGGCCGTGCGCGACCTCTTGAACCGCGAGCGGTTAGCGATTGCCGACCTGCGCACCGTGCTCGGCAAGCTCGATGCAGCCAGCGGCGACCTAGCCGAGCTAAAAAGCGCCCTGCGCGACCTTGAAGGGCTCTTTATGCTGGTAGTCGTCGGCGAATACAACGCCGGCAAGTCTACTGTCCTCAACGCCCTGCTAGGCCAGGCGGTAATGCTAGAGGGCGTCACTCCCACTACCGACCGGATTACCATCCTCACCTACGGCGAGCAGGCCAAGGAGACCGACGAGGGCGGCTTCCTGTTGCGCCGCGAGGCCCCCTTGCCGCTGCTGCGCGAGGTGGCCTTCGTCGATACGCCGGGCACCAACGCGGTCATTAAGCGCCATCAGGAGCTGACCGAGCGCTTCGTGCCGCGGGCTGATCTGGTGCTCTTTGTAACCAGCGCCGACCGGCCCTTTACCGAGTCGGAGCGGGCCTTTTTGGAACTGATCGCCTCGTGGGGTAAAAAGATCGTCATCGTGGTCAACAAGCTCGACATCTTGGAGAGCGAGGCGGATAGGCGCCAGGTGTTGGAGTTTGTCACGGTGCACGCCCGAGAGGCGCTCGGCCTCACCCCGCAGGTGTTTGGAGTTAGCGCCAAGCAGGCTTTCCGGGCTAAGCAGGCGGGGGATGAAGCCGGCGTTGAGACTTCCGGGCTGCGCGGGCTCGAGCGCTTTATCGCCGAGACGCTCCAGGGCGACGAGCGCCTTAAGCTCAAACTGCTTAACCCGCTCGGGGTAGCCCAGCACGTAGGCACTGTGTACGAGCAGGTAGTGCGCGAGCGCTTGGCGCTGCTCGAGGGCGACCGCCGCACCCTAGAAGAGGTCGACCGCCAACTGGTGCAGTTCGGGCGCGACATGCGCCGCGAGTTCGAGAGCTATCTGGCGCGGGTCAAGACTGCGCTGCTGGAGGTCGAGCGCCGGGGCGAAGTGTTTTTTGACGACACCGTGCGCTTGCGCAAGCTGTTGGTGTTGCTTGACGGTCAACGGGTGCGCGAGGCGTTTACGGCGCAGGTGATCCGCGGAGCCGATCGCGACATCGACCGGGCCGTCACGGAGATGGTCGACTGGTTCGTTCAGCGCAACTTGCAGCTCTGGGAAGATGTTATGGCCTACCTGGCCGAGCGCCGCCAAGCCGCTGAGGAGCGAGTTATCGGCGAGGTAGGCGGGCGCTTCCAGTACGACCGGCAGGCGCTGCTAAACGCCTTCAATCAGAGCGCTAAGGAGGTCATGGCCTCTTATAACGAGGAGCAAGAGGGGCGGCGCCTGGCCGACTCCTTGCAGGGTGCGGGGGTGCAGACCGGCTTGCTGCAAGCCGGTGGGTTGGGGCTGGGTGCGGCGGTGCTGGCCTTCTTGTCGGGGACTGCTTTCGATGTTACCGGCATCGCCGCCGGCCTGACCATCGCCGGCTTGGGGCTGCTGGTGCTGCCGCGCCGCCGCCGCCAGGCCAAGCGCGAGCTGCACCAGAAGATGCAGGCGCTGCGCGACGGTTTGGCCGAGAGCTTGAGCGGACAGATCGACGCCGAACTCCGCCGCGCCCATGAGAAGCTCACCGGAGCCATCCTGCCCTACACGCGCTTTGTACGCAGCGAGCTAGGCCGCCTAGAGGCTGCTGAGGAGGAGCTGCTGGCTTGCCAGGCTGCGCTGCGCGACCTCAAGCGCGAGATCGAGGCGCTGGCCTAGCACCCCACAAGGACTCCGCAACGATGGCCTCTGGTGATATTTGATCTTATCAGACGGTTGAGAATATGCCAATGCGCTTTATATTTTGCCAAGGGCCCCGGGGGTTGACAAGTCAAGCTGCTACGGGATAGGCTGATGTTTGCTGCGCCGCGGGGTGGAGCAGTCTGGTAGCTCGTCGGGCTCATAACCCGAAGGTCGATGGTTCAAATCCATCCCCCGCAACCACATAAGGTAAGCAGCGGTGAAAACTCACCGCTGCTTACTTTTTAGCACTCTACGAACTTCACTGCCACGATAGCGCCTCTAGCGGTGCTCCGTCAGCACCCTACGCAAAAGTAGGCCGTAGCCGACGCTACCAATTAGCGCGAAGGCGAAAAACTGCAAGGCGTAGCTCAGATGCGGGCCAGTGCCGGTCACGGGGGGTGGCGGCGGAACGGGCAGCGGACCTGGGGTGGCGGGCCGTTGCTCAATTAACTCCAGGTAGAAGGGCTCGAGCCGATACGGAAACTGTCGGGCGAGCCGCTCGGTATCGATCCAGAGTAACTTCTGGAGCACCCCTTCAGGCGGATCGCGCACCGCCAGCCAACCATCAGGAGGCTGCTGTGAAGGCTGCAACCGTCCCCACACCGTCACCTCGGCCTCGGGGGGGCGCACTGCGTCGAGTGGCGGAGTATCCATCGCAAAAGGCACCCAACCCCGGTTTATGAGGAGTGCGCGGTCTTCGGCCAAGAGCAGTGGGGTCAGCACGTGCCAGCCCGGCTGCCCCTGATGGCTGCGGGAGCGCAGTAGCACCTCCCGCTCAGGGTCAAAACGCCCGCTAATTACCGTTGGGCGATGGCGCAACGCTTCAGGGTCGAGAACCGCCTCGGCAAGCAGGGCATAGGCTTGCGGCTCATCATCCAGGCGCTCGGCCAGCAGCGCATTGGTGGCGATGCGCTCGTCAAGCCGCCGAAGCTGCCACAGCCCCAAGTTGCTAAGCGCCACCACCAGGCTGAGTGCTAGCAGGTGAGCCACGAGCCAGCGCGGGGTTAAAAGCACCTTGATCACCAAACTTACCGCCTTAGCACTCACCCGGCCCAACCGCTAGTGAATTAACCAGTGGTTTATATCCAGCACGATCTCAGGCCCCTGGTAGAAGATCGGCACCACGTACAGAAGCAGCAGTACAAACAGCCACACTACATCGACCAGGTGCCAGTAGACCACCGGCACCTCCACGCCGTTGTGCAGCTTGGGTGTGAAGTGACCATTCCAACCGCGCACCAGCGCCACCGCTAACATGATCAGCCCTGCTATTACGTGTAGACCGTGCAGTCCGGTAATAGCAAAGAAGGCCGACAGATAGAGGTTTTGGGTCGGGTCGTATTTGCCTAGCAGCAACTGCCACTCGAACACCGTGACACCCAAAAAGATGGCGCCCAGCCCAATAGTAACTGCCAGCCAGGCCAAAAAGGTCTGGCGCTTATCCTTAAGTAAGCCGTGGTGCGCTACATGCACTGTCAGGGAGCTGGCGACCAAGAGCAACGTGTTGACCAGCGCCAATTCCAGCGCCGGCAGGGCGCTTAAGCTCAAGATCGCCTCGCGCAAGCGCCCGGTAAAGAGCAGGTAGAAGTAGGCCGAAAAAAGGATCAAAAAGAGCGCTACTTCCGAGATCAAGAACCAGTAGGTGAAGAGCAGGCCGTTATTCACCCTAGTGCGGTTGTGGTGCGCCACCTCGAGCTCGACCCGCTCCGATTCAAAAGCTGGCTCCAGCGCCCACAAGATCATGGCGGCAACAGCGATGGCCAGCCCCATCCACACCAGCGGCCCCTGGAGAATTAGACCCGCCAGGAGCATGGTCAACCCTACGGTGGTGACAATGGGCCAGGCGCTCGAGTTGGGAAGGTGAAGCTGCGCGGCACTTAACTTGACCGCGCCCTGGCGCGGCCACAGGCCCACCTTAGCCCAGTCGTAGAGGGGGCGCTCGCTCTTGAACTGAGTGGGTAGTTCAACTTCGAAGTTGGCGGCTGCCGGTGGGCTATCCGCCGCCCACTCGAGGGTATAACCGTCCCAGGGATTCGGACCAGCGGTCTTTGGCTTACGCAGGCTAGTCAGCACGTTGTAGATAAAGAGCAAGAAGCCCACTGCCAGCATCAGCGCCCCGACAGTGGCAATCAGATTGAGCGTATCCCAGCCCAGCCCGGCCGGATAGGTGTAAATGCGGCGCGGCATCCCTAGTATCCCCAGCACGTATTTCGGTGCGTAGGTGAGGTTGTAGCCGACAAACCACAGGCCGAACAACCACTTGCCGAGGCGCTCGTTCAGGAAGCGGCCGGTCATCTTGGGGAACCAGTAGAAGACCCCGGCCATGATGAGAAAGACGCTGCCGCCTACCAGGATGTTGTGGAAGTGCGCTACCACCCAGTGGGTATCGTGCAGTTGCCAGTTAAGGGGCACTACCGAGAGCGCCACGCCAGTAATCCCGCCGATGGTAAAGTTAAAGATAAAGCCTATGGACATCAGCATGGCGGTGTTGAACGTGATCTTGCCGCGCCAGACCGTGGCCAGCCAGTTGAAAATCTTGACGCCGGTCGGGACCGCAACCAGCATGGTAGTAAAGGCAAAGATCAGCTCGAGTATGGGATCTCCCACCGCCGTAAACATGTGATGCGCCCATACTATAAAGCTCACCAGGGTGATCAACATGGTCGCAACGACCAGCGCCTTATAGCCGAAAATCGGCTTGCGGCTAAAGGTCGGCAGGATCTCCGAGACGAGACCGAACCACGGCAGCACCATCATGTAGACCGCCGGATGCGAGTAGAACCAGAACAGATGCTGATACAAGACCGGATCACCACCGATGGCAGGGTCAAACAGGCTGATGCCGACCGTCCGGTCGAGCCAGGTGAGCATGGTGGCGACGGTGATGGCGGGCGTAGCGATCACCGCCAACAACGAGGTGGCCAGTATCCCCCAGGCAAAGAGCGGCAGGTGCCGCCAGCCCATCCCCTTAGTGCGCAAGTTGATGATGGTGGCAATGAAGTTGATGCTGCCAAAGATCGACGAGAACCCGACTAACTGCAAGGCCAAGAGCCAGGTATCAAGCCCAGCGGTCGGCTGGAACTCGCTCGCTGAGAAAGGAAAGTAAGCTACCCAACCGCCCTCGGCGACCCCGCCGAAGAGCGGCGCGGCGTAAATTAGCAGCCCGCCGAACAGATAGAGCCAGTAGGCAAAGGCGTTCATCCGCGGCAGCGCCATGTCGCGCGCCCCGATCATCAGCGGCAGGAAGTAGTTGCCAAAACCCGCTGCGATGGGGATGATGAACAAAAACACCATGGTGGTGCCGTGCATGCTGAGGATCCGGTTATAGAGCTGCGCGGTCACCAGGTCCAGCCCGGGCTGCGCCAACTGCAAGCGCATAAGCCCCCCGAGGATTCCGCCTAGGGCAAAGAACGCAAAACCGGTGACGATGTACAGCAGACCGATCTTTTTATGATCGACGGTAGTCAAGAGATCGAGCCACCACGGCTTGACTGCGGCTTGGGAAGCAGGGAGGGCTATACTCACGGTCTCTCCAAAGCGAGCTCTTTAGCAGGAGTATCGGTATCTACGAGGTAGCCGTAAGCATCGATTTGATTGCTTGGGCCACCATCAAGAGCGACGTCGATAGCGGCGCGCAGATCAAACCCAGGTAGCGCTAGGGTCTCCAGATAGGCGGCTAGCGCCTCAGCCTCAGTCTGATCCAGGCCCAGGTTGGGCATTAGATTACCGGGCTTAACAATTTCGGGGTGCATTAGCCAACGCATCATCGCTTCACG
>JAGXSJ010000019.1 GCA_018333895.1 Truepera sp.
AGGTGTGGGTACAGCGAGCACATTCGGTAACCTCGACCCGAGCAAGCAAGCAATAATTCGCAACGCCTGCCTTAGGGAGTTCGCGCGTGCGGGTTACAGCGGTGCATCAACAAATGTTATGTGCAGTGAGGCCGGCATAGCCAAAGGATTGCTTTTTTACTACTTTGGTAGCAAGAAGGGTCTGTTTCTGTACCTCACAGAGCACTGCACGCAAGTCCTCAGCGATAGTTTCTTGCACGGGCTTGAACTGAAGCGTGAAACAATTTTCGACCGCATAGTTACCCTTACCTTGCGGAAGTGGGCCTTGACGGACCAACATCCCCTCGAATACGGCTTTTTGGTACAGCAGCTATGTGACTGTCCCCCAGACGTCGAGCAAAAAATCGCAACGATGAAGAAGGTGAACGTAGAAAGATATCTTCAAATCCTAGTGCAGAACATCGACTTCTCTGATCTGCGGCCAGACCTTGATCCTGCCAAAGCTATTGACATAGTGCTCTTTGTCGTCGAAGGTTTTAGGGCTAGAAACATCGAGAAATACCGGGCTAATCCGCGCCCGCTAAGCGAGCTTCACGACGAGATAATTGTCGAGCTGCGAAAGTATCTTGATTTGTGTCGCACGGGTCTATGTCGCTAAGGATCGAAAAGATCCGCCCCTATCGCTTCTGCTTCACGCCTTGGGCATCTCATCCTTTGTGTGATGTCGTTGAGGGACGGAGGAGTGCGACATGCGGCAATGCTGTCGCGTGAAGCAAAAAGCTCCGTCCCTTTTGCTTCGCCCAAAGCGTGTTTTTGCTTCGGCCGGGTCAAGATACCCGTGCAACTGCCACGGGCCTTGATAGTACGCAGAACGCTCTTTTCCAATCAAGTAGAGAGCTGCTGTGGGGCAGGCTTTGAAACACCTTAGGCATACGATGCAGAGTCCTAGCGATATAGGTATTTTTGCCGAGGACTGCTTACTTTTGGCGTGAACAGCCCCACTCGGGCACGTCTTTTCGCACGCTCCACAAGCCGTACACTTCTTGGGGTCAAACCTAAAGAGACAGCGCTTGGCGATGAATAATGCTGCCCGCTTGATGAGTTTCACGACCCAAAGCGAGCTTAGGGCAGCTAGGCGCTTCCGATGACTAAAATAAATCTGCTTATGCTCAGTACTTACAGCACTACTTGCCGCTACCGCCATGGTTCTGCCGAGTTCAAACGCTCGCTTGAGAGCCTCTGTGGGCAAAGGATACCGCTCTCTCATCCGGTTAAGTAGATAAATCCCGTCGCCGGGTGCTTGGAACCTAACTTCCAGAATGCCCGCCACATTTCCTCCGTTCTTCGTGACGATGCGCGCTGCTTCTACACTGCTGCCGAAAAAAAGAAACGCCGCCGTTGAAAAAAGGTAGACTTGTTTGCCGGTAAAATCGTACGCCCGTAGCCAACGATAAATCGGTTCGGCAAAACCTCCATGGATGGGAGCACCTACAGCAATAAGCGGAGCCTGCTCTACGATATCACTATAGTTGGCCAGCTCCTCAATAGGAACATGAACAGGGGTCAGCCCCTCAAATTCGACCCCTTGGGCAACTAGCTGCGCGATATACTTCGTGTTATTAGACGCGGAGAAGAAGACAATGGGGATGTACATGCATAAGGCTCCTTCGCTAGTTTATGTCGAAAGAGAGTGCCGTTTCAATCATAGCATGCGTCTTAGTGAATTTTGACCGATGCATCGCCCTCCGTACTCGACACCATGTGTAGCCAGCGGCCTTCGCGCTCCTCCCAAGAGAAGCGGTAAGTACCCGCAGCACCCCAAAATTGATGTTCTGCGGGTTGTAGTAGTCGGCAAAACTAAAGTGGAAGTGCGTCTTTAACCAAGGCCGATTGCCTTTCCCATACGACTGGCGAAACTTCTCCTTAGCATGACATGGTTCTCCTTTGTGTGGTGATTAAATCATACCATAGTTATTGGCTGAGAGGATGGCTTTGAGGGACGGAGGAGTGCGACATGCTTCCCGGTTCATCCCCACAGGCGTGGGGAATAGGCTACCGCATCGAAGGCGTGCCGCTGCCGGTTCGGTTCATCCCCACAGGCGTGGGGAATAGTGACGGCGGACCGGAACCTGACGGAGTTTGGCGGTTCATCCCCACAGGCGTGGGGAATAGTACCGCCGATAGTAAGCTGCAGCGCCGGCACCGGTTCATCCCCACAGGCGTGGGGAATAGTCGACCGGGCGGTCGGCTTCGGCAGCGCCGACGGTTCATCCCCACAGGCGTGGGGAATAGATCGTGTTCGGCCCCGGCGCCGTCTACGCGAACGGTTCATCCCCACAGGCGTGGGGAATAGGCCTATGACTCCGGCTGAACAGGCATTTAACCGGTTCATCCCCACAGGCGTGGGGAATAGTGGGTGCCTGGCTCGATCTATGGGGCGGGCGGCGGTTCATCCCCACAGGCGTGGGGAATAGGGGAGGTGTATATATGTTAGCCAAAATCGGAACGGTTCATCCCCACAGGCGTGGGGAATAGTCTCGCCGGCCTACGGCGTCATGGTGGCGCGCCGGTTCATCCCCACAGGCGTGGGGAATAGTAATCTCTCCTTAATAACGGTTAGCTGGCCTCGGTTCATCCCCACAGGCGTGGGGAATAGGAGCGTCCCTGGAAGCGCCCCTTTAGGGGGCCGGTTCATCCCCACAGGCGTGGGGAATAGGCCGGGCGGCCAGGGCACCGCTCGAGCGTCACGGTTCATCCCCACAGGCGTGGGGAATAGTTGTAGGCGCGCAAGCCCTTGCTCGCCGCGAGCGGTTCATCCCCACAGGCGTGGGGAATAGCGGCGCGGTTCACTCTTCTCCAGGCTCGAACTCGGTTCATCCCCACAGGCGTGGGGAATAGGTGGACTGGGGCCGGCTGCTGCCGCTGCTGATCGGTTCATCCCCACAGGCGTGGGGAATAGAACCGAGCGGCCTTGCGCCGTTCCCAGGCGGCCGGTTCATCCCCACAGGCGTGGGGAATAGTACCGGCTAGGCAAAACGCGGGGTTTTGGGTGCGGTTCATCCCCACAGGCGTGGGGAATAGCCGCACAAGCAACACTTAAACTCCGCTTGGCTCGGTTCATCCCCACAGGCGTGGGGAATAGTCTCTCTGAGACTCTGTCTCGTAAACTTCCCCCGGTTCATCCCCACAGGCGTGGGGAATAGGAGGGCGTAATGACTAATACCTCCCGAATAACGGTTCATCCCCACAGGCGTGGGGAATAGCGCTGGATGTAAAGAGCGGCATACCCGCTGGCCGGTTCATCCCCACAGGCGTGGGGAATAGAGCCAATGCAAACCGCTCTAGGTTAAAGAGGTCGGTTCATCCCCACAGGCGTGGGGAATAGACTAGACTCAGACGCTAGAAACGCGCAAAAAGGCCCCGGAAGTGCCCCAAAGGCTTGGTTGTCATGGTCCTCGACATACAAATGTATTGTATCGCCAAATTGCCCTGCAAGAGTTAGCTTCCCGCGGGCTCTACGAATATCTTCTCCCACTTGGCATTCTTGACAGTAACGAGCTTGAGTCCGTCGAAGTCGCTGATGCTGCGATTGCTGTCACCGTGCATGCGGATGGTATAACCTTGCTCGTTATTCGTGCGATAGAGCTGACAGCAGCGCCCAGCGCGGCTTTTCTCTACACATTTCTCCCACAGCAGGTCACGCACCATGCCGCTTACAGTGCCAACAAAGACGCCGGTCGAGACCTCGAGCATCCAGCGGGTCAGTTCACCCCGGAGGCTCTTGGGGACTTTCTCCAGGATCATCACAACCATAGGCGACACCTCCAGGGACGTTCCCCTCAGGGTCCCACAGCTCGCCGGGTCTGGCGGCGTCCTCAGTATAGGGGTCAGGGATGTCGAGACTGTCGAAAAGAATGTGCAGATCAGCGACGACGCGCTCTAGGAGTCTGACCTCGCGCATCTGGTCGCGCAGGATGGTGCGCACGCGCCGCTCGACGCTTTCGGGTGATTCTGCCACTACCTTGAACGCGGTGGGAATAAGGGTCTCGGCCTTGTAGAGGTCGGCGATGTCGTAGACGAATGAGAGCTGCTTGCCGGTGTGGATGAAGCCCAGGGCTGGGCTGTAGCCCGCGCTGACGATGGCGGCGTGACAGAGCCCGTAAAGGCATGCGGCCCCAGCGCTGATCGCGCGATTGATAGGGTCGGCCTGGCCCCAGTTGCCGCGGTTGTAGTTGCGCCCATGCCAGGGCACGGCCGTCTCGCGGCTCCAGTAGGCGTAGGTGTCGCGCACGCGCACCCCTTCGTGGCCGCGAATCTGCTGCAAGGTGAGGTCTTCAGGCAGCGGCTCGGGAAAACGGAAGCGGTAGAGGCGCTTGACGACCTCAAGCCGTGTCGGCGGATGGCTGTAGGCGCGCACCTGTTTAAGGAAGTGCTGGGTGCTGCGCGTCTCGCCGGTGCCGCTGGCGTAGAAGCGCACCATCTCCTCGCCGACCCAAAAGACCGAGCAGCCGTTGGCGGCGAGCGCCTTGATGGCGGCGTGAGTGACGCTGGTGCCGGGGCCGAGCATTAAGACCCCCAGGGCGGCGATAGGCACGGCGGTCATGCCGTCGGGGCCGTAGTGGGCGATCGCCTGGTCCTCCTGCTCGATGCGCCCGTGCTCGAGGTAGAGGTAGCTCAGCCCATCCCGAAACTTGGGCAGCTCCTTGAGGTTTTGAGTGGTGTAGGCCATAGCTATCCTTTGGCGATTGACAGCAAGCCGAAGCCGAGCGCCTTGGCGTGGCCCAAACCACTTTGCAGCGCGGCGAGGAAGGCATCCGGCTCGTTGACGCGCAGGTGCCCGTCATAGGTGACGCTCTGCAGGGTAATGACGCGCCCCTCTTCACCGTCCTTTTGAGGCTTGCGCGCCCTCACGCGCTCGCTGCTGCTCACCATAGCGCCCGGCACGGCAAACCCACAGCGCTCGCCCTGGCGGTGCAGCCACGCGAGCTGGTCTTCGAGCTTGACGAGGCCGAGGCGCTTCCTTTTACCTTTCTCGGGGTCGGGGTCGAACTTGGTGACGGTCGGGTTGGCCCGAAGGCGAAAGCGCAGGAGCTGGCCGGGTTTGAGCGCGGGCTCGAAGAGTTTGGGACTCCTTTCGTCAAGCTGAGCGTAGCCGGGATGACGCTCGAAAAGCGCCTGCCAGTCGGGTGATGTGCGGCTCTGCACGAGCATGACGGCTTCGCGCGGTCCCCCTTCGAGCCGCCACAAGAGGCGCTCGCCCTCGCGATCCGCAACCGCCCACGACAGTGTGGCATGCATGTCGTAGGGGTTGGCGAGGTCGCGCCGGGCTTGGGGGTGGCGGGGGTTGAGGGTGAGTTTACTCAAGTACACGCGACACCTCCCCGAGTTTGGCAGTGACGCTCTGAACGTAGCGGGTGCCGAAGCGGCGTTCGGCGAAGGGGCCTAGCGGCACGTCGTTACGCGCAGCTCCTTCAGATGCTTCGATAACGTATCGCAGCGTTGGCAACTGCTGGTCGCGAGCGTGGGGTGGAACGACAAGGGGAACACGCGCAAGGCTCTCCAACAATCCTTGGTGCTTGAGGCCGCTTGGCAAGTAGGGCGGGGCGCTAGGGAGGTAGCCTTTACGCCCTAAAAAGAGCGGCCATCGGGGTGCATGCAGCGCGCGATGCGCACGAGCAAGCAACGCTTCGTCACCTTCGAGCCCGACGGTAAAGGCTGCGTCGGCCAGGTAATAGCGCCGTGACGTTACCGTATGATCGCGCGCATCGACTTTGCCCGTGCTCGCCTTGATGACCTGCTGTGCGGTTTGGTAGTCGTAGGCCGGTACCCCCTCGCGGTCTATCCGGACGGCCATGCGTAACGCAGCTAACCGTAGCACCATCCCCCCCTCACTGCGGTCTATTCCCATCGCTGCGCACAGCAACCCGATGATGCCCGATTTCGAGGGCTCGAGCAGCGTGTCGCGCTCGCTGAAGCGGCTTTGCCCTCCCCACGACTGCATCGGCCCTACTAGCCGAATGAGCAGCGTCGCCATCAGCTCTCCAGCAGCGTCATCGCTCGCTCAACGGCTAGGCGGATCGCCTCGTGTGCGCTGGCGGCGCGGTTCTTGCTACGCAGGTAGGTGACCGCATCATCCGCACGCAACCAGTAGTAAATCTCGCCGCTGTCTCCGTAGTGGGTATCGATCCACTGCCACTCGGCGTCGAGTTCGCGGATCGACGGGCGTACGTAGCCTTCGCTGCCCTTGGGTACCGGTTGCTCAAAGGCGTTCATAAGGTTGCGCGGCTGCGCGTTGTCCTGAACCCGTAGAGCCCCGAAGCTCGGCGGGTTGTGGGCGGCAAACGAGTTCTGCTTGCCACTCGGGATGGCCTCCACAAAGGCGCGCAAGAACACTTCAAGACCGGCCTTGGTGAGTTCGCGGTCGTCGCCAAGATTCTTTTGAAGTTTGGCAAGGTCAAGCGCAGCGTAGCGGTAGTAACAGGCAGCGTTAAACTCAACCGTGCCGATCATGTCGGCGCCGGCGGTATCCTTGGGCTTGAGGTCGTCAATGGCGGTGTAGTAATCGTACTCGCGAAAAGCGGTGTGGGTGCTCACGGCGTGGGCGACCTGCGCCGAGCCGTCGACGTTCTTGCTTGGCAAGTCCGCCAGCATGCGACCGAAGAGAGCGAGATCGACCGCCTTGCTGCCGTCGAAGGCCCGCTCGAGCTCGTTGGACATCTCCTTACCGAGCGCTTTCTCGACGGCCTTCCGAAGATTCTCCTTGCCTTTGTCGCCAAGCGCACCTTTGTACTTGTCGTTTTTACGAAGGTTCTGGCGGTAGTCACGCACCGCTTCAGCAGCAGCTTTGGCGGCTTCTGGATGCGCTGTGAGCAGCTCGACGACGGCACTTACGCTATCGTTGCCAAGAAAGACCAGGTATTCGGATTTCAGCTCGCGCTGACTGTATGGGTTGGCTGCATCGTCCGATAGAGGCGTTTCAACGTGGAACGCACCCACGTACACGAGTGCGGTTTCGGCGAGGTAGTCAGCGGTCTCGGCGTCGAAGTGGTTATCAGCGAGCCGCTGCTTGAGTACCTTGAGTACCTCGTCGTGAAGACGTTTGGAGCGGGTGGCGCGTTTTTCGGCTGGCAAGAGCTCGAGCGCCTTGACGTAATCGCGCACGGCCTTTTTCCACGACTGGCTCGAGACGCGGGCGCGGCGCTGCCCGCCGAAGATGCACTCCTTGTGGCTGCCGGTGTCGTCGCGGTTTAAGAGTTCGGGGCCGAAGCTTTGCAGCAGGTGGACTTCCAAGAGTTTCATCGGGGAACCTCCTCGGTTGAAATTTCTGTAATTTGTAAGCTGGACCTTAGCGCACGATAGAAGGCGCGGGCCCAAGTGTCTTTGGTACATTCGTTCCAGTAGATGATGTCGCTGAGCAGCTTGGCGAAGTCAACTTGGACGCCAGCGGCCTTCATCAGGCCAATCCACTGCCTGAGGTGATAGGGAAGCTCATCGCGTTCAGCTTCGAGCAAGTGAAAGAAACGGCGCTCGAGGCTGCTCTCCTTGCTGCTGTCAATCTCTTGTTGGCGGTTACGAAGCCGTACCACCTGAGCGGCAGCTTCCGCGAAGCTGACGCCCTCGGTAGGGCTGTCGAGCGGATCTGGATAGCGCAGAGCATAGAATCCGGCGACCAAGTAGTAGGCGCGGCGCTCCCAACTGACAGGGTTTTCAACCTGCTGAACGAAATCTTCAACGTAGCGCATCGCCTCCCTGTTCGGGTACGGCGAATCCTGCTGCAAGTTGCGCCGCAGCCGTGCCCTCGCGCCGCGGTCGAGCTTGCTTAGGCGTTCGATGAACTGTTGACTCATGCTGCCACCTCCTTTTTGAGTCCGAGTTTGTTCAGTTCGATGTATAACTTGCTCTCGGCGACCAAGAGCGCTCTGCGCTCCTTAGCTCCCACTGCTCGGCTGGTCACGCGAAAAGCGTCCAAGGCAGTGCTGCGTACGACTTCCCGCCAACTTTCAAAGGCCCTTTCGGGATCATCGATGCGGGCGAGGTCTGTGAGGAAGTCAGCGAAGTGCGCTTCAAGCTGCGACCAGTAGCTCCGCAGTAGCGGAAAGCTCTCGAGCAGCTTGCCTGCCGACTCGGTATCGGTCAAGTTGACGGCCAAGGTGTAACCGGCTGCGCGCATAGCTTTGCCAACGTCCTCGGCGAGATCAAGCGCGTTTTCAAGTTGGGTGTGACAGCTTGCGTCTTCCAAAAGCCGCGTGGGAAGCGGACAGTGCTCGCTGCGCCAGGCATCAACGACTGGCTGGCCGGGTCTGGCAATTTGCCCGAACAGCGTGACCTGTAATAGCCCCTGCGGTGCCAAGTAGTCCTCAAGGGCATAGCCGTATTCGATGACTTGTGGCCGCAAGTCTCCCTTTGGCGGCACCAATGTCCCAAAGTCGCGCCAGAAACTTTTGTCGAGCGAAAACTTTACGGGGATTCGGCTGTCACTTTGCTTCTTCGGCACCTGGTAGGCACAAGCGGGATCGCGGAAATCGCCAATGGCTTGCAAGCCTGAGGCGTAGAACATCCGCGATACCGTGCCGTTGTCGGGCAGTAGCTTGACCGCGCGGCTTTGCCAGGTGTACAGGCTTGCCGGGCCGGTGACAGAGCGCTTCTGGTCTTCCTGTAGCTCTTCGAAGCGAAGGGCAGGCTGCTCCCAGGCGGGCAAGTCGCCGTCGATGATCTGCTTGTCCTTGTACGGCACCAGATTGGCGGTGAGCGTTTCAAAGAGGTTGTTGCCCATTACCAGCACGATGACCCCTCTTGGCGAAGGAGCGTCGGTGAAATTGATGAGCCCTCCGCCGCTCACGCCGCCGCAGAGCGCAAAGGCTTGATGCGCCACGAGCCAACGCGCTGCCTCGGCGTAAGACAGGGCGGGTGGTTGCTCATCGAGCGAGTGGTCGAAGAGCGCTTTGTTGTTGCCGCTGGCGCGCTCGACCGCGAGTTTAGAGATGGGGGTATCTTTAGGCAGCTCGAGGTCGCCGACCTGGTAGAAGGGCTCGTCGCCAAAAAGCTCGAAGCGGTGTGCGTAAGGTGTTAGGTAAGCGTCGATGATGTCGATGTCGAAACGCCCGTGCTCGAGCAAATCCTCCCCTTGGCGTATAGAGGTAGGTCCGCGATAGGCACGGTACAAGACGGCAAGCAGTAAGCGATAGAGCGAGGTTACCACCAACGGGCTGGCGTCGACGATGCTGTCGAGTTCGTGTGACCGGATGAGGGTGTCACGGATACCGAGGAGCTTTGGCGTGCCCCCAAGTGTTCGTACGGGTATCCAGGGTTGGTCGAGTAGGTTGAAAGGTGTCAAGGTGCCTCCTTCTGTGCTGTCTAAGTCCAACTTTACTTCAGTGAGGCGTCAATTTATGACGCTAACTGGAAAGGGCGAGATGAACTCACCCTTCATCAAGGCTGCCCCAATGTTCGAGACGCCAGCTTTCAGACAAAAGCAGTTCGATGTCGGCGAGGAACAGAGGCATAAAGCGCCAGAGCGTCTCGCGATCGCGTGGTGGTGACCGAACGACAAAACGCCTGTTCAACGAGTTCGTCAGCACCGTTTTGTTTCGGGTATAGTGTTGGTAGCATGAATGGAGCCACCTCCTTTCGTGGGGCTTTGAGGTGACGCTGGTTCCCAGGCCGGGCGTCGCCTCGACTTGTCTATAATACATGGCTCCCATTTCTATTTCAAGTGGCACTCAGCAACAATAAAAAGGCTTGTAAGGATTTAAGTAGCTCAAAAAAACATCCCCGCATGTGCGGGGAAAACATCATTCACTTCAGCACGTTGCTGACTGCCACGGTTCATCCCTACTGACGCGAGGGAAGCACCAGCAGTATACCACCCGCTCATGCATCCCCTTGATTGCCCTCAGCGCGTTCGTAAATAACCCCCAGCCCCTCATCAAGCCTAATGGCAAATCTGTCGTTGATCGAGCATCGGCCATCTTTGAGTTTGAGCACGCGAGCGTGGCGGAGCAAGGCGCTCTCCCGCCAGGCATTGGGGAAGTGCTCAGGCGTAGGGGTCGCGAGGGCGTGAAACACAGTTTTGTTGCTGAGGCTGACAGCGTGCATCAGCAGCAGCTTAGCCTCCTCGAAAGAGGGCTTCGTTTCGAGATCGACCGGTGTTTGACCGTCGGCCGTGAGGGAAAATTTGCCGTCTTTCTCGTGAAGAAGGACCACCGTGATGCTTGGCTCGCCCAGGCGGGTAGCGGCGCGCAAATAGCGGTTTGTCTCCGGGTCGTCGTCATCGCGATAGGGCACGTCCTCAATCAGGGCATCCAGAAAGCCGGCGGGCTCGGCAAGTGCGCGCTCACGCGCCAGGCGTTCGTGTTCAGCTTTTTCCTCCTCCAACTTGGCCATGGTCGGCTGCAATGCTCGTAAGAACTCCTCGCTTACGTCTGGCAAAGTGGCATTTCCGTAGACCAGCTCGAGCAGAGGTTCGAGATCGTCGGGCAACGTGAGGCGCTCGCGCCCTCGCAACACGGCCCAACTGCGCAGCAGCACCGCAGGAGCGTAGACCATGTGCCAGAAGTAGCTGGTGATGTCAGGAAGCGCAGCGGCCTTAGCCAACCCTGAAACGTACAGCCGCGCCCTGTCGTGCTTGGTTGGGCGCGGGCGCTGGAAGGTCATAGGGTCATCGTGGCGGTGGAGCCGTCCAGCGCGCTGGATAAGCAGGTCGATAGGAGCAAGGTCGCTTACGAGCACATCGAAGTCGACATCGAGACTTTGCTCGGCGACCTGCGTGGCGATGAGGATGACGTTGCGCGGTTCCGGCGTTTTCTTGCCCAACGCGTCAACCGCCCACGTTTCGATATCTTTACGCTGCTTGGCGGGATAGCGGGCGTGGAATAGCCGAACCTCGGCTTCACCAGGCAGCTCCTGTAAGGCGGAGTAGAGCTTTTGGGCGCGATCAACGGTGTTGACGATGCACCCGACTGCACCGCCTCCTTCACTCAGTTCCCGTAGAAGCTTTGCAAGCGGTTCGATCTCCAGCGGTGCTTCGTGCAGCTCATAGCTGAGCTTTCGCGCCTTTAACGCTTCGACGCGCGTACCTTGACTGCTCACGCGAGTAATTCGCGGGTATGGTTTGTCGTCAGCTGGCAGCGTGCCGCCGTAAGCCGTGACCAGCCGAGTCCTTACCTGTGGAGGCAGTGTCGCCGAAAGCAAGATGACCGATGAGCCGAGCGCTCTGAGCCACATGAGGAAACGCTCGATCAGGGTTGAAGTGTAGAGTTCGTAAGCGTGGACCTCGTCAATGATGACGGTTCGATTGGCGAGCCCCCAGAGGCGCACGAACTGATGACTGACGTTGAGCACACTTAGAAGCCCTTGGTCGACCGTACCGACGCCGTGCGGCGAGAGCAGCGCCTGTTTCTTATGCGTAAACCATTCCCGCGCGATGACGCGCTGCTCAGGATTGCGCAATTCACCGACATCGAGTTTCATGGCTTGAAACCTTTCGTCGAGCAGCGCGGCACCGTGAATGAGCTGCAAATCCGGCGGCTCGCCGAAGGGTGCGTCCTAAGACTGGCGCTTGATATAGTAGGGGATGACCAAGGAAGAGCAAAGACTGAAAGAGAAGCTGGTGGCGAGGTATAGCGAGGCGGTCGATGAGATGCTGAAGCGCTGCCGTGACAAAGAGGACTTTGGTGAGCTCGAAGACGAGGTTGAGCGACTGGCCCAGGCGACATTGCCGGCGACCTTGAGCGACCTTGCCGAGAGCAAGGATTTTTCCCCCTGACTGCCCCGACTGTGGTGAGGCGG
>JAGXSJ010000020.1 GCA_018333895.1 Truepera sp.
CCCTTGCAGGCTGAGTACTATGCGCTCGAGGGGATAGCCAACATGATGGAGACCATTGAGCGTATCCGCGGCTCGTACAACCCCCAGCTCCAGGTGCTCGGCATCTTGCTGACCATGTTCGACGGGCGCACCAAACTGTCACAGGAGGTTGAGCAGAACGTGCGCAAGCACTTCGGGGGGCGGGTTTTCGAGGTGGTCATCCCGCGCAACGTCAGATTGGCCGAAGCGCCGTCCTATGGGCAGCCCATTTACCACTATGCCCCGGCCTCGCAGGGGGCGGTAGCCTATCGGCGCCTAGCGGAGGAGGTGTTGCAGCGTGTCAGTCAGACGTAGCGGTTTAGGCAGGGGCTTAGATGCCTTGTTGCCCAAGCTCGAGCGGGGCGTGCAGCAGGTGGCCATAGCCAGCATCCGGCCCTCGAGCTATCAACCCCGCAAGCGCCTCGACCCCGTGACCATTGCTGAACTGGCCGCTTCGATCGCCGAAAAAGGGGTGTTGCAGCCGCTGCTGCTCCGCCCGGTAGACGGTGGCTATGAGATTGTGGCCGGCGAGCGGCGCTACCGCGCTGCGCAGCAGGCCGGCTTGAGCAGCGTCCCGGCGCTGGTCAAGGAGCTTGCCGATCAGGAAGCGCTCGAGCTGGCCATCATCGAGAACTTGCAGCGCGAGGCGCTCGGCGCAGTAGAGGAGGCGCGGGCCTTTCAACAGCTAGTGAGCTTCGGCCAGAGTCAGGAGGCCATTGCTAAGGCGATAGGGAAGAGCCGTAGCGCGGTGGCCAACGCCCTGCGGTTGTTAAATCTCCCGGCTGAGGCGCTGGCGGCCTTGGAGCGCGGCGATATCAGCGCCGGGCACGCCCGCGCCATCTTGGCGCTGCCGGTCAGAGACCAACCGTGGGCACTGCAGCAGATTGTGAGCAGGGGTTTATCGGTGCGCGAGGCCGAGCGCCTCAAGCGCCCGCAGCCCACCGCCAACCGTGCTCGCAGCAGCCCTTACCGCGACGTGGAGGAGAATCTGACGCACCAGCTTGGTACCCGGGTGAAAATTACCGGGGTTGCAAAGGGGCGGCTGGAACTTCACTATTACTCGGCTGAGGAGCTTCAGCGCCTGTTAGCCCTGCTTGGCTACCAAGCGGCTGGGGGAGAGTAGTTGGCATCCTGCGAGTAAACCGCAGATTGTTTCACGTGAAACATTGCGGTCGGGAGATGGTACCATTCAATGAGGAATTGCCTATGAACCATCGTTCACCAACAAGGATGAAAATGGGCGACCCCGCGGTCCTGCGAGTAAACCGCAGGACGTCCCTACTGACTACTTGTCCTGCGAGTAAACCGCAGGATCGGACTACTGATTTTCGGGAGGGAAGCTGATGAAAACAGCCGTTCGTGTGGCCGTTACTGGTGCAGCGGGCCAGATAGGCTACTCGCTGCTTTTTAGAATTGCCGCGGGTGAGATGCTGGGTCGCGACCAGCCGGTGGTGTTGCAGCTGCTGGAAATCGCCCCCGCGCTCAAGACCCTGGGTGGCGTGGCGATGGAGCTTGAGGACTGTGCCTTCCCCCTGTTGCGCGGCTTGATACTTACCGATAATCCTGACGAAGCCTTCAAAGATGCTGACTATGCTCTGCTGGTCGGCTCGCGGCCCCGCGGGCCCGGCATGGAGCGCAAAGATCTGCTGGAGGCCAACGGCGCTATTTTCACGGGGCAGGGGAGAGCCCTTAACGCTCAGGCCAGCCGCAAGGTCAAGGTGCTGGTGGTGGGCAACCCCGCCAACACCAACGCCCTGATTGCCATGCGTAACGCCCCCGGCCTTGGGCCCACGCAGTTTAGCGCCATGACCCGCCTAGATCATAACCGGGCGCTCGGCCAGTTGGCCGCGAAGACTGGTCAGCCGGTAGGCACCATCAAGCGGATGACTATCTGGGGCAACCACTCCAGCACTCAGGTGCCGGATCTGTCCCAGGCCACGGTAGCCGGTAGGCCGGCGGTTGAACTTATCGACGAGGCGTGGGTGCGCGAGGGGTTTATCCCCACCGTGCAGCAGCGGGGGGCAGCGGTAATCGCAGCACGGGGCCTATCTAGCGCGGCCTCTGCCGCCTCGGCAGCGATCGACCACATGCGCGATTGGGTAAAGGGGACGTCTCCGGGCGACTGGATTAGCATGGCTATCCCCAGCACCGGGGACTACGGCGTGGCCGAGGGGATCATTTACTCCTTCCCGGTCACTGTCAAAGATGGCGAGGTCAGCGTCGTGAAAGGCCTAGAACTGCCCGGATATATTCGCGAAAAGATGAAGCTCACCGAGCAAGAGTTGCTTGAAGAGCGAGCGGCCATCGCCCCGCTGCTCGATGGTTGAACTCGGTGCCAGTTATTACAGCAGCGAGCCGACCAGGCCGCCATCGACCAAGACGGTCTGCCCGGTGAGATAGGCGGCCTGCCGTGAAGCCAAAAAGACCACCGCTGCGGCGACTTCCTCAGGGGTGCCGAGGCGTTTAGCGGGGACGGCGTCGACCATTGCCTGCTTGGTGGCGGGATCCTTAAAAAGCTCGTTCAAGCGCTCGGTGGCGGTATAGCCCGGCGCTACGTTGTTAACCGTGATCCCTTGGGCCGCGACCTCGGTCGAGAGCGTCTTGGCAAAGCCGGTCACAGCGGCGCGCAGAGCGTTGGAAAGGGCTAAGTTCTTTACCGGCTGGCGCACCGATAGGCTGGTGATGTTGATGATCCGCCCCCAGCCCGCTGCCTCCATAGCCGGGATGACCGCGCGGCTGAGGCGCACCGCCGACATCAGGGTAAGCTCAAAGGCTTTGGCCCAGGCCTCATCGCTGGTGGTGGCTGCCGGACCGGGGGGTGGGCCGCCAGCGTTGACCACCAGGATACCGGGCGCACCGTAGTAGCGCGTGGTGGTGGCCAGCAGGTCGCTGATGCTGCGTGCCGAGCTGACGTCGCCTGGTGCGGCAAAGGCCTCGCCGCCCGCGAGGCGGATAGCTTCGACGGTCTTGCTTAGGACCCCCTCGTTGCGAGCGCAGAGCACCACCCGCACCCCTTCGGCAGCCAAGCCTGCGGCCACCGCGCGGCCGATCCCTTGTGAGGCGCCGGTCACCAGCGCCACCTTGCCGGCAATCTGAAGATTCATGAAGCCAGCATACACCAGGCCCAATTGAGTTGTCGGTTGGCCTACAAGGATTTAAAGCCGACCGCGGTACAACCCAGCAAGGACCGTTGAGGCAGACGCCCAACGTCATGAGGAGGCAGCCATGGCAAGAATAGTGATCGAAGCTTTCAAAAACGGCCCGATCGCCGTGACCGGACCCGCCACTTTCATCAACGCGGCGGGTGAGGAGCAGCTCCTCGACCGCAAGCGCGTCTCGCTCTGCCGCTGTGGGTCTTCGGCCAATAAGCCTTTCTGTGACGGCTCCCATGCCAAGGTTGGCTTTACCGCTGAAGCCTATAAGTTGATCCCGGAGCTAGCGCAGGACTAACGTTAGAGCCCGCAAACTAGCGAGGTCGGGGGCGCCAGCGCAGTGCATCGCCACTTTTAGCTCCCAGATAAAGTGCTTAAGCCAAGCAGCGACCGCCTCAGAGGACTCCAGCGCCGGGGCCAGCAGCGGCTTGGCTATGGCCACCGCTTGCGCGCCCAGGGCCAGCGCCTTGGCCGCGTCCACTCCACTGCGGATCCCACCCGAGGCAATGAGCGGCATGGTGGGGAACGCTGAGCGCACCTCGCGCAGCGCGGTGGCGGTGGGGATGCCCCATTCGGCCAGCTCATGGTGGCGCACCTGGCCGTAGTTGACAAACTCCTCGACCTTGGCCCACGAGGTGCCGCCCGCTCCGGCTACGTCGAGCGCGGCCAGGCCGGCATCGGCTACGGACCGGGCGACCGCGGCGCTGAGGCCGTGGCCGACCTCCTTGAGGATAAGCGGATAAGGGACTTGCGGCACGACTTCGCGGAGCTTGGCCACGAGCCCGGAAAAGTCCTCATCCCCACCGCGTTGCAGCGCCTCTTGTAACGGGTTGGTGTGAAAGGCCAGCGCATCAGCCCCGATTGCCTCGATAGCCCTGATGACCTCGGCAGCGCCGTAGCCCTGGTTGAGCTGCGCCACTCCCAGGTTACCGATTAGTAGGATGTCGGGAGCATAGGAGCGCACGGCGAACGAAGAGGTGGCTTCGGGGTGTGCCAACATCACCCGCTGCGAGCCGAGCATCAAGCCTAAGCCGAGCTGCTGCGCGGCTAAAGCCAGATGGCGATTGATGGTACCCGACAGCTCCGCGCCGCCGGTCATGGCGCCGATCAGCACCGGAGCCAAAAGCGTTTTGCCAAGGAGCTGCGTGCGGGTGTCGATATCGGCTAGAGCGGTCTCGGGCAGGGCACAGTAGGGGAGATCGTAGCGTTCAAAGCCCGTGGTGCGCGTCTCGTACTCGACCGGGTAGCGCAGGCAAGCTTCGACATGTTTAAGTTTGCGCTCCGCCAGGATAGTCACAGCTTGCAGCATAACTGAAGCCGGCTTCAGGTCAAGCTCACACTACGCCACGGCCTACCTCATACACTACGGGCATGTCCCGCTTGATCCCGAGCCTCCTCGCTGTTGCATTGCTGCTCCTGACCAGCTGTAACCTGCTTTTTCCCGAGCCGCCACCGCTAGCCTGTTTTGATAATCAGCGCCCCCTCGCCTTAAGCCGGGTGGAGAACCCCGCAGGGCTGCCGTATGTGCCAGGCCAACTACTGGTGCGCTACCAAGAACTGTCCGGCCTACAACCCCAGGCCCGCCTGAGTATCGCGGCGGCGGTGCAAGCCAGCTTTCAACTCACCCTGCTGCAGGATGGCGGCGGCTACGGCCCCGACCTGGTGCGGGTGCCGCCCGGCCAGGACGTGAGGGCGCTGGCGGCGTTGCTAAGCGCCGACCCGCGCGTGTTGTACGCCGAGCCTAACTACTTCCTCTACACGCTGGCGAGGCCACCGACGAACGATCCGTACATAATGCAGCAGTGGAACATGCTCAACTTTGGCCTCCCTCAAGCATGGGTCCATGAGACCGGTAGAGCGAGCGTCACCATCGCTATTATCGACACCGGTGTGTACACCCGCCATCAGGACTTGGCGGGTAGATTGCTGCCAGGCTGTGATTTTGGCGATCGCGATAACGACCCAAATCCCGGTAACGTTACAAACACACACGGCACCCACGTGGCGGGGATCGCCGCAGCAACGGGCGACAACGGCGTGGGTGTGGCCGGGGTGGCTTATCGTGGTGTGAGGATCTTGCCGGTTAAGGTATCTCGCTCTGATGGCCGGATTGAAACCTCCGATGTCGCTCACGCTATCCGCTGGGCGGCCGGATTGCCGGTTAGCGGGGTCAACACGAACCCACATCCAGCGCAGATCATTAACATCAGCCTTGGTCACAGTGGTACAAATCCAGTGCTCGATAGCGCCGTGGCCGATGCTCGCCGCGCCGGAGCAATAGTTGTGGCGGCAGCAGGTAATAGCAGTTTGAGCAACGCTATCTATGCCCCGGCCAACGCTCCCGGCGCGTTGGCAGTCGGCTCGGTGAACAACGACCGCCGGCGGTCGTCCTTCTCCAACTACCATACCACCGGTCGCACCGTGGACCTCATGGCGCCCGGCGGCGTAGGACCGGGACCCCTTCCCGTCAGTGTCCTTAGCACTATCCCCGGCAACCAGTACGGCCACATGTCGGGCACCTCGATGGCCGCCCCGTTCGTAGCCGGGGTGGCGGCCTTGATCTGGAGCCGGGAGCCTGACTTAACAGCCGACCAGGTGATCAAGCGGCTCGAGGGAACGGCTTATTTCGGCTCCAGGATGAACCGCGCCGAGTACGGTGCGGGCATTGTCTGTGCCGATGCCGCGTTAGGTGCCTCAACCACCTGCGGGCGCTAGAAACCAGGGCGAACACAAGGTTCGCCCCTACAGTTCGCTTGAAGGTTGCCACCTATGCCTCACTGCTGCGGCGGCGCAAACCGCTCAGGGTGCTGCGCTTCAAAGAGGCGCCAGGCTTCGTCTGTGCGCGCTACTCCCTCCTGCTCGGTCCACATCCAGAACGGAGCGTAGAGCGGGCGGGCCAGGCGCAGCTCGTGATAGAAGATCAGGGCGCTTAAGCCGCCTTCCTCGAGGTAGCCAGAGCTCTCAAAGCGCTTAAGCGCTGCGGCAACGTCGTAAGGGACAGCGCGGAACTCCGGTTGCCAGACGTTGCCGCGCAGCGTTAGCAGCAGGTACTGGGCGCGCTGGTCGCGATTAAACGGCGTGCCGACGGCGCCGGTGTTTAAGACCAGGTAAGGCCCCCAGCGGCGCAGATAGGGCCGGTGGGTGTGCGAGCCGATCAGGATATCGGCGGGGTGGTGCTGTATGATCTCGGCAATGGCGTCGTCGGGGAGGTACTTGTCATAGCCCTCGCGGTAGTGCCGAGGGCTGCCGTGCGAGATGAGGAGCGTAGGTGCGCCCGGGACGGCGACGCGGTGGGTCATGGGGAGATTGCGCAGCATTGTCAACACGCCGTCATCCACCAAGCGTGCGCTCGACCAGGCGGTACCGAGCCAGAAGGGGTCGTCAAACCAGTCGCTGGGCAGCTCGTTACTGCGATCGGCCCACTTGCACACCAGGTCGTCGTGATTGCCAATAGTCCAGGGCAAACCGAGGGGCGCCAGGCGCGCTAGGACTGCCACCGAATCGGGACAGCGGTTGACCAGGTCTCCATTGACCACCACGCTGTCCACCCCCTGGCGGTCGAGGTCCGCTAACACCGCCTCGAGCGCCAGGAGGTTGCCGTGAATGTCAGCAATGACGGCGAGCTTCATCGGCCCTCGCTTGCCATGCTGCGTATTATCCCACGCCGCTGAGGGCTGAGGGTCGATAGAATGATAGTTACTGTGGAGCGTGCTGCGTCATTGGGTATGAGACTAATCCCCCCGGCCTGCGGCCCAGTCCCTTGTCGAAGTGTCGCTCCTACTCATATACTTGAACACTCGAATACTTGACCACTGATCTTCTGAGGATGCCACTATCGCTACCGCCTTACTGATCGCCACCAACCGGGGCCGCTTGGCTGAGATCGAGCGGGTGCTCAGCGGGGCGGGTTGGCACGTGGTGGCGTTTCATGATGCGCATAAGGCGCTCGATCATTTAAAGGGCGGCGGTTATCGGGCCATCTTTTGCGACTATGAGCTGCGCGGGGCCAGTGCGCAGGGGTTCTTGGCCTGGCAGCGGCGCCTGGCCCCAGCCGCACCGTTTTACCTCATCGGGGCCGACGTGCCGCCGCGCGGCGCCAAGGTGGAACTGCTCCCCTTCCCGCTCCCTCTCAGCCAAGTTCCGGTGCCGCCCGATACCCCAATCCCGCAAGCGCCCGCGCTGCGCGACATCCCCTTGGCCGGAGATACCGCCCTCATCCCGCTAGCCGACCTCTTGTCCATGATGGGGGTTGCTGCCCAGAGCGTCACGGTCGAGCTTGGCACCAATGGAGAGGTGGGTACCGTGGGGCTCGAGCGGGGCACGCTGACGCACGCCGAAACCGGTCAACAACAAGGCCTAAAAGCCCTCTCTGCGCTGCTGGTAGCGGGGCCTTGCCCCTTCCGGGTGCTCCCGCCCCGACACTCAGCCCGAGCCAACGTTAACCTCCCGGTGGCTGCTGCGCTGACTGAGGCCGCGCGCTTAGCCGACGAACAACGGCGCTACCGCAGGTTAATAGAGGCTGTCGCCGCGGCCTGTCCGTCGTTACTGGAGGCGTCCGCTGGGTATCTGCTGGGGGCGTCGGAGGTGAGCAGCGCTACCGGCGAGGTGAACCCAACCGCCAAAGGGGAGCCGCTCTTTGAGGTGGCTAAACGCCTGATCGAGGCGCAGCGCCAAGTGCTCGGCAGCAGGCCGCTCGAGCTCTACTTGTTGGTCGAGGATTACGCTTTGGCACTGTGTCTTTTTGGCGACGATAACCTGCTGGTGGCCAAAGCCCCGGCAGGGCAGGCGGAAGCGCTATATCGCGCAATTGTCGGGCGAAGCCTTGTCCAGCATGCAGTTCGCCAGCTGCCCAGCGGCTAAACTGGCGTTATGACAACCCATATCGCGTCAGCCCCCACGGTTCAGATCGGCTCTTTACCGCCACTGGCCCCATTGGGCCTGGGCACCTGGGCCTGGGGGGATAAGCTGTTCTGGAGCTACGGCAGGGACTATCACCAGTCGGATCTGGAGCAGACCTACCGGGTTAGCCTAAAGGCCGGAGTTGCGCTCTGTGACACCGCCGAAGTCTACGGCCTGGGTAAGTCCGAGCGGCTCTTGGGAGCCTTTGCACAGCAGCAGCCCGGCGCTGTTATCGCCAGCAAGTTCTTCCCGTATCCGTGGCGCGCCTCGCGCCGCCAGCTACTGCTGGCGCTTAAAGGAAGCCTGAGGCGCTTGGGAGTCAAGCAGCTTGATCTCTATCAACTCCATTGGCCCTTCCCGCCCCGCTCGCTGGAGACCTGGGCCGATGCGCTGGCCGAGGCGCGAGAGCGCGGGTTGATCCGCGAGGTCGGCATCTCTAACTGCAACGAGCGGCAGATGGCGCGGGTGCAGCAGCAACTGGCCAGGCGCGGCCTGAGGCTGGCCAGCAACCAGGTGGAGTACAGCCTCTTGCGCAGGCCGGCAGAAGGGCTGCTCCAAGCCTGTCGGGACAGCGGTGTGGTGTTAATCGCTTACAGTCCACTGGCCCAAGGGCTCTTGAGCGGTAAGTACGGAGTCGATAAGCCCCTACCAGGGGTGCGGGGGCGCCTCCATAACCGCAAGCTTAAGCAGCTTTCCTACTTGCTACAACTACTACGTGAGGTGGCTGAGCGGCACGGCAAAACGCCGGCCCAGGTGTCGCTCAACTGGCTGATCGCTAAGGAGGCACTGCCCATCCCCGGCGCCAAGAACGCCAACCAGGCCGAGCAGAACGCCGGAGCGCTCGGTTGGCTGCTGAGCCCTGATGAGGCCTTGACGCTCGATGAGCAGGCCCGCTTAACCGGGGTGGTCAGCTAACACTGTACGCCGGCTCATGGCGATGCTAAAGCGGCCAAGGGAATTAGTTATTGGAGTGGGGGAGAGGATGGCCTACTTGCGCCGCCTGAGGTGCTGCGGCACCCGCAGCCGCCGCTCGGCATCGCGGGCCGCCAGCATGGCGTTAATCGACTTTAGCTCAGCATAGTAATGCTGGAGCTGCGAGGGTGGCAGGCCGGGGTCGGTCAGGTAGCCGCTCACCTCTTTGAGGCGCTCTAGGAGCACTGCGCGTTGCAGCTCCTTCTCGTCGGTTAGGTAGAGCTCGCGCAGCCGGGAGAGCGATTTGTTGATGTGCCCATCGATGTCGATGCGATTATCCTCATCTGGACTCTGCGAGAAGAGGCGCTCGAAGAGGATCCCTCCCTCCTCGCGTTCGCGGTACTTGAGCAGGATCTGGCGGTCGTCAAAGCCACAGGCCTGGCAGATGGTATAGAACTCGCGCAGCACCGAGTCGTTCAGCGTCGGCGGCAGCAGCGCCATGAGCTGCTCTAGGCGCACTCTCAAACGGGCGGGCTCGAGCAACAGGAGTGCGATGACCTCCAACTCGATGACCGCTACCTGCGAGCGCTTGGCGGTAGGCCGCGCCATGCCGCGCAGCTGCATATCGTCCAGGCGGCGGGTGCGCTTGCTGCTCAACCAGTCGTCCAGGCGCTGCCCGTCGATCCCCAGGTGGTCGATGACCAGGCGGCGCATTTCACTGGCCACCGGGTCGAACAGGTCACGGGGCTTGATGGCGGGCAGCAGTTCGTTGAGAATGGCCCGCTTGCCGTCTAAGGTGGTCTTATCGTAGCGGCTTAGCACGCTGCGGAAGCGGAACTCGACTTCTGAGAGGCCCTCTTGCAGCGCGGCCCGAAACTCTGCTGCGTGGCCGTTTAGCACCGCGTCGGCGGGGTCTTTGCCATACGGCACGGTGACCGCCCGGACCAGAAACTGCCGCCCCACCGACTGCTCGAGCCCGGCTAGCGTAGCCCGCTGTCCGGCTTCATCGGCGTCAAAAGCCAAGTAGAGGCGCTGCACCTCTAGACGGCTCAAGGCCTCGGCCTGCTCCTTGGTGAGCGTAGCGCCGAGCGACGCTACGGCATTGTTAAAGCCGACCTGCTGCAACGCAATGACATCCATGTAGCCTTCCACTACGATGGCTTCGCCTGAGGCCCGGATGGCCGCCCTGGCTAGATCGAGCCCGTAGAGCAGCTCGGACTTCTTAAACAGCTCGGTCTCCGGGGTGTTGAGGTACTTGGGTAAGCTGTCGTCTAGGACGCGCCCGGAAAAGCCCACCACCCGCCCCAGGCTGTCCTTGATGGGGAAGATCAGGCGGTGCCGGAAGCGATCATACCGCCGCCCCGACTCAGCTTCGGCTAGTAGCCCCGCCGCCAGCAGCTCCTGATCGGAGAGGCCCTTAGTCAGCCCGTGCTTGAGCAGAGTATCCCAGCCGTCAGGGGCGTAGCCTAGCTCAAAGCGCTCGATACTGGCCTGGGTCAGCTTGCGCCGCTGCAAGTAGTCACGCGCTGATGCCCCCTTGGCATCATGCAACTGGGCCTTGAAGTAGGCCAGCGCCAGGCTGTTGACGTCATAGAGGTCGCGCTTGCGGCGATCCTTGGGAGCTAGCGGCGCAACCGCCACCCCGGCGCGTTGTCCCAGCAGCGTTAGCGCCTCGGCGAACTCAAGGTGCTGTGTGCTCATCACAAAGTCAAAGACATCGCCCTTGGCCTGGCAGCCAAAGCAGTAGTAAAAACCCCGGTCGCGATGGACGTGAAACGACGGAGTCTTCTCGCTGTGGAAGGGGCACAGCCCTTTGAGCTGGCCGCGCCCAGCCGGCTTTAAGGCCACCACCTCACCGATCACCTCAGCGATGTCGAGGCGGGAACGGATCAGCTCTTTGGCTTCTAAGGACAAGGCGGGCTCCCTCTTGGTAAGTAGCGCATCATAGCACACCACCCCGGTCGGAGACCGTCTGCACTAAGCGGGAAAAATCCGCTACGGCACGAGGAATCCTTGCGCCATCCCGCTCACAGCGCGCAGCGGCGCTGTCAAGAAGCCGGCATCCTGTCGGGAGGGCTCTAAGGCTTCGCCTGGTAATAAGTCCTGCGAGCATTCGCAGGATCGCCCGAGCAATAAGTCCTGCGAGCATTCGCAGGATCGCCCGAGTAATAAGTCCTGCGAGCATTCGCAGGATCGCCCGAGTAATTCGGCGCTTACGGAGCCGTTACGGTCACACCCCGGCCTCCTTGGGGTAGAGGGGGAGGTGTCCTAGCGCAATCACATCTTGGCGGCTATCACCTTCGGTAAAAACCGCCAGCGTACCCACCACCTTGCCGCCGATCTCGGTCAGGAGCTGTTGCAAGCCGCGCAAAGTACCGCCGGTCGAGACCACATCGTCGATGATGACCACCCGCTTGCCCCGAATCTTGGCGATATCTGCGCCGTCGATGACTAACTCTTGGGGTTTGCCGGTAGTAATCGACAGCACGGTCTTCTTGACCGAGCCGACCATATAGGGCTTCTCGGTTTTGCGGGCCACCACATAGGGGATGCCGGTGCGGGTGCTCAGCGCGTGCGCTAGCGGCACGGCCTTGACCTCCGGCGTGACTAGCACCTCGGTGTTTGGCGGGAGGTGCGCGGTAAAGGCTTCAGCGGCCGCTTCGGTAAGTTCGGTGTCGCCAAGCAGGTTAAGCAGCGCAACCGATACTTGACCGACGTTGACCACCGGCAGGTCGCGATGCACCGAACCGATCTGAATGGGATGTGTTAGGGGGGCGGACATGGCGCCAGCTTATCACGCGCCTAAAACACCACCGTTTTGTTCTCAAACACCAGCACCCGATCTTCTAGGTGTGCAGCTACCGCCCTGGCTAGCACGGTGCGCTCGATCTCGCGGCCGAGCTGCACCAGGTCGCGGATGGTGTGGCGGTGCGAGACTCTGGTTACGTCCTGCTCGATGATGGGACCATCGTCGAGGGTGTCGGTCACGTAGTGCGCGGTGGCGCCGATGAGTTTGACGCCGCGAGCATAGGCTTGCTGGTAGGGACTAGCGCCTACGAAGGCCGGCAGGAAAGAGTGATGGATATTGATGATCTGCTGGGGGTAGCGGGCTACGAAAGCCGGTGACAGGAGCTGCATATATCGCGCTAGCACAATAAAGTCGACTCTCCCGGCCAGCTGAGCCAGCAACTCGGCCTCCTGTTCGGCTTTGCGCTCAGGGCTGAGGGGCAGATGGAGGTAAGTGAGTCCAAACAGCTCGGTCAGTTCGCGCAGATCGGGGTGATTGGAGACAACTAGCGGGATATCGACGGCAAACTCGCCGCTGCGCCAGCGCCAGAGCAGCTCGAGCAGGCAGTGATCGTAGCGCGACACCAGTATCGCCATCCGCTTGAGCTGGTCGGCATAGGCTACCCGCCAGGTCATCTGAAAGGTCTGAGCTACCGCCCCAAAGGCCTTTTCAAACTGTGGGCGCGAGAGGTCCAGGCCGTTAAGGTGAAACACCATCCGCATGAAAAAGGTCCCCCCGTGCGGATCGGTCGAGTGCTGGCGGGAGTCGAGAATGTTGGCGCCGTGCTGGTACAAGAACTGCGAGACGGCGGCCACGATGCCGGGCCGGTCCGGGCAGGAGATAAGCAGGCGGGCGGTATTGGCAGGCGAGGACATGCCCGACTAGCATAAACCACCCCCGCAACCCTTGGGAGTAGCTCATGAATGTCTGTTCGTCATCGGGGATGAAGGCCATCAGGCTATCAGCTTTAAGCCGACTGATAGACTGAGAGCCTGATAGGCTTGCCCCTACTCGAATACTTGTCTACTGACTTGCGTTAGCCCGACGACCGGCGCGCCGCGATAAAGGAGCGCACCCCCGCGAATACGAAGGCCGCGCACACCAGCAGCGTCGCCACCTGGGCGATACCGGCGATCTCTGGGAGTAGAGCAAAACCCCGCAGTGAGCCGAGCGCACCTAGTAGCGCCACAGCCACGGCCCCGTGCAGCAGATGGCGCCGCCACTCCGGCTTGCGGTTGGCCACTATCCCTGCCCCGCCGATGAGCACTCCTAGCCCCGCCGGGATGAGCGCCGTGACGCTCGCCCCGCCAGTGATAGCAAAGGAGGTCACGCCGATGGCCACCAGCGCGATGCCGGTGAGCAGCGCAAATGAGGTCATAGTCATGTCAGCCTCCGCCAACCTTAGAGTGGAGCCCGTAGCTTGCAGCGAGCTCTCTTACTAGCCACAGGCTACCCGGTTTCGCTACCTAACACCGCGAGCTAGATGACAGAAGCCGCTGCTACAAGGCTTCGCCCGACAATAAGCCCTGCGCACAAGTCGCAGGGTCGCCCGACAATTACGGTAAAACATACTTGAGCATCATCACGAAGTGGCTGATACTCCCGGCCAACACGAACAGATGCCACAATTCATGATAACCGAACACGCCCGCGATCAGGTTCGGCCTCCTAAGGGCGTAGATTACCGCCCCCACGGTGTAAAAAGCACCGCCCAAGAGCAACCAAACTAATCCGCCCAGCGACATGGCCTGCGCCATCGGCACGAAGGCGACCGCTGCCAGCCAGCCCATCAGCAGGTAGAGGCCGACCGAAAGCCAGCGCGGCGCACTCAGCCAGAGGAGTTTGAAGATGACCCCCAGCAAGGCAAAGCCCCACACCACCCCAAAGATGCTCCAGCCCCAGGCAGCCTGCGGGCCCTGCAAGGTAATTAGCGTGATCGGTGTGTAGGTCCCAGCGATTAAGAGAAAGATGGCGATATGGTCAAAGCGCTTCATAGCCCGCTCGAGCCGTTCGCCCACGTGCAGCGCGTGATAGAGCGTGCTGGCGGTATAAAGCAAGATCAGGCTGACGCCATAGATGGCAAAGCTCACCACCCGCCAGGGTTCGCCTTGTGAGAGCACCAGCAACACTACCAGCCCGGCAAGGCTGAGCAGGACGCCCAGCCCGTGGGTCAGGCTGTTGACAGGCTCACGCAGGAGGCGATAAAGCCAGTGGTTAGGGGCAACGTCAGCCATAGCGTTAGCGTAGCACGAGAGCAGGCTGTGACTTTAGCGGCGGCGGCGCTGAGGCATCACCCCTCAGCCCCGGTAACGATCGGGTTGTCCTCAAAGCTGACCCAGTCGCTCCAGCTCCCGGCATAAAGCTGCACCCCGCTTACGCCGATCTCGTCAAGTGCGATGATGTTATGCGCGCTGCTGACCCCTGAGCCGCAGTAGGCGATCAGGCGCTTGGCTCCGATAAGTCCGGCAAAACGCTGGTGCAGTGCCGCTATGTCCTTAAACTTGCCGCCTTCCAGGTTGTCGGCAAAGGGGTAGTTGCGCGCCCCCGGAATATGCCCGGCCTTAGGGTCGAGGGGCTCGAGCTCCCCCCGGTAGCGCTCTGGCGCTCTGGCGTCGAGTAACACCGTATCGGGATCGTCCAGCGCGTGCCTTACCTCGGCCATAGTTACCAGTAGCTCCGGGCGTAGGCAGGGCGTGAAGCGCTGCGGCGCCGGCTTAGGGGCTTCGGTGCTAACCGGATACCCCGCCTCCAACCAGGCAGGCCAGCCGCCATCAAGCAGCTTGACTGCATCGTGACCGAGGTACTTCAGCAGCCACCAGAGCCGTCCCGCGAACATCCCGCCGGCATCGTCGTAGGCCACCACCTGGCTGCTGTTGCCGATCCCGGCAGCGCTGAGCTTGGCCACCAGGGTGGTTACCTCCGGCAGCGGGTGCCGCCCGCCGTGGAGCCTTTTGGGGCCGGACAGGTCGCGGTCGATATCCAAAAATACCGCCCCAGGGAGGTGGCTGGCGCGGTAGGCCCGCTCGCCGTAGGAGATATCTTGCAGGCTACAGCGCGTGTCGACGACCACCAGATCCGGCGCGCCGAGGCGTGCATAAAGCTCGCTGGCGGCAATGAGGTTCTTCATGCGGTAATCATAGCCCGCTTTGCCGATTAGCTGAGGCTCTGGCGCGGCGCCGACCAAGCCCGAATGATTAGCGCGCAGCGGGGTAGTTTTACCAATCCAGGGCAAGATGTCGGCTATACTGGCAGCCACAGTCTCTGGCTTTGGCAATCAGACATGCCTTGGCCGAGGGTACCCTGCTAGAGAGGATTCGGATGCTTCCCGTTCACCACTGGCACCACGTTTCGCACCAAGAGGTGCTGACCCTGCTAGAGACCGATCCGGCCAAAGGGCTCGACCGCTTTGAGGTCCAACATCGGCTGGAAGACTACGGCCCCAACGTTATCACCCCAGAGCGGCGCCAGAGCCCGCTGGTGCGCTTCCTGCTTCAGTTCCACCACCCACTGATCTATATTCTACTCGCTGCGACCGTAGTCACCCTGCTGGTCAAGGGCCCCGTCGACGCCGCGGTGATCTTTGGCGTGGTGCTGGCCAACGCCATCCTGGGCTTCGTGCAGGAATCCAGGGCTGAGCGTGCCATCAAGAGCCTGGCGCAGTCGCTGATTACGGAGGCCACAGTCATCCGCTCCGGCGCGACCAAGCGCATCCAGGCGACGGAACTGGTTCCGGGCGACATCGTGGTCCTGCGCTCCGGCGACAAGGTTCCCGCCGATCTCCGCCTGATCGAGTCGCGCGACCTCCAGATAGCCGAGGCTGCGCTCACCGGCGAATCGGTGCCGGTCGAGAAGGTGGCAGAAGTGGTCCTCCCGGCGCCAACCATCCTGTCCGATCAGAAGAATATGGCCTTTGCCACTACCCTGGTCACTTACGGCCGGGGGGTAGGTGTGATCGTAGCTACCGGCGATAACACTGCGGTCGGGCGCATCTCGCATCTGATCACTGCCGCCAAGGGGGTCCAGACCCCCTTGACTCGCAAGATCGCCCAGTTCAGCCGCGTGCTCATGATCGTCATCCTGGCCGTGGCCGCCGCCACCTTTGCTATCGGGCTCGGGCGCGCCCTGCCACTAGCCGACAATCTGATGGCAGCCATCGCCCTGGCCGTAGCCGTGATCCCAGAGGGGCTCCCAGCAGCGCTTACCATCATCCTGGCGATCAGCGTCACGCGCATGGCGCAGCGGCGGGCGATCATCCGCAAGCTGCCCGCGGTGGAGGCTCTGGGCAGCACCACGGTAATCTGTTCGGATAAGACCGGGACCCTGACCCAAAACCAGATGACCGTTCAGCAAATTGTCGCGGGGGGGGTGGCCTACACCGTGTCCGGCACCGGCTACGTGCCGACGGGCGAGTTCTTCCGCGACGGTGAGCCGGTCGAGCGCCTTCCGCCTGGGCTGCTGGAGTGTCTGCGTGCGGGCCTGTTGTGCAACGATAGCCGCCTGGTCGAGCAGGATGGACGCTGGCTGATCGAGGGCGACCCTACTGAGGGAGCGCTGATCGTAGCCGCCGGTAAGGCCGGCTTGCGCCCCGAGGAGGAAGCCGGGCGGCAGCCGCGGCTGGATCTGATCCCCTTTGAGTCGGAACACCAGTATATGGCTACGCTGCACCAGGCCGGGGCTAAGCCGCCGGTGGTCTACTTCAAGGGCTCGGTGGAGGCCACGCTGGCGCGGTGCAGCCAGGCCCTGGACAAGGCTTCGCCCGACAATAAGGCTTCGCCCGACAATAAGGCTTCGCCCGACAATAAGGCTTCGCCCGACAATTCCGAAGGACGCGAGGCGCCGATAGCCGCCGAGGCGGTACACCGAGCAGCTGACGAGATGGCCGCTAGGGGCCTGCGAGTCCTGGCCTTAGCGCGGAAACAGCTGCCCGCCGGGACGTCGCGGCTGTCCCACCAGGAGGTGGCGGAGGGCCTGACGCTGCTAGGCTTGCAGGGCATGATCGATCCCCCGCGGCCAGAAGCCATCGAGGCGGTGCGGATCTGTCACAACGCCGGCATTAAGGTAAAGATGATCACCGGCGATCACGCCCTCACCGCTGCCGCTATTGGGCAGCAGTTAGGCCTTAACGAAGCCGCGCCCGAGGTAGTGACCGGCGCGGAGATCGCTAGTATGTCCGATGATGAACTGATCGAGCAGGTGGAGCATACGGCGATCTTTGCCCGGGTCACGCCGGAGCAGAAGCTGAGGCTGGTCGAGGCTTTGCAGGCGCGGCGGCAGATCGTGGCTATGACCGGCGACGGGGTGAACGATGCGCCGGCCCTCAAGCAGGCGGATATCGGGGTGGCCATGGGCATCACCGGCACCGATGTGGCCAAAGAGGCTGCGGACATGGTTCTGACCGACGACAACTTCGCCTCCATCGAAGCCGCCGTGGAGGAGGGCCGCAGTGTCTATGACAACTTAAAAAAGGTCATCACCTGGACGCTGCCGACCAACGTCGGTCAGGGAGCGATCGTCCTGGCCGCGGTGGCGATCGGGGGCACGCTCCCGATCCTGCCGGTCCAGATCCTGTGGATCAACATGATGACGGTTATCACCCTGGGCACTATGCTGGCCTTCGAGCCCAAGGAGGCCGGACTCATGTCGCGACCGCCGCTCCCGGTGGGCGCGCCGATCCTCTCGGCGGCACTGCTGGCGCGGATCGTGATGGTCGGCGGGATGATTCTGGCCAGCGGCTACGGACTGTTCACCTGGGCCCTCGGCGCCGGTTTCACGCTCGAGGAAGCCCGGACGATAGCGGTTAACACGGTCGTGGTGGTACAGCTATTCTACCTGTTCAACTGCCGGTCGCTGAATAATTCGCTCATTCAGGTGGGCCTCTTCTCCAACCGCTGGGTGTTCGCGGGCGCCGCGGCCATGGTGCTGATCCAGTTGGTGTTCACCTATGTCCCCTTCATGCACCTGATCATGCACAGCGCGCCGATCGGCCTGGAGGCCTGGGGGTTGATCGTCTTGGTGGGCCTGCTGGCCTTTGCGGTGGTCGAGGTGGAGAAATGGCTCCGCCGCCTGCACGATAGGCGGGCTGGGCTCAAGGCAGCCGCGCCATGACATCGGCATTTGGCCACCCATCAGGCTCTCAGCCTTTTAAGGGGAGAGTCTGATAAACTAGCATTGTAATGAACCCAATAACAATACTCCTGCTGCGCCCTACTATATTTGCTAACGGCGAGCTTTATCGTAGGCTCGACGGCCTTCAAGGAGGCGAACCATGAAATGCCCATCCTGCAAAGATGCAACCTTGACCATCACCGAGCGGCAGGGGGTGGAGATCGACTACTGCCCCGAGTGCCGTGGCGTGTGGCTAGATCGTGGCGAGCTAGATAAGCTTATCGAGCGCTCGGAGCGCTCCGAGCGCTCTTCGCGGGAGCCGTCTCGCGGCGACGATGACGATTTCGACTCTCGTGGCCGCCGTAGGTCACCCAAGTCTTTATTGCGCGACCTGTTCGGCTGAGGAAGGCTCGAGCGAC
>JAGXSJ010000021.1 GCA_018333895.1 Truepera sp.
ATCAAAGCCCCTTGAGCGGCGCACGGTACTCAAAGGCCTGCTCGGCGCGATCGCCGGCCTAGGCCTTGGTGTCAAGAGTTTCAGCACCGCTCAGCCAGGGCGGGTAGCGAGTGACCCTGACCAGCCTACCCGAATAGTGGTGGCTGATGCTCCCACCACCCATCACTTGAATCTCTACGTAGCGCAGGAGCTGGGGTTGTTTGCGCAGCACGGGGTGGCGGTGGAGATAGCCCGCATGGAAAGCCTGTCCGCAGCCCGAGATGCGCTGGTAGTGGGCGCTGCGGACGTATTCTGGAGCTGTCCTACGGTGGCCATTGCCGCCATCGCTGGCGGGGCGCCGATCAGGACCATAGCCCAAGTCAAGATCCCCTGCACCTCGGTATTGCTAGTTCCAGCCGATTCGCCTATCGCGAAGCCAGCAGATATGGCGGGCAAGACCTTTGCCGGTATTTCACCGGCTTGCGAAGCGATCATCGCCCTAAGGAGATTGGCTAGCGACGCGGGAGCCGCGTTTACCCTGGCTACCATGGCCGGCGGGCCTGCCATTGCCGCGCTGCAGGCTGGAGCGGTAGATGGAGCGATATTGGAGGAGCCGCACGCCAGTATTGCCGAACTAGCAGGCTTCAGGGTTATGTTCCGGGAGGCCGCCGAGGCCATACCCTGCCGCACCATCAACGCCAGGACGGGATTTATCACGGACCATGCGGCGGCGCTGCGCCGGATGGTGCAGGCCATAGCTGAGGCCAACGCCATCATCAACGCAGATCCGGTGGCTGAAGAGATCATCGAGATAGCCCATGCCTATACCGGGGCTCCCCGGGAAGCGATCGCCCACGGCAATCACCGGCTCAAATTCACCACTCGCCTGGATCAGGCAGGCCTGTGTGAACTTGGCGATGAGCTGGTGAGGATGGGGCATATTCGGGAATGCCCGTCAGGGTTTATGTATGCGCGCGAGTTCAGGGGGATCACTTGGGAGTAAAGCGCTTTATTGGCTTTATTGAAGTAGCTAGGCAGCCACAGGCAACTCCTGCTGTTGATCGGAGACAGGGCCATGCCACACCGGCAAGAGCGAGTTAAAACTACGAACTTCCAGCGCGTGACAGCTTAGCATGAAAAGATGGCATGTCGCACTAGTAGCCATGGCCGCCACGGCTTTAACCCTGGTAGTTTGGGGGACCCGCGCCGGTGGCGGGGATGACGGGGTGATCAGGATCGGGCATACCGGCAGCCCGCATCTCGCCCCGCTGTTGGTGGCCGCCGAGCAGGGCATCTTTGCCGATCATGGCTTGCGGGTCGAGCTGAAGCAGTTTGGCTCTACCGCCGATGCCGGCTATGCGTTGCTGGCCGGTAGGGTGCAGGTGGCGTTTTTAGAGCCGAGAACGTCATTCCGGTTGATCAATGTCCATGATGAGTTGGGGATCAAGATCGCAGGCTCCCTTAACTTTCCGTTTGGGGCTACGCTGGTGGTGCGGGAGGACCTCAAGCTACGGCTTCACGACCTAGCCGGGCTAACCGTTGCGGCGGCCTCTAGGCAGTGCATGTTGCTGAAGGCGTTCAAGCATGATGCCAAGAGGCATGGTCTAGCTATCGAGGAGATTGACTTTGTCTACACCGCCTTTGACACTATGCTGCCGGCACTGGAGGCGGGACAGGTGGACGCTATCCTGACCAAGTCATCTTATGCGCTGTTGGCCCAAGCCACCGGACATAAGGTGCTTTATCAAAACTGGGACGTGGTGCCAGATGATGCCTGCTGCCCGATATACGTGGCACAGGTTGAGTATTTCATGTTGGTTACGGACTTGCCATCCCAAGCGATTAAGGGCCTGGACGCCGCCTTGCTGGCGGCCTCGCAAAGGCCGGCGGAGGAGAGCCGCGAGGCGGTAGCGAGGCGCACCCAGTTTCCTGCGGAACTGCTGCAACCTGGGGCTCCGCTGGCCCGCTATTTCACCGTTGGGCCGGAGCTTGAACGGGAGTTGGGGGACTGGGTATGGACCGCAAACTGACCTATCAGACATATCAGGCTAAGGGCTTGAACCTGGTAGTCAAGGAGCTAGCCGCTTTTTTTGGAGGGGTGGCGAAGAATAACTTCACAGTCGAGTTTTTTACTGTGTTGGTGCCTATTATGGCCTTATGGGAAGCCCTCCCGCGCTTCGGCGTGGTATCGCCCTTCCTGGTGCCCCCTCCTTCGGTGGTTGCGGTAACCTTGTGGGAGCTGCTCGCCAACCACAGTTATTTAGCCCATATCGGCATAAGCCTGCAACGGTTCTTTCTGGGGCTGGCGGTGGCGCTAGCTGCCGCCATACCTATCGGCATACTGATAGGCTGGAATCTGTTTTTGCGCCGCCATGCGCTGCCGCTGTTCCAGATGTTAGCCCCCATACCCCCACCGGCCTGGGTACCGATAACCATCATCTTATTCGGCATAGGGCTGCCCATGCAGGTGTTCCTGGTCTTCTTAGGCGCCTTTTACCCAGTGCTGTTTAATACTTACCAAGGGGTCAAGGACACCGAACCGCGCTATATCGCATCGGCCAGGGTCTTTGGCGCTAGCGAGTTTACCTTGATCAAGCGGGTGTACCTACCCAATTCGTTGAGTTCGATAGTGATGGGGGTAAAGATAGGCATAGCCCTGGGGCTGGTGATGTTAGTGGTAGCGGAGATGGTGGGGGCGCACAGCGGCATCGGGTGGTTGTTAGTTGAGTCCAAAGACTTTTTCCGTATCGACCGGATGGTGGTCTGCATGCTGACACTGGGTTTCATCGGTTGGTTTTTGATCGAGGTTATGAAATATCTGGAAACCAAGCTGGCGCTCTGGAAGGTGGGGAGATAGGAACTTGATAGCGGCGAGAAAGATCACCAAGTTCTTCTCGGTTATCAACCCCCAGGGGATGGCAGCGGGGAGCACGGCGGTATTATCAGTATCATTGGAGATCGCGGATGGGGAGTTTGTGGCTATTGTGGGGCCCAGCGGATGCGGCAAATCGACCTTCCTTGAAATCCTGGCGGGCCTCCAAGCGCCCACCGAAGGCGAGGTCTATATAGCTGGCAAGCGTGTGTTGGAGCCGCTACCTAGCACGCGAAGGGAGATGGAGAGCTACCAGAAAAGATACCGCTTTCTTTCGCCCATTGTTAACAGCTTGTTTGAGGATATACCAAAGTTCGAAACGGCGATGATCTTCCAAGACTATGCCATCTTCCCCTGGATGACCGCGCTGGAAAACGTGCTGTTTACGCTGGAGCTGCGCGGGGTGGCCAGGCAGGCGAGGACCTATCGGGCCCGGGAGTACCTAGCTATGGTAGGTTTAAGCGGTGAGGAGAATAAGTACCCTTCCCAGCTGTCGGGTGGCATGCGCCAGCGGGTGGCTCTAGCTCGAGCGCTGTCGGTGGAGCCGAAGATCATCCTCATGGATGAGCCGTTTGCCGCGGTGGACGCCTTTTCTCGCC
>JAGXSJ010000022.1 GCA_018333895.1 Truepera sp.
TTTTTAATGAAGCATGTAACTTTATTAGCCTGTTAGCTTTTAAGAACAGGATGTTTAATAAAGTTAGGCTTCAGCAAGAATGCTATTACGAAGTAAGGAGTAAATTTAAGCTGTCCGCCCAACTTGTTATCCGTGCCATTAGCAAGGTAACGGAAAGTTACAAGGCCAATAAGAAAGCCTTACACACATTTAAACCAACCGGAGCTATCATCTATGACCAAAGGCTACTATCCTTTAAAGGCTTGGCGTACGCTTCCATCTTAACAATGACCGGCAGGATTCTTGCCCCTATGGTTTTTGGAGAATACCAAAAAGGTGTTATCGAGGGCCGACGCATTCGCGGTCAAGCTGATCTTGTTTTGGTTGATGGCACCTTCTATCTCCTGGTTGTCATTGAGTTGCCGGATGGCCCCCTAAGTGCCACCAAAGACTTCCTTGGTGTTGATCTCGGTATTAAAAATATTGCCGTTGATAGTGCAGGTGAAATATTCTCCGGTGACAAGGTTAACGGTATCCGTAATCGCCAGGCTAAACTTCGAGCCAAGCTCCAAAAGAAAGGTACTAAATCAGCCAAACGTCTTTTAAAGAAGTGTTCAAAGAAAGAACGACGCTTTACTACTGATACCAATCATGGTATTGCCAAAAAACTCGTTGCCAAGGCTAAAGGCACCGATCGCGGTATTGCTTTAGAGGACCTAAAAGGTATCCGCGAGCGGATAACAGTTAGAAAGCCTCAGCGCAGGCAACATAATTCTTGGGCATTCTATCAACTCCGGCAATTTATTCAATACAAGTCTGCCTTGGCCGGTGTCCCGGTGATTTTGGTTGACCCAAAAAATACTTCCCGGACATGCCCGCAATGTGGACATATTGACAAGAAAAACCGTCCCACCAGAGATAACTTTTGCTGTCAGTCCTGTGGCTGCGCTGGCCCTGCTGATAGCATTGCGGCGATCAATATTGGTCGTCGGGCTGTTGTCATGCAGCCGCACGTGGGAACCGCTTAGACAGGGTTACTTACAAGCCCTGGCTTCAGCCATGGGGTTCATGACTTTCAGTTATAGTGATAGCAACATAGCTCGTTGGGAGGACGCGATGAAGCTCAAAGGACTGCGCAGCGCTAAGTTGGTGGGCATGGTTCTAGCAGGTGGTCGCGGGACCCGGCTTCACCCCCTCACCTGGAGGCGCACCAAGCCCGCCGTCCCCTTTGGGGGCAAGTACCGGATCATCGACTTCGCCCTTAATAACATGATCAATTCCGGCATTTACGGTATCTATGTGTTGACTCAGTTCAAGGCGCAATCCTTAACCGAGCATATCCAGCGCAACTGGCGCTTCGGCGGCTTTTTGAGCGATTATTTCATTACCTTGGCGCCGGCGCAGATGTACCTCTACGAGGAGCTTGGCGCCGAGTGGTATCGCGGCACTGCCGACGCTATTTACCAAAATATCCACCTAATCGAGAATCATGCCGCTGATATTATCGCCATCTTCAGCGGTGATCACATCTATAAGATGGACATTTCGCACCTGGTCGAGGCGCACCTGGACAACCAGGCCGACATCAGTATTGCCGCCTATCCGGTGCCGGTTTCGGAGGCGTCACGCTTTGGTATCTTGCAGGTCGATAACGATTTTCGGGTCACCGAGTTTCAAGAGAAACCGCAACACCCCAAACCGATGCCGCAGCGCTCTACCCATGCCCTGGCTTCGATGGGCAACTACCTCTTCAATGCCGACCTGCTGATCGACCTACTCAAGCGCGACGCAGCCCGCCAGGAGTCCGAGCACGACTTTGGAAAGAATGTGCTGCCGATGGCGCTTGACGAGGGATTACAGCTATTCGCCTACGACTTTGCGCAAAACCCGATCCCCGGCCAGGTCGGAGCTAACACCTACTGGCGCGATGTGGGCACCATTAAGAGCTACTGGGAGGCCACCATGGACCTCATAGCGGTCGAGCCAGAGTTTGACCTTTATAACTACGATTGGCCGCTGCGCTCCTCCGCCGAGTTCTCCCCTCCGGCCAAGTTCGTTCACGAGGCCGGCGACCGGCGCGGGCAGGCCCTTAACAGCATGGTGGCAGGCGGGGTGATCATCTCCGGCGCCACCGTGCGCGAGTCGGTCTTAGCCCGCCGGGTGCGGGTCGATAGCTATAGCTTGGTCGAACGCTCAGTGCTCTTTGACGAGGTCAGGGTGAGACGCCACTGCGTGATTAAAAACGCCATTATCGACAAAGACGTTGACATCCCGGAGGGCACGCAGCTCGGCGTTAACCTCGATGATGACCGGAGGCGCGGCTTCACGGTCGAGGAGGGGATTGTGGTGGTGCCGAAGGGCTATCGTTTTAGTTAGGCTGTGGGCAGTGGGTTGTGGGAAAGACGTCTGCCTACATCCTACCACCCACATCCTACAACCCGCCATGGTCCGATAGCTTACAGCGCGCTCTCACGCAAAGGTGCTACCCTGAGCCTACTGAGGCCCGTCTGGTTATCTGACGGGCTGGCGGGCTACTTGGAGGGACCGCTTTGAGACGTTCGTTTAACCCTTGGTTGCTGGTAGCAGTCATCATCATTGGCGTATTCTTGTTTAGCCAGTTCGGCGCCGGCACGCCCAATAGGGATATCCCTTACTCGGAGTTCAGGCGCCAGATCGAGGCCGGTAACGTCGCCAATGTCGTAATTCGCAACGACAACATCACCGGTGAATTCGCCCGCGAAATCCAGCTCGAGCTAGGCGGCAGCTTGCAGACCGTTCGGAGCTTCTCTACCACGGCGGCCAGCGCCAACGTTCCGGACATGGCGCTGATCGAGCTGTTAGAGGCGCAGGGGGTCACTTATCAGTTCCAGCGGCAGTCGCCGTGGCTCGGCTTCCTGATCACGCTCTTACCGATCGCTATCCTGATCGCCTTTTTCTGGTTCGTCTTCATGCGCGCCCAGGGTGGCCCCAGCCAGGTGATGCAGTTCGGGCAGTCGCGGGCCAAAACCTACGGCAAGGAGAACAAGGTCAAGACCACCTTTGAGGATGTGGCCGGTCATGTTGAGGCCAAGCAGGAGCTAAAAGAAATCGTCGATTTCTTAAAGAGCCCGCAGAAGTACCTGCGCATCGGTGCCGAGATACCCAAGGGGGTCTTGCTAGTCGGCCCGCCAGGCACCGGCAAGACCTTGCTGGCTCGAGCCGTGGCGGGCGAGGCTAACGTCCCCTTCTTAACCGTATCGGCTTCAGAGTTCATGGAGATGTTTGTGGGCGTAGGTGCTAGCCGCGTGCGCAACCTCTTCGAGGAGGCGCGCAAGAGCGCCCCGGCTATCATCTTCATCGACGAGATCGACTCCATCGGGCGCCGCCGCGGCGCCGGCATCGGTGGCGGGCACGACGAGCGCGAGCAGACCTTAAACCAGATCCTCTCCGAGATGGACGGCTTCGAGAAAGATACCTCGGTCATTATCCTGGCCGCCACCAACCGCCCCGATATCCTCGACCCGGCCCTCTTGCGCCCCGGCCGCTTCGACCGCCAGGTCACCATCGGCCTGCCCACGCAGCGCGAGCGCGAGCAGATTCTTAAGGTCCATGTGCGGAACAAGCCGATCGCCGGCGATGTTGACCTGCACCGCGTGGCTGAGGCTACGCCGATGTTCTCGGGCGCCGATCTGGAGAATCTGACTAACGAGGCCGCGCTGATCGCCGCTCGCAACAATAAGCAGATCATCTCCTGGAGCGACTTCAACGAGGCGCTCGACCGCATCGTGCTGGGGCTGCGGCGCGGCAGCCTGGTGCCGACCGAACAAGAGCGCAAGATGCTGGCTTACCACGAGGCCGGTCATGCGGTAGCCTTCGCCTTGCAGCCCGACCTCGGCGAGATCCGCAAAGTGACTATTATGCCGCGCGGCAACGCCGGAGGCTTTATGGCGTCGCTTTCCAAGGAGGAGATGTTCTTTAGCCGCGAGCGCTTTGAGCGGCAGTTGATCGTGGCCTTCGGTGGGCGCGTAGCCGAAAAGAAGCTGACCGGCACCATCAGCAGCGGCGCCCATAGCGACCTGCGCCAGGCTACCGAACTGGCCAAGCAGATGGTCTTTGACCTGGGCATGGGCGGCGAGGAGTACGTGGCCTGGGGCTCCGATTCCGGCCCGGTCTTTTTGGGCGGCGAGATCTCCCGCCGCAAGGACTTCTCGGAGGAGACGGCTCGGCAGCTCGAGTCGCAGGTCCACGCTATCTTGCGCCAGACCTACGAGTCAGCCGAGCGAGCCATCAGCGAGCACTGGCAGGCGGTAGTAGCGGTGGCCGAGGCGCTCCTAATCCGCGAGACGCTTGACGGGCGGTTGGTCAAGGCCGCCGTCGAAAAAACGCTGGCCGGGCAGTCGGCCCAAGAGATCACCGACTGGATCGTTGAGGAAGCGGTTGCCGCCGATCGTGCCATGGAAGAGGAGTCGCGCCGCGCCATCGCCGAGGCTGAGCGCCAACGCCGTAAGGCCGTGGAGGCCGAGCGCCTCAAGCCGACTCTAGAGCCTCGCCCCGCCTCGGAGGGCTAACCGGCCCGACGGATGGTACCGGTTTCGTAGCGGCTCTATGTTACTCGACGGTCGCTACGAAATCATTGCGGAGCGCCCCCTTGGCGCCGAGCAGACGCTCTTTGAGGCCACCGCTGCTGATGGCACGGCGGTGCGCATTATCTGGTACACCTTGGTGGGCAGCCAGGCCGAGGCGGCTTTTGAGCGCTACCGCCAGGTGCTGCGCGCGCTTCGCCGCGAGGATGCAGTTGCCCTGCACGACGTAGTTGCTCGCCCAGGAGCGACCTACGTAGTCTGGCAAACTCCGCCACCAAATCAACGGAGCCACCCTAGTGCTGCCATTAACCAGGTACTAGAAGCTTTTAACTACCGCCCGGAAGAGGCCGACATCCGGCTTGCTGCTGACGGTAAGCTGCGCGTCTACGGGCTGGCTTTTGCCGGTACCTTACCCGAATCGCCGCCCGCCGCTGCCACGCCGCCGTCTCCACGGCGCCAAGGGCTAGCACCCTGGCTGCTAGCGCTGGTGCCGGGTGTACTGCTGGCCTTACTCGGTATCGTGCTGCTGGGGGTGGGGCTGGCGCTACAAGAGCGGGGCACCGTAATCCTGCCAAGGGTCGCTGGGCAGGAGGTTAATGGCGTGCTTAACACGCTTTATCAGCTAGGTTTGCAGGCGCAAGCCGAGCCGATTCCATCAGGTCAGGCCCTCGGCACGGTAGTCGGGATCGATCCTCCGGAAGGGAGTCAGATTCGTCCGGGGCGCACCGTCTTAGTCCGTTACGCCGTACCTTACGGCCAACTGGTCTCTGGCGAAGTTCCTGACTTGCGCGGACAGCAGCTTGAGGGCGGTGAGGTAGCGCGACTGCTACTGCAGCAGCGGCTTAGCTTAGGCGAAATAGCCCGCATCCCCGCCAACGTCGAGGCTGGAACCGTGCTAGGGCAGCAGCCTGCTGCGGGCAGCCAGGCCCCCCAGGGGAGCCGGGTCGATCTGCTCGTTAGCAGCGGTCCCAGCCGGACCAGCACCTTCCTTCCCGACCTGCGCGGCTTGAGTCGCGAAGACGCTTTATTCCTAGCCCGGGTAGCAGGCATTACCGGCACCATCGAAGTCGAGGAGGTCCCTGTCCCTCGGCAGCCATTCGGGACGGTAGTAGAGCAGAACCTCGAGCCGGGTGTGCTGGTCGCTGCTGACTCAGTAACTCTGCGCCTGACGGTAGTGGGGGGCGGCAATCCGGCAGCCTTTGGCGACACCGTGCCCAACTTTGTCGGCCTGCCACGCCGCGATGCCGAAGCGTTGGCGGCCCAAAACGCGCTGGCTGTCACCGTCAGCGAAGTCGAAAACCTCAATCTGCCCCAGGGAGTAGTGTTGCAAGACCCATCGGTTGGCGAGGCCGTGAGTGGGACGGTGCGGCTGATTGTCAATGTGCCGCCACAACCCCTGCCGCAACCCAAGGTGACCGTGGAGGTGCGCCGCCCCACCCCGCGCCGCGCCGCCTTCGCCTGGCCCATTGAGGCCGGCATCCCGGAGCAGGAGGCGGTAGTGATCGCGACCACCGTGACCGGCGACACGGCAGCGGTCTATCGGGGGACGGTCCGCGGTGGGCAGCGAGTCGAGGGGGAATGGCTCACCTTCGCGCCGGGGCCGATCACCTTTACCCTGACGCTGAACGGTGAGCCTTACAGTGTGCCGCTGCGCGTCAACCCGTAAAGGACTGCCAAAGATGTGGGTAGTGGGATGTGGGCAGTGGGAAACCCTTCGGCTTCGCTCAGGGCAGGCCCCTACAACCCACAGCCAACTTCCTACCTCTCACGCCTGAAGCTTGAAAAGCCCTCGTTCTGTAAGAATTTTGTAAGAGTTGCCGAGCTAAGCTGGCGGCGTGGATCTGAGGTAGCTCCCAACGCCTCACTCCCGCTTCTCTTCCGGCTTCATGTCTCCCACATGAAGCCTTTTTTTGTTGGGCTCGAGCCATACCTGCTATAGTACCTCCCATGTTTAGAGTCCTAGTCGCTGACAGCATCAACCTAGGCGATGCCCGCTATCCGGATGTCAGTCTCGATTACCGCGAGGGGATC
>JAGXSJ010000023.1 GCA_018333895.1 Truepera sp.
GGAGGAGGTAGCAGGGCTTACAGGCCACGAGGGCTATCGCTATCAGAGTATCGCATCAAGGGAGCCATATGTTAGAACGCGTCGCTATCTTCATCGACGGCAGCAATCTGTATAACGGTATGCGTGACAATTTGCAGAGCACCCGCGTCAACCTGCAAGAGCTGATCCGGCAGCTTTTAAGGGATCGTCGACTGATGCGCACCTACTACTACAACGCCCCGCTGACCGATGATTACGATACTGAGCTGCGCGAAGGCCAGCACCGCTTTTTCGATTCATTGCGGCGGATTCCCTACGTCACGGTGCGGTTGGGGCGGCTGCACCGCCGCAACGACGGCTCGTTGGTCGAAAAGGGGATCGACGTAGCGATCGCGGTCGAATCGCTATCGCTAGCCTGGGAGAACGCCTACGATACAGCGCTCCTCGTCTCCGGCGACGGCGATTACGTTGAGCTGGTAGAAGCGATTAAGCGCAAAGGCAAGCACGTCGAGTGCGCCATGTTCAAGAATCAGTCAGCCGGGGTGCTGCTCGAGTTCGTCGATCGCTTTCATCCACTCGACGAACTAAGCTGGTCAAAGATCCTGTTTTAGTCTGCCTGCGCTCCGAGGGTGCCAGCTGGCGTTAAGATGAAGGTGTGTCCGGCCCATCCTTTGCCCACCTCCACCAACACACCGCCTACAGTCTGCTAGACGGCGCGGCTCGGATTAAAGACCTCATTGCTTGGGTCAAGGAGATCAGCCCGGCGCGCCCGGTAGTAGCCATCACCGACCACGGCAACATGCACGGCGCTATTGAGTTCTATAAAACCGCCGAGCAAGCCGGAGTGAAGCCGATCATCGGCTTTGAGGCTTACGTCACCGCCGGTTCGCGCTTTGAGAAGCGCAAACCCAACAGCAAGCTCGATGGGGGCTACTTCCACCTGACGTTGTTAGCTAAGAACCTGGTCGGCTACAAAAACCTCTGCAAGCTCAACTCACGAGGCTGGCTGGAGGGCTTTTACGGCAAGCCGCGAGTCGATCATGAACTGCTCCGCGAGTACAGTCAAGGAGTAATCGCGCTCTCCGGGTGCTTAGGCGCCCAGCTCCCCCGCACCCTGCTCGATGCCGGTTTCGAGGCCGGCGAGGAGGTCTTGCAGCAGTACTTAAACATCTATGGTGACGACCTGTTCATCGAGCTGCAAAACCACGGCCTGGCAGAGCAGCAGCGGCTCAACCCGATGCTCAAGGAGTTGGGCCACCGCTACGGCCTTGGCCTGGTCGCCACCAACGATGGGCATTACGTCAAGAAAAGTGACGCCAGAGCGCATGAGGCGCTGCTAGCCGTACAGACCAAGACCACCCTGTCGGATCCCAACCGCTTTCGCTTTGCCTGTGACGAGTTCTATGTCAAGACGCCGAGCGAGATGGCAGCCGCCATCCCGGAGGATGAGTATCCTAGCGCACTAACCAACACCATGCTGGTAGCCGACAGCTGCGACTTGGTACTGCCCATCGGCAACAAGCGGAGCTATCAGATGCCGGAGGTGCCGCTACCCCCGGGGCGGACGCTGGCTGAGCAGCTCCGCTATCAGACTTATGAAGGGCTCATGGCGCGCTATGCGGTAATTACCGAGGAGCTGTTGCGGCGCTATCTGAACATGGCGCAGCCCGAGGTCCCAGAGCATCTCCAGGGCGTGCTCTTTGCGCTGGCCAAAGTCGGAGATAGCTGTCAGCAAGCGGCCAAGGAGCGTGGCGAGCCCCCCCCTTACCCCCCCCATCTGAAGGCGCTCAAAGCGACTGCGCTCGATCCCATCGCGCTCACGGTGCTCGAGCGGGCCGAGTACGAGCTAGGCGTCATCATCGCCATGGAGTTCCCCGACTATTTTCTGATCGTCGCCGACTTTATTAACTGGGCCAAGGGTCACGGTATCGCAGTCGGGCCAGGGCGCGGTTCAGGGGCCGGTTCGATCGTCGCCTATGCCACGCGCATCACCGATATCGACCCGCTGGAGTTCAATCTACTGTTCGAGCGCTTCTTGAACCCTGATCGTGTCAGCATGCCTGACTTCGATGTGGACTTTTCTGACGCGCGGCGCTTGGAGGTGATCGACTACGTGCGCCGCAAATATGGCGAAGAGCGTGTAGCGCAGATCGCCACCTTCGGGACCATGGCCAGCAAGGCTGCCATCAAGGATGCAGCGCGCGTACTGGAAGCCCCCTATGCTGAGGCTGACAAGGTCTCCAAGCTGATCCCGTCGGTGTTCGGGCGTTCCATCCCGATCGCCAAGGCGCTCCAGGAGGTGCCAGAGATCAAGCAAGCCTACGACCACGGGGCCCGCGAATATATCGACGTGGCGCTGGCGCTCGAGGGCTTAACTCGGCACGCTTCGGTCCATGCCGCCGGAGTGATTATTGCGCGCGAACCGGTGCAGGAGCTGGCACCGGTGTTCCGCAGCGGCGACGGTCCGATCATTTGCCAGTACGACATGAACTCGGTCGAGGAGCTAGGCTTCTTAAAGATGGACTTTTTGGGCTTGCGGGCGCTGACCTTTATCGAGACGGCCGTCAAGATTGTTAAACGGTCGCACGGTATCACGCTAAATCCCGATAAGTTCCCAACCGACGACGAGGCGACCTTCGAGCTACTCTCGCGTGGCGATGCCGCGGGGGTGTTCCAGTTCGAGTCGGCAGGGATGGTCGACACGTTAAAGAAGCTCAAACCGCGGCGCATTCAGGACCTGATCGCGGTAGCGGCGCTGTATCGCCCCGGCCCGATGGAGAATATCCCGACCTATATCCGCCGCCACCACGGGCTCGAGCAAGTTGACTATTCGGACTTCCCCCGCGCCGAGCCGCTGCTGCGACCGATTCTGGCAGAAACCTACGGCATCCCAGTCTATCAAGAGCAGATCATGCAGATCGCTCAAGCAGTCGCTGGCTACTCGCTGGGTGAGGCCGACCTGTTGCGGCGCGCCATGGGCAAGAAGAAGCTCGATGAGATGCTTAAACAGCGGGCGGTGTTTGAGAAGGGGGCAGCCGATAAGGGGATCGGCAAGGAGGAAGCCAACCGCATCTTCGACCTGCTGGAGAAGTTTGCCAACTACGGGTTCAATAAGTCACATTCGGCCGCCTACAGTGTGCTCTCCTATCAGACCGCCTACTTAAAAGCGCACTACCCGGTCGAGTTCATGGCCGCGCTGCTGACGGTTGAGCGTGGCGACTCCGACAAGGTAGCGCAGTACGTGGGCGACGCCCGCCACTTAGGGATTCAGGTACTTCCGCCTGACATCAACGAGTCGGGGGCCGACTTTACCCCGCTCGGCAAGGTTATTCGCTTTGGCCTAGCCGGGGTTAAGAACGTGGGCGATGGCGCGGTGGAGCAGATCCTGGCCGAGCGCGAACGGGGTGGGCGCTTTCGCAGCCTAGCCGACTTCTGCCGACGGGCTAGCAGCGCGGCAGTCAACAAGCGGGCCGTAGAGCACCTGGTTAAGGCCGGTGCTTTCGATGCGCTCGGCGAGCGCCACCGCCTGCTGGCCAATCTTGAGTCACTGCTCAAGTGGGGGGCCGTACTACGCGAGCAGGCTGCTAGCGGACAGTTCGGGCTGTTTGCCGCCGACACCGCTCCACCGCTCTCGGATACCCCGCCCCTGAGCCGGCTCGAGCTGCTCCGGCTAGAAAAAGATGCGCTGGGGCTCTATATCAGCGACCACCCGCTCAACAGCTACCCCGGCCTAGCAGCAGTCGCCCACTGTCCAGTCGATCAGGTGGAGGTGTGGTGCAGATGGCAACAGTCAGCGCGACCGGGGCAGCGCTGCCAAGTGATATTAGCTGGCCTAGTGCAGGACATCGTCAAGAAACCGACTAAAAAGGGGGGCATGATGGTGCGTTTTAAGCTAGCCGATGAGAGTGGGACGCGTGAGGTGATGGCGTTTAGCCGCGTCTATGATGAGATCGCCGAGCAACTGGCTGAGGAGATACCGGTGGTAGCGGTGATCGAGGCTTCCGAGGATGGCGAATCGCTGCGCCTGGCGGTAGAGCGCTTAATCGTTTGGGAAGAGCGCCGCTCACTGCCGCAAGTAGCCCTGCTGATGTTCGACCTAGCTGCTGTGGACGATCATCTTCTAGCAGACCTCCGCTCGCGGCTCGACGAAGTCGCTGGCCGCACTCCGTTGCAGTTGCAGGTGCGTACCACCCAGGGCGTGGTGACCTACGCTGCCGAGGCGCGGGTGGCAGCCGAGCGCCTGTTCGAGCTCGAAGCCAGCTATCCTTGGCTCAAGACAGCCCTCAGCGTCGACCGAGCGAGCCTGCTGCAAGGCCGCAACGGTCGGTTAGCTGCTAAGCCTGAGGTGCCCTTTTAGGTCGGTGGCTAGGCGGCGCGCAACCGGGCTCAGTGCTGAATAGGTTCACTCCTACTCGCGCAGAGTATAGACTAGCAGCATGAAGCTCTTTAGGGTTGCGGCGTGATTAAAGTCGGCATTATCGGCACAGGCTGGGCTGATCGAGTACAGATTCCGGCCTTTAAAGCTGCCGGGCTTGATATCGTCGGCCTGGCCGGGCGCGACAAAGCGAAAACCGCGCGGGTAGCTGCTGCGCACGGTATTGCTTTTCACACTACCGACTGGCGCGAGCTACTTGAGGTCTGTGACCTGGTATCGGTAACCTCACCGCCCGCGCTGCACCAGGAACAGGCAATCGCTGTTCTGGAGGCCGGCAAGCACCTATTGTGCGAAAAGCCCTTGGCGCTGAACATGGCCGAGGCGCAACTCATCTGCCAAGTAGCTGAGCGCTACCCCGAGCGATTGGCGCTAGTAGACCACCAACTCCGCTTCCTGCCGGCGCGGCGCAAAGCCAAGGAGCTGATCGACAGCGGCGCCATCGGGCGCATCATCGCTGTTACGGTGCGTACCACCTCCGGGAGCCGGATGAACCCGCGTGAGCCGTTCAACTGGTGGTCGGATGCCGCTCAGGGCGGCGGCATCCTGGGCGCTATCGGCTCGCATGCGCTAGACGGTATCCGCTGGCTGCTCGAGCCCCACTGCGGCCCCATTGAGCTTACCGGAGCAGTGCTAGGGCGGACCTATCCGACCCGCCTTGACGCCAGCGGCAACGCGCGCGAGGTCACCGCTGACGATATCGCTGCACTGGTGTTTCGCCTGGGCGAGGTAGTTGGTACCTTGCTGGTGCACGGTGCAGCGCTCGACGAAGCGGTCGATCTCTTAACCGTTCGGGGCGAGCGGGGGACGCTAGTTATCGACCAGTCGCTCAAGCTTTACCTTGGCAAACGCCGTGGACCGCTTAAGGAGTATGTTACCCGCTTGCCCGAGCTGGTGCCTAACCGCTTCCGCGCCAACCCCTTTGCTGCCGGTAGCGTACTCTTGGGTTTGGCGCTGAGCGAAGCGCTAGGAAACCGGCGCGAGTTAAGCGCCCTCAGCCCTGCCGCCAGGTTAGCGGACGGGCTAGCAGTACAGCGACTGCTCGATCAGGCCCGCCATCTGGCCCGCTGACACCACGCTCTCATGGGACAGCGTTTACAATAGCGGAGGTGTATGACGCTTCCTCAAGCCAAAACCTACTGGCTTACCACCTGAGAGGCTGAAGGGTTTTGCCCCGACTGAACTACTTGAATTCTGACCACTTTAGCAGGTATCATCTGGTTTGATCCTGCGGGTGCTCGCAGGACTGCGAATCGTTCTCTATCCTGCGGTTTACTCGCAGGACGCCTTTGCAGAGATGATACCTGCGCTAAGGCGACTCAGTATTTGTGAAAACCGCTGTTGACTACTCGAATACTGATTATCACGGGAGGTTTACATGGCACGTAATATGTCGGTAGCACTTACTGCAGCGCTACTGCTGGCCGGGGGGCTCTGGCTGGGCACCAGCGCCCAGACTCAACCAGCAGAGCCAGCCGCCCCAGCGCTGGACATTCCTGCCGGTTACAGCCTCACCCCATTCTTATCAGACGAGCCAATCCGGCAGTTTACCGAGGCGCGGAGCGTACTGCTACCGGACACCGACTACGCTGCGGTGATCGACACCAACCGCGGGCGGTTGACAATCGATCTCTTCGAGCAGCAGACCCCGATAACGGTCAATAGCTTGGTGTTCTTAGCACAGCACCGCTACTTCGATGGCATCGTCTTTCACCGGGTACTCGATGGTTTCATGGCCCAGACCGGCGATCCTACCGGTACCGGTCGCGGCGGCCCCGGCTATCAGTTTGAGGACGAAATCGTCCCCGGCTTGGTCCACGATCAGTTGGGGGTGGTCTCGATGGCTAACGCTGGGCCAAATACCAACGGTAGCCAGTTCTTTATCACCTTTGCCGCTACCCCTTGGCTAGACGGCAGGCATACCGTATTTGGCCGGGTCGTCGAAGGGCTGGAAGTGTTAGACGCCCTGACGCGCATTGACCCGCAAACCCCCAGCATCATCGCCTTCCTTACCGACTCGCTAGCTAGTCTAGCTGAGCAGGGTGTCCTGCTAGCCGGCGAGGCTGACCAGACGCTACAGAGCTATCTGAGCGAGAGCTTAGGCGCCATGCCGGTAGCCGGCCAGACTTTTACCGTTGATGGCTTCACCGGCGTGCTCGGCCGCTTGGGCGACACCCCGGCTATCGGCTTTTTCCCCCAACCCGACGTGATTGAGCGGATGTTCATTATTGAGCGCCCGGCGGGTAGCCAGTGATTTTCGCCCCGACCTGAATACTCGAATACTGATTTTCGGAGGACGGTAATGGCCAGCAAACAGCTTGAAGGTTACACCGCACGTCCCTGCTCGGAGACTCGTCAGACCGAGTTCTCCCGCGCTGAAACGGTACTAAGGCCCGGCAAGGACTACCGCGCCACACTCAGTACCCGCCACGGCGATCTTGTCATCGAGCTCTATCAAGACCAGGCGCCGCACACGGTCAATAACTTCGTATTCTTAGCGCTGCACCGCTTCTATGACGGAGTGGCCTTTCACCGCGTACTAGCAGACTTCATGGCCCAGACCGGTGACCCTACCGGGACCGGTCGCGGTGGCCCCGGCTACCGCTTCGAGGATGAGTTTCACCCGGCCTTACGGCATGATAAGAAGGGTGTGTTATCGATGGCTAACGCTGGGCCAAACACCAACGGTAGCCAGTTCTTCATCACTTTTCAGCCTACTCCCTGGCTAGATGGCAAGCACGCGGTGTTCGGCCAGGTAATCGAGGGGCTTGAGGTGCTCGACGCGCTCACCCACATCGACCCGCAGCGGCCTTCGGGGGTTAAGCCGGACGTAATCAGCCGGCTCGCTATTGTCGAGAAGTAAAGGTAGTTATAGCGCCAGCGGGCTAGCGCGCAAGGCTCGAGCCTTGGCTTGTTGCTGCAGGTGAGTGGTGAAGGCGGTCAGCGGCACACCCTTTCGTTCCGGCTCCTGACGGCTACGGAACGAAACCTGCGCTGCTCCTTGCTCCTGGTCGCCGACGATCACTGTGTAAGGGATCTTGTACAGCTCGGCGGTACGGATCTTGGCGTTCATGCGATCCGCGCCGTCGTCGATGCTGGCGCGCAAGCCGGCCTGAGCCAAGGCCGAGGCTACCTGTCGGGCATAGGGCAGGTGCCGGTCAGCGATCGGCACGATCCGCACCTGCTCGGGGGCGAGCCACAAGGGAAAGTCGCCGGCGAAGTGCTCGGTTAAAAAGCCGACCATCCGCTCATGGGTGCTTAAGGGCGCCCGGTGGATGCACAGCGGCGTCTCAGGCTCGTTCTGGTCATTGGTAAAGTGTAGATCGAAGCGCGCGGGCTGGGCAAAATCGACCTGATTGGTGGCCAGCGTAAACTCCTTGCCGATGGCAGAGTAAATCTGCACGTCGATCTTGGGGCCGTAGAAGGCGGCTTCGTCCGGCACTTCGAGGTAGGGAACGCCGCCGTTGTCCATAGCGCGGCGCACCATGGCCTCGGTCTTGAGCCACAGCGCCTCATTGTCAACATACTTCTGGCCGAGACCTGCCTGGCTGTGGGTACTGAGGCGCATCACATAGCGCTCGATGCCGAACAGCTTGAAGTAGTCGAGGTAGAGCTGCACCACCGCCAAGAATTCGGCTTCGAACTGCGCCTCCGAGCAGTAGATGTGGGCGTCGTTCATCTGCATGCTGCGCACCCGCATCAGGCCAAAGAGCACGCCGGACTTTTCATAGCGGTAGCAGGTGCCGTACTCGGCCAGGCGCATCGGCAGCTCGCGGTAAGAGCGTGGGCGGGCCGCAAAGATCTTATGGTGGAAGGGGCAGTTCATCGGCTTGAGGTAGTACTTGACCCCTTCTAGCTCCATCGGCGGGTACATCTCCTCAGCGTAGTAGGGCAAATGTCCGCTCTTTAAGAACAGCTGCTCCTTGGTGATGTGCGGCGTGCGCACGCGCTGGTAGCCGGCCCGCTCCTCTACCTCTTTGGCCAGCTGCTCGAGCTCTTCGATAATGACGGCGCCCCGTGGTAGCCAGAGCGGCAGGCCGGGACCGATCTCATCGTCAAAGGTGAATAGTTCTAGCTCCCGGCCAAGCTTACGGTGATCGCGCTTCTTGGCCTCCTCAAGCTGCCACAAGTGATGCTTAAGCTGCTCCTTAGTCATAAAGGCCACGCCGTAAATGCGCTGCAGCATAGGACGCGCCTCATCGCCACGCCAGTAGGCCCCAGCGATCGACATCAGCTTAAAGTGCGGTGTCACGGCGCCGGTAGTCGGCACATGCGGACCGCGGCAGAGGTCGGTAAAACCGGCCTCACCACCCTGCTCGTAAAAGGTAAGGGCGGTCCCCTCGGGCAGCTCGGCGATCAGCTCGAGCTTATAGGGGTCGTTGAGGGCCTGATAGCGGGCGATCGCTTCGCTGCGCGGCAGCTCGTACTTGCGTAAAGCGAGGTTCTGCTTAACGATCTCACGCATCCGTGCCTCGATCTCGACCAGATCGTCGGGGGTTAAGGTGCGCGGCAGGTCAAAATCGTAGTAAAAACCGTGCTCGATTACCGGCCCGATCCCCAACCGCACACTGTGCGGGTCGGCGAAGTGCTCCCGCACGGCTTGGGCCATGACATGAGCCAGGGTATGGCGCATCAGCGCGATAACCTCAGCGTCTTGCTTAGTGACAATGGCGACCTTGGCGCCGTCAGGCAGCGCCTGAAACAGGTCGGTAAGCTGATCATCGACACGAGCGCCGATGGCCGCCTTAGCCAATCCAGGACCGATCAGCTCGGCCACCTGGCGCGGGGTGGCCCCGGCTGGAAGTTCTAGCACCTTGCCGTCGGGAAGGGTAATCTGCATGCTTCACCTCGTAGTGACCATAGCAATGAGCAGTAACTCTACCACAGCTTCCCCGAGCAGGGTATTATCGCGCTATGTGGAGACTTGGGTATCTCGTCATGCTCTTGCTACCTTTGGCGGTAGCGCAAGGTGACGACAGCTTCGGCTATATCGAAGGGCGAATTGTCGCCATCGATGAGGCCCGCAACGTGGCGATCGTCGCGCTGCCGGACCGCACAGTTGAAGCCCAGCTCGGCGGCAGCTTTTTCATGGACCAGGGGAGCCTGCTTCCCGAGTTCCGCGCGGGGCAGCGGGTTGAGCTCTACTTTGCCCCCGGCCCTGATGGCCAGCGGCAATACAACGTTGCCGACTGGGTAAGGCGCCCGGCGCTGCTGTGGCTGTTAGGGCTGTTTGTGTTAGTGGCGCTGGTGGTAGCGCGCGGCAAGGGGCTGCGCGCTATAATCGCTACCTCGGCCAGCCTGGTAGTAATCATCGCCTTCATCGTGCCGGGGATTCTGGCCGGTCATAATCCGCTGCTCATCTCCTTTATCGGCGCTGGCGGCATTCTGATCTTGGCCATCTACTTTGTTCATGGTCTTAACTGGAGCACTACCGCAGCGCTACTGGGAACCCTAATCGCAGTAGCCGTTACCATGGGGCTTGGCATCGCTTTCAGCGAGCTGGCCCACCTTACCGGCATGGGCGACGACAAGGCGATGTTCATTAGCTTCGGTGCGCCGCAAATAGCCTTAAAGGGGCTGCTGCTGGCCGGGCTGGTGATAGGGGCCTTGGGGGCGCTGGCCGACATCACCATTGTGCAGGCCAGCGTGGTGCGCGAACTCGCTCACGCCAACCCGAACTTTGGCCTGCGCGAGCTCTACCGGCGGGCCATGAAGGTAGGGCTTGAACATGTCGGCTCGCTAATCGACACCTTGGTGTTGGCCTATACCGGAGCAGCCCTGCCGCTGTTGGTGTTGCTTAATCTCGGCGAGGTCGGGACCATCCGAGCGCTTAATCTGGAGCTGGTGGCCACCGAGATAGTGCGCATCCTGGTCGGCTCGATCGGGCTGATCCTGGCCGTTCCCTTAACCACCTTGCTGGCAGCGCTGCTCTTTCGCGGTGATCGGCTACCCGGCAAGCCTGGGCTCGAGCACGGCCATAAACACTGACCATCCTCTCGGGGTAACCCCTTAGCTGCGATACTCACCCCACTCCCGCTTGAGCACCCCACACACTTCACCGAGCGTAGCGCCGACTCGCAGGGCCGCTAACACCGGCTCGCAGAGGTTAGCAGGTCCGGTCGCTGCCTGGCGCAGTTCGGCCAGCGCGGCCTCGGTCGCGACCTGATGGCGCTGCTGCCGCCAAGCGCGAAGCTGCTGTTGGCGCTGCCGCTCTACCTCCGGCTCGAGCTGCTGCGTGGGGATCGGAGGATCTTGATCGGTGCGGAAGCGGTTGACCCCGATGATAACTCGTTTAGCGCTTTCAATCTCCCGCTGAAACTCATAGGCTGCCGCCTCGATCGCCTCCTGCACAAAACCCGCTTCGATGGCCGCCACGCTGCCACCTAGCTCCTCGATCTCTTGCAGCCAGCGCTTAGCCTCGCACTCAAGGCTATCGGTCAAGTGCTCTATGTAATAACTCCCGCCCAAGGGATCGACCACTTCGGGGACGCCCGTCTCATAAGCCAGAATCTGCTGGGTACGCAGCGCCAGGCGCGCCGACTCCGGCGTAGGCAGGCCGAGCGCCTCATCATGCGCGTTGGTGTGCAGCGACTGGGTGCCGCCGAGCACCGCCGCCAGCGCCTGGTAGGCAGTGCGGACGATGTTGTTTTCGGGCTGCTGGGCGGTTAGCGTGCTGCCGCCGGTCTGGGTGTGAAAGCGCAGCAGCCACGACTTGGGGTTCTGGGCGCCAAACTCCTCGCGCATGATTCGCGCCCACATCCGCCGGGCGGCCCGGAACTTGGCTACCTCCTCGAAGAGGTGGTTGTGGCAGGCAAAAAAGAAACTCAGCCGCGGCGCGAAGCGGTCGAGCTCAAGTCCGCGCGACAGCGCCGCGCGCACGTAAGCCTTAGCGTTGGCCAGGGTAAAGGCGATCTCCTGGGCGGCATTAGCGCCCGCCTCGCGGATGTGGTAGCCCGAAATGGAGATGGTGTTCCAGTTTGGGAGCTTGAGCGAGCAGTACTCAAAGAGATCGGTGACCAGGCGCATCGAGACTGGCACCGGATAGATGTAGGTGCCGCGCGCCACGTACTCCTTGAGGATATCGTTTTGCACCGTGCCGGAAAGCTTTTCTGGCAGGGCACCCTGCTCTTGAGCTACCAGGATATAGAGTGCCAAAAGCATCATCGCCGGGGCGTTAATGGTCATCGAGGTCGAGACCTGCTCGAGCGGGATGCCAGCCAAGAGCGTGCGCATGTCGTCCAAGGTGGCGATCGATACCCCTACCCGCCCCACCTCGCCGCGGGCTAACGGATCATCGGGGTCGAGGCCGAGCTGCGTCGGCAGATCAAAGGCTACCGACAACCCGGTCGTCCCCTGCGAAAGCAGGTAGCGGTAGCGCGCATTAGAAGCCTCTGCTGAGCCAAAGCCTGCGTACTGGCGCATGGTCCACAGCCGGCCAGTGCTGTACATCTCGGGATAGATGCCGCGGGTAAAGGGGTACTCCCCGGGCTTACCCAGCTCTGCGGGCGGCCCATCGTAGCTTGTCATGCTATCAGTATAGCGTCAGGTTGCCTAAAGGCTTAATCTCATAAGGCGCAGACGGCGAAGCGCTTAGTGACTGGTAGCAGGCGCCAACTCAAGAGTCTTGGTGGGACTAAGGGAATCTAGCCAGTAACAGCGCCCTGTGCAGCGCTCCCCACCAGCTTGGCGTATTTAGCCAGCACGCCCTGGGTGTAACGGGCTGGCGGGGGTTGCCAGGCGGCGCGGCGGCGCGCGATCTCTTCGTCGGGCACATTGAGTTGCAGCAAGCGCCGCTCGGCGTCCAAAGTCACCGAGTCGCCCTCATGCACTAGAGCGATGGTGCCACCTACCGCCGCTTCCGGCGCCACATGACCGACCACCATGCCGTAGGTGCCGCCGGAGAAGCGGCCATCGGTAATGAGCCCCACGCTATCGCCCAGCCCTTGGCCGACCAGGGCAGCGGTGGGCGAGAGCATCTCGCGCATCCCCGGCCCTCCTTTGGGGCCTTCGTAGCGGATCACCACCACCTCGCCAGCTTTGATCTGCCGCGCCAGGATCGCCGCCATGCACTCCTCTTCGCAGTCAAACACTCGCGCCGGGCCAGTAACCTTCGGGACCCTCACACCGCTGGTCTTAGCTAGCGCCCCCTCCTCGGCCAGATTGCCCTTGAGAATGGCTAAGTGGCCGTGCGGGTAGACCGGCTTCGACCAGGGGCGGATCACGTCCTGGTCAGGGCGTGGTTCCTCGGGCACGTCGCGCAGGACTTCGGCCAGGGTCTGCCCGGTGATAGTCAGCGCTTCGCCGTGCAGTAGGCCATTAACCAGTAGCATCTTCATCACCTGTGGAACGCCGCCGGCCTGGTGCAGATCGGTAGCCACGTAACGCCCGGAGGGTTTTAAGTTGCACAGCACCGGCACGCGCCGACCAAAGGAATCGAAATCATCCAGGGTGAGCTTCACCCCGGCCGCGTAGGCGATGGCCGGCAGGTGCAGCACGGCGTTGGTGGAACCGCCGAGGGCCATCAGCAGGGCCAGCGCGTTCTCAAAGGCAGCACGGGTGAGGATATCGCGCGGCAAGATCTGTCTCTTGATGGCTTCAACCAACACTTTGCCGGACTGCGCCGCGCTGTCGGCCTTCTCTGGGTCTTCGGCGGCCATGGTCGAGGAGTAGGGCAGGCTCATACCCATAGCCTCAAAGAGCGAGGCCATAGTGTTGGCGGTGTACATGCCGCCGCAGGAGCCCACTCCCGGACAGGAGCGACGTTCGATTTCAAGCAGCTCATGCTCGTCGATCTTGTTGGCGATATACTCGCCTACCGCCTCAAAAGCGCTGACGATGGTGAGGTCGCGGCCCTGGTAATGGCCCGGCTTGATGGTGCCGCCATAAACGAAGATGGCCGGGATATTCACGCGGGCAATGGCAATCAGCGCCCCCGGCATGTTCTTGTCACAGCCGCCGATCGCCAGCACACCGTCCATGCTCTGGCCGTTGCAGACAGTCTCGATCGAGTCGGCAATGACCTCGCGCGACACCAGCGAGTATTTCATGCCCTCAGTACCCATGGCGATGCCGTCCGAGATGGTAATGGTGCCAAATAGTTGCGGCATGGCTCCGGCTTCTTGTAGTGAGGTCTCGGCGCGCACTGCTAGCGCTCCGATCCCAGCATTGCAGGGCGTAATCGTGCTATGGGCGTTGGCTATGCCTACAATCGGCTTGTTGAAATCATGGTCACCAAAGCCTACCGCCCGCAATAGCGCGCGGTTAGGGGAGCGCTCGACTCCTTCGGTGGCAAACTTGCTGCGAGGATTAAGGGGAGGGGTGCGGGATGAAGTCATACGGTCATCTTAACGGCTAGCTCGCGGTATTGCCAAGGCGCCCAGCCGATACACTAAAATAGCCCGCGGCCGGGTTTGCGCATCATCTGCTTGAATAGCTTCTTCATCTGCTCGTAGTTCTTCATGAGCCGGTTAACGTCCTGCACGGTGGTCCCTGAGCCTGCCGCAATGCGCTTGCGGCGGCTGGCGTTAAGCAGGTCCGGCCTTATCCGTTCGCGCTCGGTCATCGACGAGATGATCGCTTCGACCCGTGCCAGCTCACGCTCATCGATGTCAGCGCCGGCAGGCAACATCCGGTTGGCCCCCGGAACCATCTTGAGTATGTCGGTAAACGAGCCCATCTTCTTGAGGCGGCGCATCTGCGTGAGCATATCCTGCAGCGAAAAGTCCTTGAGGCTCAGCTCGGCCTCATCACCTTCTACCGCCTTGGCCTTTTCGATCAAGGTCAGCACATCGCCCATACCCAGGATGCGACCCGCTAAGCGATCGGGATAGAAGGGCTCGAGCCCATCGATCTTCTCGCCCATGCCGGCAAAATAGATCGGTTTGCCGGTGACCTGCCGGGCTGACAGCGCCGCCCCGCCACGTGCGTCGCCATCGAGTTTGGTCATAATCAGCCCGCTCACCCCGATACGAGAATCGAAGGTGGTAGCTACCGGCAGCGACTGCTGGCCGGTCATGGCATCGACTACTAGCATGGTTTCGCTCGGCTGCAAGGCCGCTTTTAGTTCGGCTAGCTCCTGCATCAAGCGCTCGTCGATCTGCAAGCGCCCGGCGGTATCGACGATGACCAGGTCGCGGAAGTTAGTGCGCAGATAGCTTTGCAGCTTGTCTTTGGTTCGGCTAACCGGCTCGTTATCCTCGACTTCCAGCACCGGCACACCGACCTGCGCGCCGAGCACCCTGAGCTGCTCCCGTGCTGCCGGGCGCTGGGTATCGGCGGCTAGTAGCAACGGCCTGCGCCCCTGCGCCTTGTACTTGTAGGCCAGCTTGCCGGCAGTGGTGGTCTTGCCTGCTCCTTGCAACCCCATCAACAGCCAGACGTTGCCGTCGTTTTTCAGCGTGGGCTGCACCGCCTTGCCGCCAAGCAGCGCGACTAACTCCTCATGGACGATGGCGATCACGCGCTGATCGGGGTTGAGCGACATTAACACCTCAGACCCGACCGCTTTTTCTTGCACCCGCTGGGTAAACGCTTTGGCGACCTCGAGGTTGACATCAGCCTCAAGGAGCGCCATGCGCACCTCGCGCAGAGCCGCCTTAACCTCGGCTTCGCTGAGTTTGCCGCGCCCGCGCAGCGAGCTGAATACCTCTTGCAGCCTGTCACCTAGACCTTGAAACATATCTGCCTCGTGTCAGCCTCTCCCCCGACCGCCCTAAGGCTAGCGAAAAGAGGGGCAAAGGTCAAGGAACTGAGCGCCAAATTGACATTTGCCGGGTGAGCGCTTACACTAGCTCTTGCCTGGGGCTGTGGCGCAGTTGGGAGCGCGCGTGAATCGCACTCACGAGGTCAGGGGTTCGAATCCCCTCAGCTCCACCAAGTCAGGGACGCAAAAACGCCCGGTTATGGAGCCGGGTGTTCGTCTTTAGTTGGCCGCTTAACTGCCCCGTTCGCCCACGGCAACCAGCGTAGCAATACGCTCATCGAAGTGAAAGCGCTGAGGCGCGCCGATTCGGAAGGCGTCAAAGGTGGGATGTAGGGGGTTAATGAGGTAGCTAAACTGACTCGGAATGATGGCGCTGGGCACCCTCAGCACAAGCGAGGCACGCCGCTCGCTCCAGTTGTTGCCAATGAGCTGGGTCGCTTTCAGGGGCTGAGCATGCCAGTCTGGCGGCACCGGCTTGCGGTTCCAGTCCAGCGGCAAAGCGGCGTTGGGCAAGAAGGTGCTCTCCTCTTCCTCGAAGGTGAAGCTATATACCCAGAGGCCCTCGAGCCCTTTCACGGATCGGGTATGCACCAAACGCTCGAGCGCCGCCAGGGCGATGGAGTCCGAGGCGTAGACTATTCTCACGCCGGGCCCGTTCCAGCGGCCCCCATGTCTGGCCGCACCAAGGCCGCTGAAGGCGTCTTCAGGCCGGTGGTGAGGCTCGCTGCAGAGCCGATAAACCTTCAGAGATAGACCCCGTCGGCAATCTGCTCGAAGTAGCGTTTCACAGCTTCCAGGCCCGGGGTAGTGGCAGCAAGCTCGAGCGGGACCCGACCGAGTTGGGCATTGGGCGTCCGGAGCCAACGCCTGGCATCGTCGGGGTCGCCAATGCTCCGCTCCGCTGCGCCGAGAAGCTCTCTTATCTGATAGAGGCGGTTCGATTCCAGCGGGTTCAGCCGGCCACCACGCCGCCGACTCAGGGTGCTGCGGCTGATGCCCAGCACGCTGGCGAGTTGCTGCTGCGTCACGCCAAGGGTTTCGCTCAGCAGCTCGAACGCTTCGAACGGATAGCCCGCTTCGATTTGCGAGATCTCGTCAAAGAGGCTTCGCCCTGAGGGCTCAGCCCGAAGGGAGGCTTCCCGAGGAGCAGTATCGCTAGACTCGAGGGTAGGTGCAAAGGTACGCATCATGCTCAGATGATACATTAAAGTTGGTCATATGGGAAGTGTGCTCCGCCCGCAAAACGACAGAGTACGGTCGACCATTGACTCAAGTTGCACCGCTTTGGTTCAGCTTCCTTGCTCGAGCGTCTCCCAACGTGGGTGCTTAGCGCTCTCTAGCTGACTCACAGCGGCTTGCGTGATTCCCATGCGCTGCGCGACGTCCGCTTGGGAGAGTCCATCGCGTTTCTTGGCCTACTTGAACCACCTACGAAACGCCCTGCCGGTGATTTTGCCGGCAGCTCGCCGGGCTATGCGTTGGCCCACACTGCCACGCTTGACGGCGTTAATGTCACCCAACAACCGAGCTAGCCAGTAGAGAAAGCTTCGAGTCTTGTTCATACCTCTCCTTGCCGAGCTAGAGCTCAGCCTAGCATAAGTCGCCGGGCTAGGGCTGCCCTGCTCGGGACAAAGCCCAGCGGCCCGTCAGAGTATACTGGCCCATGGCTTCTGGCCGCCACAGCGACACCCCAAGTAGCAGTGAGACTATCTCCCAGGAGCTGCGGCGCGGTGAGAAGCTGCTTTTGGCAGCCGACTACACCGGTGCTCAACGGGCGCTCGATAGCGTACTGGCGCTAGCGGTCACGGCACAGGATGCGCAGGCCGAGGTTGCTGCGTTGCGCGCGCTCCTGAAGTGCGCTTTTTACCGACGCGACCCCCACGGGGCGCTCGAGCTAGGCCGCCGTGCCGTGGAGCGGGCTCGCGAGGCCGGCTTGCGCAGACAAGAAGGGCTAGCCCACAACGACTTAGGCATCCTCTACGGCGATCTCAACCTGTATGCCGAAGCGGTGTATCACCTACTCGAAAGCGCCCGGCTGTTGCGCGAGCTTGGCGATAGCGAGCTAAGCCATCCGTTGAGCAACCTGGGCAATATCTACCACGACCTGGCGGAGTTTGCCAAAGCGCTTCAAGCCTATCAAGAGGCCTATCGCTTGCTAGCGACAACTCCCAAACGGACCCACGGCATCGTGTTGGGGAATATCGGGCGCACCCTGCTGGCGCTAGGCCGCTACGCCGAGGCCGAAAATAACCTCCAGGAAAGTCTCGCTCTATTTGATACGCTAGGAGATGCTCCCTATCGCGCTGCCGCGCAGCTTAAGCTGGGGCAGCTTTACAGCGCCACCGGTAACCTAGACCAGGCGCGGCACCACCTCGAAACCAGCCTTAGGCCCCTGCCCTCTGGCGAACCGATGCCTTGGCGCGATGAGGCGCTGCTAGCGCTTGGCCAATTGCAGCTCCGTTTGGGCGAACTCGCCGGAGCAACGGATAGCCTTACCCAAGCACTAGCCCTTGCTGAGCAGAACCAAGTTGTGAGTATGCTGGTTGAGATCCACCGTGCCCTTGCCGAAAGCCACGAGCGCCTTGGCAACCTTGCTGATGCTCTAGCTCACCTCAAGGCTTTTGCCCGCCATCAAGAGCGCCTCCTTGCAGAGAAGGCTGACCGGGCCCTACGCGCCGCACTGGTCGCCTTCGAAGTCGACCGGGTGAAGCAAGAGCAGGCCGTCTATCAGCGTAGAAACAGTGAGTTAGTAGCCTTGCGGCGCCAGCTTGAAGAGCAGAACGCCCGCTTAAAGGAGCTGGCGCTAAGCGACCCCTTAACCGGGCTGCGCAATCGCCGCTACCTGGAAGACCATCTCGACGAGGTGTTAGCCAGCACCGAGCGCTACGAGCGTGAGCTGAGCCTGGTAGTCATCGATATCGACAATTTCAAACTTATCAACGACAACCATTCCCATACCCTAGGCGACGGCGTGCTGGTCGCTACGGCTAGGCTGCTCGCCGGCCAGCTCCGGCAGGCCGATGTAGTGGTGCGCTACGGCGGGGAGGAGTTTGTCATCGTCCTCCCCGAAACATCGCTCGCTCAGGCTCTGACTGCGGCCGAGAAGCTGCGCCAGGCTATTGAGGGCTACCCCTGGCATACGCTGGCGGCTGACCTGACAGTAACCATCAGTTGTGGCTTGGCTGTCTATCAACCCGGCCTAACACGCAACGAGCTACTCAGACTTGCCGACCAAGAGCTTTACCGCGCCAAGCGAAGCGGCCGCAATCGGGTCTGCGCTGCTGTGCCCTGACCGGCTGCGGTAAAGTAGGGCGTGATTCGCTCGCTCGCCGCCGCTGAGCTTGAGGGGTTCATCAGCCGTTACTACGCTTTTTTGGGACATAGCAACCCGCGCGGCTTCGCGCGGCAAGCGGTCGCCGCCATGCGCGACCCGCACGGCGACGCAGCGCGGAGCTTCATCCTCTTTGCCGAGGCCGGCCTACCGCTGGCCGGGGCCCACGTCGTGGCGCCACAGCCCAGCGATGACGACCAGAACCTTTACCTAAGCAACCTCTGGTTCATTAGCCCGAACGATCTTCAGCGGCTCCTTAGCGAGCTGCTGCGCAAGCACCCGCACGAAGCGGCGCACTGCCCGCTGTATAACTTTTCACCGGAGCAGCTCGAGCGCATCGCTCCGGTGCTAACCAGCCTGGGCTTTGGACTACGCCAAGCCCACGCCCTAACCTTCGCTCTGGCCGACCTCCCCTCCGTGGGGCTACCGGTGGCGCTCGAAGCCTGGTCTGAGGAGAACGACGTGCTGTTTCGCACAGTCTTTGCTCGAGCCGAAGGGTTTACGCCGTCTGATCGGTGGTGGGCCTGGCTCAAGCGCTGGCGTGGGCCGCTCATCCCGGACTTGTGGCTGTTAGGGCGCGAAACGCCCGACCAGGAGCCAATCGGCTACGCCTTTTACGGCATCCGCCGCAACGGGGTCGATGGTGAATACTACCTCACAGCTAGCGGCGTGCTGGCCAAATATCGCCGCAGCAGCGCGCTGCTGCGGCGCCTGCTGCTCTCCAGCCTGCCTGAGCTGGCGGCACGGAGCCCCATGGGGACGGTTACGACACTCATCACCCAACCGGATCCCAAACTGATTCGCATTCTCGAATCGCTGGGCTTTGAAACGCAGGAGCGCTATCCCCTCTTTATCAAGCTGCCGGGCTAGGTTATAGTTGCGGCATGAACTTTTTCGCCCGTTGGCTGCTGGCTGCCGTGGCGCTGTGGCTCACTACCGAGCTGTACGGCGGCCTATCGTTCGCGCAACCGGGGGTAGCACCGGTGTTGATCGCCGGCCTGGTATTGGGCCTGGTTAATGCCGTAGTGCGACCCGTGATGGTGTTCCTAACGTTACCTCTGACTATCCTGACCATGGGGCTGTTCTTGCTGGTGGTCAACGCCTTGGCGCTTTACATCGTGGCCGCGCTGACGCCTCTACAGATCGCTAGCTTCGGCGCGGCCATCATCGGCGCGCTGATTTTAAGCATTATCAGCGCAGTACTGAGCGCGGTCTTGACCGATAAGAGCTAGCCGCGCGGCAGGTACTTCTCCCAAATCGGGTCGATCGTCGGTATAACGCCGTAGGCGGTGCTGAACATGAACCTGGGGGCAAACGGCTTGCGCTTAAGCTGCATCCGGGCCTCAGCAGGGGTGCGGTCACGCTTATGGGCGTTGCAGCGATGGCAGCAGGCCACTACGTTCTCCCAGCTGGTGGTGCCGCTGCGGCTGCGCGGCACTACGTGGTCAAGGGTGAGGTCGTTAGAACGGATGCCGCAGTACTGGCAGGTATGGTCGTCACGTCGCAGCACATTCTTGCGGTTAAAGGCCACGCGGTGGCGCGGCGGGCGCTTGATGAAGCGCTTGAGGCGGATCACACTCGGCACAGCGAAGGTCTGACTAGGCGAGCGCAGCACCCAGTCGCTGTCCTCAACCCGCTCGGCTATCTCGTGCATGAGTAGCGCTACCGCCCGCTTGACCGAGCAGACGTGCAGCGGCTCGTAGCTGGCGTTTAGGATCAACACCCGCGAGGCGTTGAGGCTAGGCAGAACATGCTCCACCGCATCTTCTACCGCGAAGGGGTCCGGGGCTTGGCTGTCAGGATCGTAAGGGGCGGCAGGTCCTCCAAAAGTAGATGCGCCTAGTATACTCCAGGCAAATCAGGGCCGTGTGAAGCGCCCGAAAGATTACCGGCGTGCCGGTTAGTCGCAGCCAGCGAAGCCTCGATTGGTCGCCAATACTCTCAGCTCCGGCTGAAGGGCGGTGCAGCTCGAAAGGAGCGCCACGAGGTCGTGGGTTCGCAGTGGCGGCTGGCCCTGCCGCACCAGGAAGGCCTTTAGCATCTGTTACCGGCTGGGCGTGGAAGCAGACCGTGTCCCAAGGAACGCGCTCGGCTGCCAATTATTACCAATGTTTAGCCGGTCGCTTTTAGCTTTTCTGAGCCAAAGCTGGTATGTGGACTCAGCGTCGTTCATAAAGCACTTGCCCCTCACTTTCGATCTGCCGCAAGAAGGAGCCTTCAATACTGGTTTGCCTCATAGCGCCAGAACTCGGCTGGCGAGAGGATGGTGATGCGGCCAACGTGCGCCAGTGCGAGCAGGTCCTTGTCCCCGGTGATGATGGCGTCGCACGCTCCGGAGACGGCGGTAGCGAGCACCCAATCATCATCGGGATCACGGCAGATCGGCTCGGGCAGCGGCTCAGGGGTGATGAGTTCCATGTGCGCCTCGTTCAGCGCACGAGCGTTCTGCGCAGCAGCCGCTGGGACCTTCAACTTGTGGACCAGCTTCTCTTCGAACTCGGTGAGAATGACAGACGAGCTGACCAGGACGTGTTCACGCTCGCAGTGTTCGAGCAGCTCATGGCAGAGGCCGCGAGCGACGAAGGCGGCGATCAGGACATTAGTGTCGAGAACAAGCCTCACGAGATTTCGCGGAAGACGTCCTCATCGGTGAAGATGCCCTGGGCTTCCGCATAGGGCATGAGCTGACGGCGTAGCGCGCGAAACTTGCGCGTAAAGAGGTACTCGCGTAGCGCCTCGCGCACAAGATCGCTGCGGCTGACGCCTTCCGCTTGAATGAAGCGATCCAGCTCGTTCTTCAGGTCTTGAGGCAAGCTGATCGAGATGTTTTCGCGCATGGCACCACCTCCAGCATAGATACCTGTGCTACAAAATAGCACAGGACCGTGCCAGGTGTCAGAGGGATGTGCCGGACGGGCCTAATCTACAGACGGTGGCAAGCTGTGGATTGTAGCCCCTAGGGTTGCCGCCAAGGTTACGCCTCCGCTAGCATGGGGTATGCGCAAAGTAGCACTAGGACTGAGCCTTAGCCTAGCCTTGCTGTTGGCGAGCGCATCGCTAGGCCAGCACGCCACTGAGCCGCACTTCGCCGACGTCCCCCCCTGCCACTGGGCGGCCGAGGCCGTGAGCCACGTTGCCGGCCAGGGGATCTTCATCGGCTTCCCGCCTGATCATAGCTACCTCAGTGTCAACGCCTTGCGCCAAGTTTTCGAGGGGTTGCGCTGCGCCGACCCTGGGTGGAGCTTGCGCTTCCTCGAAGGGGCGCCGGTGGGCTTCGGTGAGCCACCGGCACCGAGGCTGACGGGTTTTGAGTTAACCAGCGAGCTGCTGAAGCTGACCCCGGAGCAAGCGCGCATCGCCTTTAGCGTGACGCTGGTGTTAGACGAACCGGACTTGCGCCGCATCGAGACGCGCCACGGTGAAGCCCTGGTACGGCGCGACGGTGTGGGCTGGCGCGTCAGCTATGCCAGCCTAGCCGGGCTCGAGCCCACCCTCTTTCCGCCCGGCAGCGGTGCGGCAGCCAAGGGCCTGCCTGTCCTGGCTGCCATCTTCAAAGGCGAGTGACGGTTTGGCGGTTAAAGCGGTCCGCTGCGGCGCAGCTTGTAGCGCTCGTAGATCAGCTCCACCCCGGCCTCACTGGGGCGAAAAGTCACCTCCAGGCGCCGCCCACCGGCCAGGGTAAAAAAGCTTGGCTCGTGGTTATCCAGTCTGTGCGGCACCAGGATTACCCGCTGGGGCTGGGCGCTGTCTGGGAAGGTGAGCTGCAAAAAGTCGCCCCGGCGCGCCACCTCGGCCTGCATGGTCTCCTTGAAGCTATGATAGCGGCCCACCAGGGGCGTTATGGCCTCCTCGAGCCGCCAGAACGGCAGGGAGGCCAGGTCCTGGCCTAGCTCTAGAGCCAACGCCACCTGGGCTAGCTGGCTCAGGGGGTAGCCGCTGCCGTTAGCCAGTATAGCTACCCCTAGTTTGCGCTCAGGGATGAAGGCCAGGTGCGCGGTGCTGACCAGTACACTGCCGCCATGCCCGACCAGCCGCTGGCCAAAAAACTCCTGGCTGCTCAGACCGTAGCCGTAATGCACATTGTGCTCGCCCGGCGCTGCTTCGCCCCAGAGGCCGGGCATGCTTTGCGTTGGTGAGGCGACGTAAGGGGTCATCATCTGCTTTAGCCCCTCAGGTGAGACAATCCCCTTGCCTCCCTCGAAATAGAGTTGAAGGTAGCGGGCCAGCTCGATCACGCTAGAGAACAGCCCGCCCTCGCTCCTGATGGCGCGGAATAGATACTCACCCACGCGCGGCGGCTTGTCCTCGGAGAGCACATAGGGAACGGCTGCATCGCGGTCGTTGGCCAGCTCCTGCCGGGTGAAGCAGCTGCGGGTCATTCCCAGGGGCAGCAGAATTTCGTCGCGGAGATACTCGGCATAGGATTTGCCGCTCAGGCGCTCGATAATCAGGCCCAGCAGAGCATACCCCTCGTTGAAGTAGAACCAGCGCTGGCCCGGCGCCGCCTCTTCCCAGCTCTCGGCGCCGTCCATGAAAGTGAGAATATCCTCCGGGCTGGCGATGGGCAGGTAGCGCCCGCCGATGCGGTTGGCGTAGCGGATTACTGCCTCGCCGTAGGCCAGGGCTGGCAGGCCAGAGGTGTGGCTTAGCAGGTGGTGCAGGCGCACGGTCTCCCCTTTGGGCTTAAAGGGGAAGGGTAGGTACTGGTCTACGGGATCCTGAAGCGAGAGCCGGCCCGCTTCAGCCAGGCGCATGATCGCCAGGGCAGTGAAGGACTTGGTTACGCTGCCGATGCCGTATAAGGTGTCGGGCGTGGCAGCCAGGCCCTGCTCGAGGTCGCGCTGGCCAAAGCCGCGGGCATAGATCACCTGGTCCCCGGCTACCAGCGCTAGGCTCAGGCCCGGTAGGCCGCTGGCGGCCATTTTGTCAAACACGATCTGCTCGAGCCGTTTTACCGCTGTGAGCTCCATCTCGCCTCCTTCTGCTAACTCCACGATAGCAGACTCCAACGGACCGCTGCTGAGCACGGGAGATGCTGAAGCGCGGTTATCCCTAACAAGGCGTGGCAGGTCACCGCACTGCGGCTCAGCCCGACTGCATCAATTTCTCGATCACACTCCGGTCTTCTAAGGTGCTGACGTCACCGCTGGCCGCCTCGCCCGCTGCCACGTTGCGCAACAGCCGCCGCATGATCTTGCCGCTGCGCGTCTTGGGCAGGCTATCGGCAAAGCGGATCTCGTCGGGCTTGGCGATGGCGCCGATCTCCCGGGTCACGTGATGGCGCAGCTCCTGCCGCAGTTGCTCGTTGCCGATGCGGCTCGCCTCAAGCGTCACGAAGGCCACAATAGCTTGGCCTTTGAGCTCATCCGGGCGGCCAACCACCGCCGCCTCGGCCACCGCCGGGTGCGATACCAGGGCCGATTCGATCTCCATGGTGCCGAGCCGGTGTCCGGAGACGTTCACTACGTCATCAACCCGGCCCATGATCCAGAAGTAGCCCTCTTCGTCACGCCGGGCGCCGTCCCCGGCGAAGTAGACGTGTGGGATCTCGCTCCAGTACTGCGCCCGATAGCGGTCGTCGTCGCCGTAGATGGAGCGGAGCATGCTCGGCCAGGGGCGCTTGATGACCAGGTAGCCACCGCTGTTGGGCGGCTGCTCGCGGCCATCGATATCAACCACCGCCGCTTCGACACCAAACATCGGCAGCCCCGCCGAACCGGGCTTGGCGTCATGCACACCGGGCAGGGTAGTGATCATAATGCTGCCGGTTTCGGTCTGCCACCAGGTATCGACAATCGGGCAGCGCCCGCCGCCGATTACCCGGTAGTACCAGATCCAGGCCTCGGGATTGATCGGTTCGCCAACCGTGCCCAGGAGCCGCAGGCTCGTTAAATCGTGTTTGTTGGGCCAGGCCTCGCCCCACTTCATGAAGGTGCGGATAGCGGTCGGCGCGGTGTAGAGAATCGACACGCGGTACTTCTCGACGATCTCCCAGAAGCGGTCGGGTTCTGGGTAGTTGGGCACGCCTTCGTACATCACCACCGTAGCGCCGTTACTGAGCGGTCCGTAGACCAGATAGGAGTGGCCGGTCACCCAGCCCACGTCGGCGGTGCACCAGTAGACATCATCGTCGCGCAGATCAAAAACCGTCTTGCTGGTCAGGTAGGTGCCGACCATGTAGCCGCCGGTAGTGTGCAGCACCCCTTTGGGCTTGCCGGTCGAACCGGAGGTGTAGAGGATGAAGAGCGGGTGCTCGGCGTCTAGGGCTTCAGCCGGGCAGTTAAGCGGCACCTCGCGCATCAGCTCGTGGTACCAGTAGTCGCGGCCCGGCTGCATGGCCACGGCGCTGTGAGTGCGCTTAACCACGAAGACGCTCTCCACGCTGGGGCAGCTCGCTAGCGCCTCATCTACGGCTGGTTTGAGCAGAGTAGGGCTGCCGCGCCGGTAGCCGCCATCGGCAGTAATCACCGCCTTGGCCTGGGCATCGTTGATGCGGTCGGCCAGGGCCTGGGCACTAAAGCCACCAAAGACCACCGAGTGAGTGGCGCCGATGCGAGCGCAGGCCAGCATGGCGATGACCGCTTCCGGCAGCAGCGGCAGGTAGATGGCTACCCGGTCGCCCTTGCCGATGTCCTTGGCCTTGAGCACATTGGCAAACTTGCTCACCTCGCGGTGCAGATCCTGGTAGGTCAGCACGCGCTGGTCGCCGGGCTCTCCCTCCCAGACGATGGCCGCTTTGGTCCGCCGCCACGAGTCTAGGTGCCGGTCGAGACAGTTGTAAGCCAGGTTGGTCTTGCCGCCTACAAACCACTTAGCGAACGGCTCGAGCCACTCATAGACCTTGTTCCAGGGCCTGAACCAGTGCAGCTCACCGGCCACCCCCGCCCAGAAGGCCTCTGGGTCATCGATGGACTGCCGGTAGAGGCGCTCGTACTCGGCAAGGTCGCTAAGCGTAGTCTTGGCCTGAAAGGTTTTGGAGGGGGCAAAACGCCGCGCTTCCTGTAACACCGATTCGATAGCTTCGGACATGACTCCTCCTGACTCCGTGCCGGTTAGTATAGCGCAGCCAGCCGCGACCCGATTGCTGCATGGGACACCTGCCCCTACACCCCCGTGACATGCTCGGCGCATGAAGGTCATGGTTATCCTCGGACACCCCCAACCCGGCAGCTTCAACCATGCGCTGGCCGATACCGTCGTCGAAACGGCGCAGGAGCTAGGGCACAGCGTCGTCTTTCACGATCTCTATCAAGAAGGCTTCAACCCGCTGATGAGCGCCGAGGAGCAGCACGCGCCGGTCTTTGCCGACCCGCTAGCCGAGCAGCACGCTCGCGAGCTGACCGGGACCGACGGGCTGGTGATCATTCACCCCAACTGGTTTTCACAAGCGCCCGCCATGCTCAAGGGCTGGGTGGACCGGGTGTTCCGAGCCAGAGTGGCCTTCCGCTTTAACGAACAGGGCCGGGTCGAAGGGCTGCTCAAGGCTAAGGTCGGTATGGTGATTACTACCGCCAACGCTCCGCTGAGCCGCGAGGCCGAAATCGGCGATCCGCTGCCGACCCTGTGGCGCGAGACGGTCTTTAAGCCGAGCGGCGTCCCTACGTTTGTCTACCTACCGCTCACGCCGATCGTGGTGAGCACGCTGACGCAGCGCCAGGCGTGGCTGGCGCACGTGCGCGAGCTGACTAAGCAGCACTTCCCGGCGCGCTAACAGGCGGGGAGCCGGCAAAGCGTTCGACGCCATAGAGCTGCGCCGGCGCGGCATCAAGACCCCGATTCCCGAGTGCACTCGTAGAGGCAAGCGGCGGCAGCGCGGATCTCGGCCAAAGCTTTACGACGTGAGCCGAAGCCGTTACAGAGATGCGCGCGTGACGGCTGAGCACTCCGCTGTGTTGTTATTATTCGATAGGAGGACGCGATGGCTAACTCTGCGGATCCCTTCCTCGGCCAGCCCCTTGCCGCAATCCTGCTGCTTGGAACCTTTCATTTTCAAGATCACGGCCTTGATTGGTATAAACCCCAAGTCGGCTTCGACGTCTTCTCCCAACGACGCCAACGGGAGATTGCCGAAGTAGTGGAGCGCCTGGCGGTGTTTCAGCCAACCAAGATAGCAATTGAGCAAACCTCAGACCAGCAGTCCGAGATCGACCAAAGTTATCGCGCACACCTGCAAGGTGTTTTTCACTTGCCCGGCAGTGAGATATACCAGCTTGGGTTTCGGCTTGCAAAACGTCTGGGGCATGATCGGGTGCATTGTGTGGATAACTGGGGTCGGCACTACCAGCCACAGATTGACCTGGAAGCCTACGCACGCGAGCATGGGCAAGAACAGCTGCTGGCGCAATGGTCGCCGCGATTCAAACAGTGGTATCAACACCGGGATCAACTCAAAGCACAACTCTCGGTCCGCGAAATTCTGCTAGACATCAACCAGGAAGAGACTATCCTACAAGGGCACGGGCACTATTTGGTGGACTGGTTCAAGGTGGGCAGCGGTAACGACTATCCGGGCGCAGATGGGGTCACCGGCTGGTACAACCGCAACCTGCGTATCTTCGCCAACCTCCAGCGGATCACCGAAACACCAGATGAGCGCATTCTGCTTATCATCGGCTGGGGGCATCTGCCCATCCTGCGCCATTGTGTCCAGGCTTCGCCAGAGTACAATCTGGTGGAGGTGTGCGACTATCTGGGGCATTGATAGGCAGTGAATAAAGCATTAAGCTCCATACCGTGCGCCGCCCAATCACTAGTTCGCTAGTTATGCAATGATTACAGCATATGACAAACCTGTCGTCTTGGTCATTGCTTACAGGCCGGACCCTGACCGGTGGGACGAAAGTTTCATGAAGAGGCGGTGATTATGAAGCGGCGGATGAGAACGAAATACGTGCACGAAGGGCAATATGTAGCAGAGGTGGAAGTCGCGTTGATCGAGGACGAAACCAAGTGGTCCCCCTACTTGAGCATCGAGGACGCATACAAATTGGACGACGTGAGAAAGGCGCTTCGCCAAGGCGACCTGGCCTCGGCCGCTCGGTATGGCCGAATCTACGAGCTTCGCCCGGTCGCGCAGCAGTGAGCGTTAGCTGGCATTATTGCCGGACTCGTCGGTTCTATAACGCTTGACATTTAACGCACCGCGTTATAGAGTGAATTGTGATCAAGTCCTTCAGGGATCAGGAAACCCAGAAGGTCTTTTCCCGTCAGCGCTCGCGCAAGCTCCCACCGGACATCCAGCAAGTCGCCTACCGCAAGCTTCGCATGCTTAGCAACGCCCAGACGCTCGCCGATTTACGCATTCCGCCTGCCAACCGGCTCGAAAAGCTGGCTGGCGACCGAGCGGGACAGTACAGCATCCGCATCAACGACCAGTGGCGCATCTGCTTTGAGTGGCATGATGGTGGCGCTTACAAGGTTGAAATCGTGGACTATCATTAGCGAGAGGAGGTAGCCATGAATGAACAAAGACTTGCACCGGTACATCCTGGCGAGGTGCTCTTAGAGGAGTTTTTGAAGCCTCTGGAGATCAGCCAGAATCGCCTGGCGCTCAGTATCGGGGTGCCGGCGCGGCGGATCAACGAGATCGTCCTCGGCAAGCGCGCTATTACCGCCGATACGGCGCTCAGGCTAGCCCGCTTCTTCGGGACCTCACCCCAGTTCTGGCTAGGACTCCAGACGGACTATGACCTCGATGTGACTTTGGACAGCCTTGGTGACAGGCTCGAGCGCGAGGTGCATACCGTTTATGCAGGTGACTGAGGAATACGCCAGCTAACAACACGCTGCAGAGGAACGCAGCCACGGTAGCATGGTTGCTGGACACATCGGGTCGATTGAGACGGGTTATGCCCTACGCAAGCAGTGGGCTTAAGATATACTCACTCATGCCGAGCTATGAGGTGTTAATTCGCGGAGCACGCATTGTCGATGGCACTGGCAACCCCTGGCGCTACGGCGATGTGGCCTTAAGCGGCGAGGTAGTCGCTGCGCTGGCTCCGCCTGGGCAGATCTCCGACAGTGCAGCGCGAGAAGTGGTCGAGGCTGCTGGCAAGGTAGTCTGCCCCGGCTTTATCGACATCCAGAGCCACGCTATTGCCCCCTTGATGCTGGACGGGCGCTGCCTATCCAAAATTTCCCAGGGTGTCACCACCGAGATCATGGGCGAAGGTTGGACGCCGGCCCCCTGCGGCGGGCGGGTGCAAAACCCGATCGGCTTTTCGGTCTACGCCGCGCGGCTCCCCGAGTGGGTGGAGCGGGCCAAGGGCTGGTCGCGGTTTGGGGATTGGTTAGCGGCCATGCTTAAGCACGGCGTCTCGCCCAATATCGGCTCGTACTTAGCCGGTGGCACATTGCGCGAGTATGTGATGGGGCTAGACCTGCGTTCCCCTAGCCCGGAAGAGCTCTCCGCCATGCAGCGCCTGATGGCTGAAGCTATGGCAGATGGCGCCTTCGGCGTCTCCTATGCGCTTATCTACCCGCCTGACGCCTATGCCGAGACCGGTGAGATCGTAGCCGTCTGCGAGGTGGTGAGCCGTTACGGCGGCAGCTACATCACCCACCTCCGCTCCGAAGGCGATGAGATCTTTTCGGCGTTAGAAGAAGCCTTCGCGATCGGCAGGCGGGCCGAGCTGCCGGTCGAGATCTATCACCTCAAGGCCGCCGGGCGGCGCAACTGGCCCAAGCTGCCGCTGGTGATCGAGTTGATTTCGCAAGCCAGGGCCTCGGGGCTCGATGTCACCGCCGACATGTACCCCTACCCTGCCGCCGGGACCGGCCTCACCTCGGTGCTCCCACCGTGGGCCGCCGCCGAAGGGCAGCTGTTTGAGAACCTGCGCGACCCGGCCAGGCGCCAGCGCATTAAGGAGGCGGTGCTCACCCCTGATGGCACCTGGGAGGCGCTAGCTAGCAGCGACGGCCCGGAGAACGTGATGCCGATCGGTTTTGAAAAGCCGCATAACCGGCCGTATAGCGGCATGCGCCTCTCAGAGATCGCCAAAGCCCGCGGCCAGCACTGGCTCGAGACAGTCTTTGAGCTGCTCCTGGACGAAGGGCAGCGCATCAGCACCATCTACTTCTCGATGTCGGAAGAGAATCTCAGGCTGCAACTGCCGCAGCCCTGGATCAAGATCTCCACCGATGCCGGCGGCTACGATCCGGCCTGGGGCCAGAGCTTGGGCCCTACCCACCCACGGGCCTATGGCACCTACCCGCGTGTGCTTGGCAGGTACGTGCGCGACGAGCAACTCCTCACCCTGGAAGACGCCGTGCGCAAGATGACCGGGGCGGTAGCCGAGCGGCTCAACCTCAAGCGCCGCGGGCTGCTGCTCGAAGGGATGCAGGCCGATGTGGTGATCTTCGATCCGGCCACCATCAGCGATCGGGCCACCTTTGAGGAGCCGCACCAGTTATCGCTAGGCGTCGAAGAGGTGTGGGTCAACGGCGTGCGGGTACTGCGCGGCGGCAGTCATACCGGTGCCACACCGGGGCAGGTAGTCAGACCAGGCTAACTATAGTCTCGCTTGGCACGTCAACCTAGCGCTACCGGCTCGGGTTAACGGGCTCGCAAATCCGCTTTATTCGTCCTCCACCACGGTGTTAGTAGCCGATTGGCGGTAGGCGGTATCTACCGGCTTATCGAGCGGTACGCGCCCGTAGGTCTCGGCCATCTCGCGCAACACCGGCGCCAGCCAATACTCGAGCTGCGACCACTTAAAGCGCCATTGCCAGTTCCCCGAGGCGGTGCCAGGGGTGTTCATGCGGTGCTCCGAGCCAAGTCGCAGCACATCTTGCAGCGGCACTACGGCGATCTCGGCAACCGACGCAAAGGCCAGACGCATCATGTCCCAGACGATGTCCGAGCCGTCCCGAGCCAAGTAGCGCCGGACGAAGTCTTGCTCGCTCGCGGGCGCCTTCTCGTACCAGCCCAAGGTAGTGTCGTTATCGTGGGTGCCGGTGTAGACCGCGCAGGTCCTGGAGTAGTTATGTGGCAGGTAGGGGTCGGCGGCATCGGCGGCAAAAGCGAACTGTAACACCTTCATGCCGGGTAGGCCGTTATCGTCGCGCAGAGCTTCGACGCCGGGAGTGATGACACCCAGGTCCTCGGCGATAATCGGCAGCTCACCCAGAGCCTGCTTGACGGCGTCGAAGAACCCCTGCCCCGGCCCCCTGACCCAGCGACCCTTAACTGCGGTCGGCTCGCTGGCGGGGATCTCCCAATAAGCCTCAAAGCCGCGGAAGTGATCGATCCGCACGATATCGACCTGCGCCAGCACAGCGCTGATACGAGCTATCCACCAGGCGTAGCCGGTTTCGGCCATCACCTTCCAGCGGTAGATGGGGTTGCCCCAGCGCTGACCGGTCGCACTGAAGTAGTCCGGCGGCACACCGGCAATGACGGTGGGATTGCCCTCGGCGTCGAGGTAAAACAGCTCGGGGTTGGCCCAGGTATCGGCTGAGTCGTAGGCCACAAAAATGGGGATGTCGCCGATAATTTTAATGCCGTACGCCTCGGCGTGGCGCTTTACTGCCCCCCACTGTTCAAAAAATAGCCATTGCCAGTAGCGCTGCTTGGCGATGGCGTGCTGTAGCCGCTCACGCCAGTTCGCTAAAGCCGCAGGCTGGCGGGCGCGGATTTCGGGCTCCCATTCGTTCCAGGGGCGCCCATCATGAGCCTCCTTGCAGGCCATGAACAGTGCAAAATCCTCGAGCCAGAAGGACTGATCGCAAAAGTCGGCAAAGCGGGCACGCTGCTCGTGGCTGGCGCGCTGCTCGAAGTAATGATAGGAGCGCTCGAGCACCGCCAACTTGAAGGGGATCACACTGCCAAAGTCAACTTGCTCATCAGGGAATACCGGCAAGCCCTCGAGCGCCTCGGGAGGCAACAGACCTTCCACTACTAGCGCGCTTAGGCTAATCAGATAGGGGTTGCCAGCAAAGGCGCTAAAGCTCTGATAAGGGCTGTCACCATAGCCGGTAGGGCCGAGCGGCAGAATCTGCCATACGGTTTGACCCGCCTCGGCCAGAAAGTCCAGCCACTGCCGGGTCGAGGCGCCGAGGTCGCCGATCCCGTGCGGCCCAGGCAGTGAGGTGGGGTGTAAGAGGATTCCGCCAGAACGTGTGAATGCCATGTTGTCCTCCAGGGTCAAGCCCGGTCGTAGGCTTTACCGATCGCTTTAGGTGGAATGGCACGGCCGATGAAACCAGCCAGCACCAACATCGTAAGGATAAATGGGATGCCCGACACGATGGTCGAGGGCATTAGACGCGCACCACCTAACAGCGTCGCCACCGCTTCGAATGAACCGAACAGCAGGGTCGCCCCCAGGACGCCTAGCGGGTGCCACTTGCCAAAAATAAGCGCCGCCAGCGCGATGAAACCACGGCCACCAGACATCTCGGAGATGAGCTGGTTGAGATGGCCAACGGACAGGTAAGCCCCCGCAAGACCTGCCAGCACACCCGAAATGATCACGCCGTAGTAGCGCATCCGCCTCACCCCAACGCCCACGCTGGCGGCGGCGTCCGGATGTTCGCCAACCGCTCGCAAGCGCAAGCCAAAGGGGGTCTTAAACAGCACATACCAAGCTACCGGCACCAACAGAAAGGCTAAATAGACCAACGGACTGAAGCTGAACGGGCCAACACCCCACTGGGGCAAGCGATTGACTAGCGGCGTGCTGGTAGTCGAGTTGTTGTAAAGGCCCATCAGCACCAACGCCGGGATACCCACCCCCATTAAGTTAATGGCGGTGCCGGAGATGATCTGGTCGGCCTGGTAGCGGATCGACACCAGCGCATGGAGCCAGCCGATTAAGCCGCCCGCGATCACTGCTGCCAGGACGCCCAGCCAAGGCGCAAACCAGACCACCGCTCGAGGATTTTGCGTTAAGTAAGGCGCCTCGACCAGCTGGGTCACTACCGCAGCGGCTAGGGCGCCAAATAGGATAATTCCTTCCAGCGCGATATTGACCACCCCCGAGCGCTCGCTAAACATGCCGCCGAGCGCTGCCAACAGGAGCGGCGTGGTTGCTCGCAACACCGAGCCGACCAGGGCCAGCAATAAGAAAGTATCAACCATGGTTCACTTCCCTAGTTGCCGGAGTCTGCCCAGCAGTCCGCTCAGCCTCTAGCAAGGCCTCGCGCCGAGGGTTGAGTAGTGACTCGGACAAGAAACCCTTAGCCGCAATAAACAACACCACCAACGCCAACATCATGCTGACTACATCGCGGGTCAGGTCGCTGAAGGTAACGTTTAAGGCTAGTCCACCGTTTTGCAGCACCCCGAACAAGAAAGCGGCCAAGAGCACCCCGCCGGGCGTGGTGCCGCCGAGCAGCGCCACGGCGATGCCGGTGAAACCGTCATCGGTCGGCAGGGCTTGGCGAAGTGAGTAGTCTTCCAGCGCACCCCCCATGACATAGTGGGTAGCGCTCAGGCCTGCTAACGCCCCAGCGATAGTCATGGCCAGCACCATGTTACGGGCAATGTTAACACCGCCATACTCAGCAGCCTTGGGCGATACCCCCACCGCCCGGAGTTCGTAACCCCACTTAGTTCGCCACAGCAGGAGATAGACCAACACTGCCGCCAGCAAAGCGATAATCAAAGAGCCGTTGAGCTTAGTAGGCGGTATGGCTGTCGGCAGGGCGGTCCAGCCGAGCGTCCCAAAGAGCAGGTAGCCGGCCGCCGCCAACCCGAGCGATGCCGCCGCGCGCGGCCAGAAGTACCGCAGCCGCGGTGCTACCCTGGGCCCGACCAGGAAACCTAGCAGTGCGAGCAGCGGGGCCGCCGGTAAGCCGTAATTGATCACCACCACGTTAACTCCTGGCGAGGCGCGCAGGTCGATACCGAGCAAGGCCGGTAGTTGCGTAAAGCGCGCTTCTGGCGCAATCTCATGCGACTTAGGGTCTAAACCAGGCGCTTTGATGGGTAGATCAAGGTTGATCGGGGCATCGCCGGGGCGTGGCAAGCCGGACACGACCATAGCGGTAAGCAACAACACTCCGGCCAGCGCCAAAGTGAGTCGCGGCGCCTTACCAAGCGCCAGGCGGAGCGGCTGAATGAGGCTCAGCACGACGGCCAGCGCCGCAAAGATCAGCACCACCACCACCATCCGCAGCGCTGGGGCGGTGAAGACCTGTTCGGCTGAAAGCACAAAGAGTAGCAGTGCGGCAGCGATGAAGTTCATCAGGATGGTGTTGACCACTTCGTGAGCGCCAAAGCGCGCCTTGAGCCAGCCGGGGATCGCCCCCCACAAACCGCCGCCGATGGCTGCCGCCAGCACTGCCAAGGGGAGGATCACCACTCGGGGAGCGGGGACGAACACCCCAACCAGCATGGCGCCGATGGCACCCATGATCATCTGCCCAGGTGCTCCGATGTTGAAGAGGCCGGCGCGGAAACCGAAGGCTACCGCCAGTCCCGTAAAGATCAGCGGAGTGGTGAAGGTAAGCGCCTCTAAGAAACCCGCCAGACTGCCCAGAGAGCTGGCAAACAGCGTCTGGTAGGCATACCACAAGGTATCTAGGCGACCGATAAGATACATCCAGGCGGAGGTAATCTCCACGCCGCGGCCCACCGCCGTCGGCTGCAGCACCAGAATGACCACCCCTGTGGCCAACAGCGCCAAAGCGATCGAGGTTGCTGGCACGGCGACTGCGCGAAATAGCCGATTAAGCAGAGCGCCAAGCCCAGCAAAGACCCGCAGGCCCAAAAGGATCGCTAGACTACCCACGACATAGCTAAGAAACGCCGACAGCGCCATACCGCTGCGCTGATAAGGGGGCCGCCTAGCCCCAGCCTCCAAGGCAGCTTGCTGCGCCGCCCTGACCACCTCACCGAACAGCGCCAGTCCATAAGCGGTGATGGCGATGAGCACTATCCCGGCCAGCAACCAGAGCCAGTAGCGACTGCGGCCCCGGAGTCTAGCGGCCCCAGCAATGGCCACTAGCGCTACCACACTGACGATTAAGACCGTTACCTGACCTGGAATGGCCAGCGGTTCGGTGCGCCCGGTAAAATCCACTAGCCGCTCAGGGAGCAAAACCACGGCACTACGAGCCCCGGTTTCGCGGTTAAGAGCCGCCCAGGGGGCGATCCATAGCGATAGGATGGTCAGTAACGCCAGCATTGCCAGCGCCAGTCGTTCGTTCATGCCGCCATTGTGACACCTCGGCGGGTAACGGCACAATGAGTCCGGTCAGCATTTCGGCCGCTTGGCAGACTGACTAGCTACTGCGAGCCATCGCCAGCGCCGTAAGCACCTCAGCAGCATGTTGATAACGGGTTTCGGGCTGCTTAGCCAGCAGGCGAGTTACCAAGGCGTCGTAAGGCGCCAGTTCTGGATCAAACTGTGACGGAGGAGTGGGCGTCACGGCACCGTGTGCGCGGAACACCTCCCGCACGCTGCCGCTGAAGGGGACTTGGCCGGTGAGGCCGCGGTAAAGGATGACACCGGCTGCGTACAGGTCACTGGCTGGCACCGCCGCCTCACCCCGCGCCTGTTCCGGGCTGGCATAGGCCACTGTGCCGGCGAAGCCCTGGCGGGGCGCCTGCACACGAAGCGCTAGGTCAAAATCGATGAGCACAGCCCCTTGCTTGCGGGAGATAAGGATATTCTCCGGCTTCACGTCACTATGCACAATGCCTAAAGTATGCAGGTAGCCAAGCGCATCAAGTAGCTCGGACCAGCGATCCAGAAACGGCTGAAGCCCATCAGGCTGGCTGGGCCACTCACCTAAGCGCCGGCCCGCCACGTAGTTCATGAGGATACCGGGGTAGCCGCCGATCTCTATCGGCGCCTCAACAGCGTTGATGTGCGGGTGGCTTAAGCCCAGGCCGATAGCCAACTCCTGCTCGGCGCGTCGGCGGTGCTCGAGCGGAAACAGCTTGGCCGCTTTAACCAACTTGCCATCGCTGACCAAAAAGACCCAGCTCAAGGCGCCGCGCGCAATCTGGCGCAGCACCTGAAAGCTGCCGAACCTGACGCCGATGAGCCTCACACCGGCATCTTACCGCGTCAAGTCCTGCGTCCTGCGGGTACTCGCAGGATCGCAGGATCGCCCAACCATTCAGCGGCGGATCAGGATACCGGCCCGTAAGAGCGCCGCAAAGGCCGCCCGCTCGAGCCCCGCCTCGTCTTCCCCGGCTACCCTGAGCAGGCTGTAGCGGAAACCGGCCCGCAGCACCGCGTTACGCGTCCGGGCCAAAAAGCGCTGCACCGCCTGGCGGTAGGCACGCACCTCGTCAGGGCCGACCTGCAACTTATCGCCGGACTCTACGTCGAAGAGCTCGAGCTGCCCCTCGGTCGGCTCTAGGTCACTAGCCGCTACTAGCTGCAAAAAGCTGGCGTCCAACCCACGCGCCTTAAGAGCGGTTAGAGCCGGGCGCAGCGGGGTCTCATCGAACAGATCGGAGATGATAATCACCAGTCCAGCGCCGGCCGCAAAGCGCGTCTTAAGCGCAAAGCGCTTTATGGCGGCTACCGGCGCCTGGTCGCCACCGACCGCCGCCGCCCCCGCAATAAACGACCAGGCCATAGGCACTGCCGCCCGGCCCCAGGCTAGCGGGCTAGCCTTGCCATCGAAGAGGTGGACCTGACAGACCGCATCCCGCTGTGCTACGTAGCTGAGCAGTTGGGCCACTAGGCGCCCGTAGCGCAGCTTGTCGCCTAGCGCCATGCTCGGGCTGGTATCTATGACCAGATGCACATTAATGGTCCGCTCGGCCTGATAGAGCCGGGTATAGAGCCGCCCGGTGCGGGCATAGACCTTCCAGTCCACGTAGCGCAGCTCATCTCCGCGCTGGTAGGGGCGGTAGTCGTGAAACTCGACGCTCTGACCGGCCTCGGTCGCCATGCGCTCACCGGTTTCACGGCTCAGCACATGCGAAGCCAGGGCGTAGCGATCCAACAGGGCGCGGCTGCGGGCCGAGATCATCGCACCTTGGTCTCGTTGATAATCTGCTTCACGATGTCGTCAGGATTAGCTCCTTCCACCTCAGCCTCAAAACTTAACAGCAAGCGGTGGCGCAGCGCCGGCAGAGCGGCGCGGCGGATATCCTCCAGTTCGACATTGGGCCGCGCATCGGCCAAGGCATAGCCCTTGGCAGCCAGGACTAGCGCCTGAGCGCCGCGCGGGCTGGCACCTAGCCGCACCAGCGGGTGGGCGTGAGTGGCCTCACTTAAACGCACCACATAGTCCAGCGCGCTGCTGGCGATCGGCACAGCGCGTAGCAAACGCTGCAAATCGAGCAGCTCAGCTTGGCTAAAGAGCGGTTCGATCACCTCTTCGCGGGTGCCGGTGGTGGCCTCCAGGATGCGCCAGAGCGTGGCACCGTCGGGGCGCGTAATCAGAATCTTGAACAAAAAGCGGTCGAGCTGCGCCTCCGGGAGCGGATAGGTTCCTTCCATCTCGAGCGGGTTCTGAGTGGCTAGCACCACGAACGGGTTAGGCAGGCTGTAGCGGGTTCCGGAGGCGGTCACGGTCCGCTCCTGCATCGCCTCCAAGAGCGCTGACTGGGTCTTGGGCGTAGCGCGGTTGATCTCGTCGGCTAAGAGCACGTTGACAAAGACCGGCCCTCTCTCGAACTCAAAGCGTGTGGCCCCGCGCTCCTCAATCAGCACGGTAGTACCGGTCACATCGGCGGGCATCAGGTCGGGGGTGAACTGGATGCGCCCGAAACTTAGCTGGGTCGCCTCGGCAAAGACTCGCACCAACCGCGTCTTGCCTAGTCCCGGCACCCCCTCGATGAGGGCGTGGCCGCCAGACAAAGCTACAATCAGCAGGTCTTCCACTACCGCTTCCTGGCCAAGGATAACGCTGCCAATGGCATCGCGCAGGGCTTTGAACTTAGGAGCGAAGCTACGATAGTCCAGATTCTCCATAAGGTCAGCCTACCACTCAGCTAGGTCACGCTCGCGGTACAATAAACTCATGGGCGCGGTGCTCCGCTACGGGCGCGTTACCCTCAAACCGCTGACCGACCTGGATCAGGCCGCCTGGCAACGCCTCCATGCCCACTTCCGTGACCCGGAGATCGCCCACCTTAACGGCACCCTACCCGGTCGGCTGCCGCTGTGGCTGTTGCGGCTGCTGCTTAAGGCTGATAGCCGCCGCCCTGACCGCGCTATTTATGGCCTCTTCGATGAGGCCGGCGATTATATCGGCACGGTTGAGCTCTATGACATCGGGGCGCGGCGGGCCACCCTGGGCATCATCATCGGCGAAAAGAGCCACTGGGGGCGCGGCTATGGCCCCGAGGCCATCGCCGCCATCTTGGAGCACGCCTTTGAGACGCTGCGCCTAGAGCGGGTAGTGCTGTCTACCTTCGGTGATAACCTGCGTGCTCAGGCGGCCTTCAAAAAGGCAGGGTTCAAAGAGCTGCGCCGGCTTAGCCACCGCCAGGGAAGAATTAGCGTGCAGATGGAGCTGACTGCCACCGAGTGGCGCCAGCGCCACCCTCCTGTCACCGGGCTGCTGCTCTCCGCAGCTTCACGCCACGAGTGAGTCGTCCAGCGCTAACCGGCCTCGAAGTATGCCTTTACCGCCTCAGCCGCGCCGCGACCCAGGCCGGGGATGCTGGCAAGCTGCTCCAGGTCCGCTGCTTTAAGCTGCTCGAGGCTGGAGAAGTGCGCCAGCAGCAGATCGCGGCGCTTGGGGCCGATGCCGGGGATCTCCTCCAGCACACTTCGGGTCATGGCCGACCCGCGCCGCTGGCGGTTATAGCCGACGGCGGTGCGGTGCGCTTCATCGCGGATGTGGATTAACAGCCGCAGCCCCGGATGGGTTTCTGGCGCCAGGACCTCCACGCCGTGCTCGCGGATGATCGCCTCCCGCCTCTTAGCCAACCCCAGCATCGGCAGCTTAAGCCCCGCCTCGTCAAGCGCCCGTCGGGCCGCTGTCAGCTGCCCCTTGCCGCCATCGATCAGCAGCAGGTCAGGCACCGGCAGTTTGTCGGCTAGCGAGCTAGTAAAGCGGCGCGACACCGCCTGGTGCATGGCGTAGTAGTCGTCGATCATCACTCTCGCTGCGCTCGGGTCAGGCTGGCTCAGCCCGCGGATAATCAGGCGCCGGTACTCGGACTTCTTAGCTCGGCCCCCTTCAAAGACCACGATGCTCGCTACGGTGTGGGTGCCCATCAGGTTGCTTACATCAAAGCCCTCAATGCGGTAGGGAGGCTCCGAAAGCCCGGCTAGGTGCTGTAACTCCGTGACGCCGGGCGCCTCGCCACGGCGCTCTAATAGCGCCAACTCGGCCTCTAGTCCAATGTTGGCATTGCGCTCAGCTAAGCCCAACAGCTCCGTTTTATCGCCGCGCTGGGGCACCCGCAGCTCGACTTTGCGTCCGGCTTGCTGGCTCAAGAACTGCTGCCACACCGCGCGGTCAAGCGTGCTGCCAGGAACGAGCACCAGCGGCGGAAGGTGGGTGGCCTGGCCGTAGTAGTCGGCCATGAAACGCTCGAGCATCTCACCGACCGAGGCATCTTGCGCGTTGGTCAAAAAGCGCTTGTCACGCCCGATAATGCGCCCTCGCCGCATCTGAAAGAGCTGGGTCATGGCGTAGTTGCCCGCCTGAGCCACACCGATCACGTCCAGGTCATCCTGAGTCGCTAGGGCCACGCTCGAGTCATAGCCAGTCATGCGCACTAACGCCTGCCAGCGGTCGCGATAGACACGGGCTAGCTCGAAGTCCTGCCGCGCAGCGGCGGCTTGCATCTCGGCGGTGAGCCAGCTTGCGATCTCCGCGACGCGCCCCTCCAAGAACGCCCTCACCTGCTTGACTACTACTGCATAAGCCTCAGGGCTGGTGTGGTCGATGCAGGGAGCCAAGCAGCGGCCCAGATGGAAGCGCAGGCACGGCTTCTGGCGCTTCTGCAGCGGGCTGCCGCTGTTGACGCGCAGCGGGAAGAGTGTGCCGATCAGCCGCTGTACCTGGCGCACCACACTCGGGTTGGGGTACGGCCCGAAGTACTGCGCCCCGTCCTTAACCACTCGGCGGGTGAACTCGAGCAGCGGATAGGCCTCGTTGGTTAGCTTCAAAAAGGGGTAGCTCTTGTCGTCCTTAAGAAGTACGTTGTAGTGCGGCTGGTGGCGCTTGATCAGGTTGGCCTCGAGGATCAGCGCTTCAACTTCGTTCTTGGTAACCACAAATTCAAGCCGCGCCGCCTGCGCGACCAGCAAGCGGGCCTTGGCCTCGGCTAGGCGGTTAAAGTAGCTCCGCACCCGGCTGCGCAGGCTTTTGGCTTTGCCGACGTAAAGCACCTTCCCCTGCTCATCGAGATAGAGGTAACAACCCGGCTGCCGGGGCAACACCGGGAGATCGTGGACGGTCATGCCGTATGCTACCGCAGGGCTACAGCAGCAGCGCCTCGGGCGTAGCGAGCAGGCCGATCAGGTGATTGGTGAAGTTGGCTGCCTCCGCGCCGTCGATCAGGCGGTGGTCGAACGACAGGCTTAAGTAGAGCATTTCACGTGCGGCGATGGTGTCGTCCGGCAGCACCACCGGGCGCTTTTTGATGGTATGCACGCCCAAGATAGCCGCCTCCGGCACGTTGATGATAGGAAAGCTAAAGAGCCCGCCTAGGGAGCCCACGTTGGTGATGCTGAAGCTGCCGCCCTTGATGTCCTCGGGCGCCAGCTTGCCCTCCCTAGCCTTATCAGCCAGGGCGCTAAGCTCCTGGGCTAGCGCCAGTATCCCCTTCTGATCAACGTCCTTGATAACCGGCACCACCAGCCCGGCCTCGGTGGCCACCGCCACCCCCAGATTATAGTAGCGCTTGATGACAATCTCGCCCGCAGCCTCATCCAGGCTGGCGTTAAGGATCGGGTACGCCCGCAGCGCCACCACCACCGCCTTCATGATCAAGGGCAAGTAGGTGAGCTTGACGCCCTGCGCTTCGGCCAGTGGCTTGAGCTTGCCGCGCAGCGCCACCAACCCTGAGACGTCGGCCTCGTCCACGTG
>JAGXSJ010000024.1 GCA_018333895.1 Truepera sp.
TGGGCGGGTTCTTCTTGCTGCGGCGGGTGCCGCAGGGCTGGGGGCGGGTGCTGCTTGGCTATCTGGTGTTGGGGGCAGGGTTGTGGCTGATTTTGGTACTGGTAGCGCCGGCAGCTAGCGGGCAGTGGGGCCTGACCATCCGCGCCGCGCTGACCGGCATGGCGGGGGCGCTCGCCTATCTGCTGGGGCTGTTTATCGCCAGCCTGGGGCTCGAGCTGATGCTCGGTTGGCGCCCGACCCGGCTGGCCCGGGGCTTCTTGCGTTGGGTGGTGCAGGGGGTGCGGGTGGGCTACAAGAGCTTCTTGCAGCTGCGCCACCAAGCCAAGGCGCGGGCCGTCTTTGCCGCCGACGTAGCCCTGGCGCGCAACGCGCTCAAGTCGCTCGATTACGACTTGCAGGCGCTCAGCGCGCTCTATCCTGGTAGCGCCGAGCTGGAGCGCTGGCGGAGCGCTATCGGCAACACGTTGCACAAGCTGGCTCGAGCCGATCAGGCGCTGCTAGCAGACGCCCAGGCCGATATCGCCGCCTGGCAGGAGGCGGTGTCAGGCTTTACCCGCGACCGCGCCGGTGAGTTAATCGGGCATCTGCGGGCCGAAGGGCTGACCGACATGGACGGGTGGCTAAGGGCTATGAAGGCCCAACTGGCCGAGCCGATCAGCGGGTTGGTGCGCCCGGCCCGCCCCTTGGACGATCTGCGCCAGCTGTTAGCGCTCGAGCTGACCGCTCTGGTTGAGCGCTACAGCCGCCTGACCCGCGAGCGCGACCTGGCCGAAGCCGCCTTGCGGACGGTAAAACCCAGGGCGCTAAGCAAGCTTTTTGAACAGCATCAACAGCGGCAGCAAGAGTACCAGCAGATACTAGCCGCCCGCCAGCAGTTGGAGCAAGAGAGCGATCTGCTGAGTTCGTGGCGCGAGCTGGTGGCGCGGCTGCTGATCTTGAGCCGCGAGTTGCCTACCTCACCTGAGCTGCTGGAACTGAGCGAGGCTCTGACGACCGAGCTGCGCGAGAAGGGGAGGCCGGTGCTGGCGCAGTTGGCGGGCTGGCAAGCGGCGTTGGCGGCAGTTGCAGCGCGGGCGCGGGGCGGGGGAGATATAGCCCCCGCCGCTCATCCGGTGACCATGAGCGCGGAGCTAGCGCTCGAGCCGCTGGCTGAGGAGGACGCCCTCCCCGAAGTCGGCGGCATCCCGTTGCAGCTCCCCGGCTACGACCTCTTGGATCAGCGCGATAAGGGTGATGAGGACCCGCTAGTCCAGGCCCGCGAGGTGCAAGCTCGCATCGCCAAGATCGACGAGACGCTGGCCAACTTCGGGTTGCAGGGGCGGGTGGTAGCCAGCGTGCGCGGCCCGGCGGTGACCCGTTTCGAGGTCGAGCCGGCCCCCGGCGAGAAGATCAGCCGCTTTGCCGGCCTCAGCGACGATCTGGCGCTGGCTATGGCGGTCGGCTCGGTGCGGATCGAGGCGCCGATCCCTGGCAAGAGCGTGATCGGGCTGGAGGTGCCTAACGCCAGCCGTGAGCTGATCAGCTTCCGGGAGGCGGTCGAGTCGGTCAGCTTCCGGCGCGCCAAAGCGCGCTTGCCGCTGATTTTAGGCAAATCGATCGACAGCGAGATGATCATCGGTGACTTGGCCAAGATGCCGCACCTCTTGATCGCCGGTTCGACCGGCTCCGGCAAGTCGGTGGCGGTTAACACCCTGGTGGGGAGCCTGCTCTATAAGTTCCTGCCGACCGAGCTGCGCTTTTTGATGATCGATCCCAAGATGGTCGAGCTGACCCCGTTTGACGGCATCCCCCATCTGCTGCGCCCGGTGGTCACCAACCCCGCCGATGCCGCCGGGGTGCTGCTCGGCGCGGTGGCGCACATGGAGCGGCGCTACCAGATGATGAGCAAGCTGGGTACTAAGAACTTGGACCAGTACAACCAGAAGGCCCGCAACCTAGACCTCCCCGAACTCCCGTTCATTGTGGTGATCATCGACGAGCTGGCTGACTTGATGATCACCAGCCCCAAGGAGGTCGAGTCGGCCATTATGCGGCTAGCGCAGATGGCTCGAGCCACCGGCATGCACCTGATCCTGGCTACGCAGCGGCCCAGCGTGGATATCCTCACCAGCCTGATCAAGGTCAACGTCCCTGCCCGCATCGCTTTTGCCGTCTCCAGCAGCCACGACTCGCGCACGATTTTAGACGGCATGGGGGCCGAGCGGCTCACCGGCCTAGGCGACATGCTCTTTTATCAACCCGGCCTAGTCAAGGCGCTGCGCTTGCAGGGACCGTTTGTCAGCGAGAGCGAGATCTATCAACTCGCCAACTTCTTGCGCCGCCAGTACTTCGACGATGAGTTCGGCGAGGCCTACGGCGCCGACTTCGACTCGCCCCCGCTGCACGACTCGGCGGCTAGCGGCCTGGTGGACTGGAACGACGACAAGCTGCGCGAGGCCGCCGAACTGGTGATCCAGGAGGGGCAGGCTTCGGTGTCGCGCTTGCAGCGGCGCTTAAGTGTGGGGCACGCTCGAGCCGGCAAGCTGATGGACTCTTTAGAGGCGCTGGGCGTGGTGGGGCCGCATACCGGCAGCAAGCCGCGCGAGGTGTTAGTGGCTTTCGAGGAGCTGCCCAACATCTTCGGCAAGTAGCTACCGGCCGAAGCGCCGCTCCCGCTGTTGAAAGATGCGGATGGCGCGCAAAAAATCGACCTTGCGGAAGCTGGGCCAGAAGGCGTCGCAAAAGTAAAACTCGCTATAGGCGGTCTGCCACAGCAAGAAGCCCGACAGCCGCACCTCGCCGCTGGTGCGGATGACAAAGTCGGGGTCGGGGGTGCCGGCGGTGTAGAGGTAGCGGCTAATATCGTCGGCAGTTAGGTTGCGGCTTAAGGTTGACAGGTCCAGCCCTTCGGCGGCTTTGGCTTGCAGCAGGCTCTTGATGGCGCTGACGATCTCCTCGCGCCCGCCGTAGCCAAGCGCGATGTTGAGCGCCAGGCCGTCGTAGCCACGGGTGGCCTCCTCGATGGCGCGCAGCGCCGCCTGGGTCTCGGCGGGGAAGTCCCCGATCTCGCCAATAACTCGCACCCGCACACGGTTATCGTGAAACCGGGGCTCTTGTAGCAGCTCGCGGGCCTGCTTAGCGAAGAGGCTGTGCAGATGCTCGACTTCGCGCTGATCGCGGCTGCGGTTTTCGGTGCTAAAGCCCCACAGCGTGACGTGGGTAACGCCTAAGGAGAGGCACCAGTCCAGCACCTCGCGCGCCTTCCGGGCACCGTAATCGTGGCCCGCGGCAACGTCAAGGCCCACCATACGGGCGAAGCGGCGGTTGCCGTCCATGATTACGCCGATATGCCGCGGGAGCTTGCCCTCGCGCTTGATGGCGGCCAGCAGGCGCCGCTCGTAGAGCCAATAGAGGGGCCTGGTGAGGGTGCTGAGCCTGAAGGTGCCGAGGCGGCGGTTACTAATCACAGGGTTAGTTTACTAGCCGTGCCGCCTGACTGGGTGAACCGGGCCCGCAGCGCCTGCCAGCGCGCGGTATTCAGGCTAATATCGTCGGGAAGACTGACCTTGGCGGTAGCCTTGGAGCCAGGCTGCACCTCAGGGTTGCGGCGCCGCGCTAACTCAAAGACGCTCTTGCGTTCGGTGGCGATATGGAGGGTGTCGTAGGGGAGCTGGTCGTGGTGAAAGATAGCTAGCGCCAGTTCGTCAGCGATCACATCGACGTAGTCCTGTGAGGTATAGAGGTCGGTGAAGGCGACCGGATGCGGCCAGCGGCTGGGGCGGAAGCTGGTGCGGATGATTAAGTGGCGCTGTGGCAGCCGGGCTAGCTCTTCGGCCACTAGCTTGCTAAGCGCATAGTACCCCCGCACCGGGCCGGGAGGATCGTCCTCGCGGTAGTCACCCCGGTCGCCGTAGAACACGTAGTCGGTGGAGATAAAGATCAGCTTGGCAGAGCCTAAGTGGCGCACCAGGTGCCTGGTGCCTGCCACGTTGACCTGCCAGCAGCGGGCGGGCTCGAGCTCGGCTTTGGCCACGTCGGTGTAAGCGGCGGCGTGGATGACCAGCTCGGGCCGGTAGCGCGCCAGAGCGGCGGCTACGCTTGCCTCATCGGTTAAGTCCAGCTCGCTGCGCGGCGGCGCCACTAGGCCGGGGAGCCGGGCCCGGAGTTCGCGCCCGAGGCGCCCCGAGCCGCCGGTTAAGAGGGTGCTTGGCATGCGCTAGTCGATAATCAGCGAGCTGCCGGTCATCTCGGGCGGTTGCGGCAGCCCCAGCAGCTTCAGTACCGTCGGCGCCACGTCGCCCAGCACCCCGCTGCGAAGCCGCAGCGTAGGGTCGTCGCCGATCACCATGAACGGCACCGGGTTGGTGGTGTGGGCGGTATGCGGCTCGCCGCGCTCATCGATCATCATCTCGGCGTTGCCGTGATCGGCTGCTACCAGCACGGTGTAGCCCTGCTCGCGCAGCGCCGTGACCAGTCGGCCTAACCCCTGGTCGACAGTTTCACAGGCTTTGACGGCGGCCTTAAGCACGCCGGTGTGACCGACCATGTCGGGGTTGGCGTAGTTGAGCAGGATGAAGTCGTCGGCTACTTCGCGGATGCGCTGCAAGGTGGCCTCGGTCAGCTCGGGGGCGCTCATCTCGGGCTGGAGGTCGTAGGTCGCGACCTTGGGCGAGGGAACCATCACCCGCGTCTCGCCTTTAACCTGCGCCTCGCGGGCGGCATTGAAAAAGTAGGTGACATGCGGGTACTTTTCGGTCTCGGCGGTGTGATACTGGGTCTTGCCGGCGGCGGCTAGCACATCTGGTAAGGGGTTATCGAGGCTCGGCAGGCTAAAGGCGTAAGGGAAGGGGAGATCATCAGCGACCCTCATCAGTGAGGCGTAGCGCAGCTTTGGGTTGCGGCAGCGCACAAAGCCGCCGAACTCCGAGTCCATCAGCGCGTGGCTGAGCTGCCGGACCCGGTCGGCGCGGAAGTTAAAGTAAAAGAGCGAGTCGCCGTCGCTCATGGTGGCGACGGGCTGCCCTCGGCGGGTAATGACCGTGGGGCTGATGAACTCGTCGGTCTCGCCCCGCGCGTAGGCGGCTGTGATAGCCCCGCTAGCGCTTTCGGCAGAAACTTCGCTCTGCCCGCAGACCACCGCCTCAAAGGCCCGCTTGACCCGCTCCCAGCGCTTGTCACGGTCCATGGCGTAGTAGCGGCCAGAGACGCTGCCGATCTGAATATCGTGCGCTAGCGCCTCGATCTTGGCTTGCAGCTCAGCTAAGTAGCCCAAGCCGGAGTCGGGAGCGGTGTCGCGCCCGTCGGTAAAGGCGTGGATATAGACCGGCCCGGTACCGAGCTGTTTGGCCAGCTCCAAGAGGCCGAACAGGTGCCCCATATCGCTGTGTACGCCGCCGCGGCTGACTAATCCCAAGAGGTGGAGCGCCTGGCCGGATTTGAGGGTATAAGCCTCGCGCAGGACGGGGTTTTTAGCAAACTCGCCGGAGTCGATCTGCTGCTGGATGTAAGTTAAACTCTGCCTCACCACCCGTCCGGCACCTAGGTTCAGATGGCCGACCTCGCTGTTGCCCATCTGCCCCTCAGGCAGGCCGACCGCCAGGCCCGAGGCGGCTAACTCGGTGTGCGGGTACTCGTTCCAGTAGCGGTCGAAGTTGGGGGTGTGGGCTAGCGCTACGGCGTTGCCGGGGCCGGGCGGGGCCAGACCGAAGCCGTCTAGGATGAGTAGAGCTACTTTCATGTCGGTTTGGTAAGAGGATGAAGGTACCACGTACCACATCATGCCATGCTTTGTGAGGAGGCGGTTCAGCTTTGGGTTTGCCTCACGGCCGACGCCGGGTTATACTAATAGTATGAAACCCAATAATATGGAAATTGCCGTCTCGTTACCAGACGAGCTGTTTCGCGCTGCCGAGCGGCACGCGAAGCGGACCCAAAAGTCCCGGAGCCAGCTCTATGCGGAAGCGCTGGCCGAGTACCTGGCGCGCCACGCCCCGGACGAGGTCAGCGAAGCCATGAACCGGGTTATGGAGCAGTTGGGTGAAGCGGGTCCCGACCCATTCCTGGCCGCTGCAGGGCGGCGCGTGCTCGAGCGTACCGAGTGGTAGAGGTTGCGCAAGGGGAGGTGTGGTGGGCGGAGTTACCGGAGCCTGTCGGGTCTGGCCCGGGCGTTAGGTGGCAGAGGGCACCCAGGGGCGTCGTTGGGGATGGCGTCAGGCGAGCCGCAACGCTCAACGGCTGGGCGGGAAATCGCCCTTAGCACCGCCCACGCCGCTGCGCCGGTTGAAGCCAGGGCTATTCCAGCCGCTGCCAGCGCCCTAGCGCCCGCGCCACGCGGGGGTCGAGGCGCTCGAAATCGTTTTCGCTGATCTCTGCCAGCGGCCTAGCTAGGCAATGGGCCAGATAGCAGCGGGCCGTGAGGTCAAGCGCCTCCCGTTGGGCCGGATCGGCTAGCACCTGGGGGAGGAGGGTCAGCAGCTTCTCTTCCAGGTAGCGCCGCGCCAGGTAGCAGGCTACCGCGCGCTCCTCGGCCGACAGCAGGGGGGTGGCACCGTGCGGCTGAGCAGCGAGCAGTTGCGCGGCTTCACGCACCGCTGGAGTGGTACTGTAGCGCACGCAGGTGCTGCACAGCGTACCGTCCGGGCTAATGGCCTCGCAGACGGGGCAGGGTCGCCAGCCTTCGGCCTGGCGGCGGGAGCGGTAGGCCAACATGGCCTTGGCCGCCTTGATAGCGGGCTGGGCTAAGGCATCGGGGAGGTTGAGCTGCCGGGCTAGCGCCGCGAGCGCCTTGGGGTCGGCGCCGACCTCAGCTTGAGGGGTGGGCGCCGGAGCGGCTTTAGCGATCCGCCCCACTCGGAAACGGATCTCGCGCACCTCCTTGATGCCGAACTTGGCGCGGTAGGCATCCAAGAACTTCTGGCGCGCATAGCTCAGGTGCATGGCGGTCTCGCTATCAGCCACCTCGACCAGCAACACGCCGTCCTGGAGGCTGCGTGCCAGAGTGAACTGGGCCACCTCGGGGCCGACCACCTGCGGCCAAAGCAGCACCGCCTCGGCGCGCCTGATCTGGCGCTTGATGCCGCTGCGCCCGAACACCGTGCCTAGTACCTCGGCTGCCGTGCGGTATCTAGCAGGCATTGATCACCCCTCCAGTAATCGTCAGGCGCTGCGCCGCGTGCGGCGGCGGCTCAGTCCCCGCCACGAGGGCCTGGGGGGTGGCGGCGGCCAGCGCCAGCAGGTAGTCGCGGCGATAGTGATCGAGCTCGGCGGTAAAGTCGTCGATCAGCAGCAGCGGCGCTTCGCCGTGCTTGCTGCCAAGCAGCCGGTACTCCGCTACCCGCAGCGCCAGCGCGGTGGTGCGCGCCTCGCCGCGCGAGCCGTAGCTCTGCAGTAAGTGGCCGTCTAAGGTGAGGATCAGATCGTCGCGGTGCGGGCCTACTACCGTTATGCCGCGGGCTCGCTCCTCCTCGCGTGAGGCGGCTAGGGCCGCTGCCAGCGGTTGGCCGTCGTGGGAGAGTGCCACGCCGAGCTGTTTGCCGTCTGAGGCGACCTCGGCGTAGCTTGCCCCAGCCAGCTCAGCTAGGCGCCGGGCCGCCCGCCAGCGCAGCTGGTTGATCTCCTCGCCAAGCTCCACGAACTTCTCGCTCCAGACGCCTAAGCTGGCCTCGGCATAGGGCTGTTTCAAGAGCGCGTTGCGCTGCTCCAAGACCCGCAGGTAGTCGCGGTGCAGATAGGCGTAGCGCAGCGACAGCCGCGAGAGCAGACTGTCGAGGTAGTGCCGCCGCTGTGACGGGGCGCCGTGTACCAAAGCGGTGTCCTCGGGGGTGAGCAGCACCGCCGCTGAGACCCTGGCTAGCTCGAGCGCCCGCACCGGCTGGCCGTCGAGCCGCAGCAGCTTCTTGCCGGGGGTCAGCCCGACCTCGATGGTGCTGACGCCACCCTGATGGCTAAGCCGAGCGCTGACAAAGCCTTCGCTCTGGCCCAGGCGCACGACCGGGGCGATCCTGCCGCCGGGCAGCTCGCCGGTGGTGGCTAAATAGGCCGCCTCCAAGAGGTTCGACTTCCCCGCAGCATTGCCGCCGATAATGGCCGTCACGCCGGGGGAGAGCTCGAGCCTGGGGGTAAGGAGGTTGCGGTAGTTGAGTTGCGAGAGCGCGCTTAGCAGCACGCCTTAGTCTACTGCGGTCCTGCGGTTACTCGCAGGATGCGTGATAGGTTGGGTTCGCCAAGCGCTAGCCAAGCGGCTGGTGGTTAGCTACCATAAGAGGCATGGGAGTAACCATGAAAGCCAGCGTGGTGCGGGCCGATGCGCCCGCAGGGGGCGAGAAGATCATCGTCATCGAGGGACTTAGTAAGTGGTACGGCGAGTTTCAGGCGCTTAAGGAGGTCTACGCCTCGGTCAACAAGGGCGAAGTGGTGGTGGTAATCGGCCCCTCGGGCTCAGGCAAGTCGACCTTGATCCGCTGCATTAACCGCCTTGAAAAGTATCAACAGGGCAGGATCGTGGTCGATGGGATCGAACCGGACGATAAGAAGATCGACCAGATCCGCCGCGAAACCGGGATGGTGTTTCAGAGCTTTAACCTGTTCCCGCATCTGACGGTGCTGGAGAACGTCACTTTAGCCCCCATCCGGGTGCGCAAGTGGCCTAGGTCGCAGGCTTCGGAGCAGGCCATGTACTTTCTCACCAAGGTCGGCATCCCGGAGCAGGCCAAAAAGTATCCGGGGCAGCTCTCGGGTGGGCAGCAGCAGCGCGTAGCGATTGCTCGAGCGCTGACCATGGGGCCTAAGGTAATGCTGTTTGATGAGCCGACTAGCTCGCTCGATCCGGAGGTGACCGGCGAAGTCTTGGAGGTGATGGTCAACCTGGCCAAGGAAGGGATGACCATGATGGTGGTGACCCACGAGATGGGCTTCGCGCGCGAGGTCGGCAACCGAGTGATCTTCATGGATCAGGGGCAGATTGTGGAGGTAGGCACACCTGGGCACTTCTTTCAGAACCCACGCGAAGAGCGGACGCGCGCCTTCTTGTCAAAGATCCTCTAGGCGGCCAATCTCACAGCCTAATAGCGAGTGAGCGCGTAGACTAGGCTTAGCTCTCGTGTGGCTAGGAGGGCCGGTAACCGAGCGACCGATCTGGGGTAACCTGATGGCGAGTCTGGGGTAACCTGATGGCGAGAAAGGTGGAGCGATGGATCAACCCGCGGCTGAGGGGCGCGTAAAGTTTGCCGACATACTGCGGCAGATGGTGGCGCAGCGCGCCTCCGACATACACCTGCACGCCGGCGTGCCGCCCTATATGCGGATCGACGGCCAGTTGGTACCTTATGAGAAAGCGCCCGCCTTAACCCCTCAACTGAGTGAACAGATCGCGCTAGCCATGTTGACCGAAAACCAGCGCGAGCTGTTTGCCCACCGCCACGAGTTGGATTTCGCCTTTACCATCCCGCAGGTGGCGCGCTTCCGCTGTAACGTTTTTAGGCAGCGCGGCTCAGTTGGCTTGGTGCTGCGGGTAGTAGCCGACACCGTGCCGAGCTTCGAAACGCTCGGCCTCCCGCCGACGGTGTTGATCGACCTGGTCTCGCAGGTGCGCGGCCTGGTGCTAGTAACCGGACCGACCGGCTCGGGCAAATCCACCACGCTAGCGGCTATGGTGGACTATGTCAACCGGCGCTTCCCCCGCAACATCATCACCATCGAAGACCCGATCGAGATCCTGCACCGCAACCAGAAGAGCTTAGTCATTCAGCGTGAGGTCGGGCTTGATACGGCGGCCTTCGCAGACGCCCTGAAGTACGCCATGCGCCAAGACCCAGACGTGATCATGATCGGCGAGATGCGCGACAAAGAGACGGTCGAGGCGGCCATTACCGCTGCGCAGACCGGCCACTTGGTGCTTTCGACGCTACACACCCTTGACGCGGTGCGCACCGTCAACCGGGTCATCGACTTCTTCCCGCCGCACGAGCGCGATCAGATCCGCATCATGCTGGCCGAGTCGCTCTTGGGCATCCTCAGCCAGCGCCTCTTGCCGCGGGCCGACGGGCCGGGGCGGGTGTTGGCGCTCGAGATTCTAATCAATACGCCGCTGATTCGCGACTACATCAAGGACGAGGCCAAGACGCCGCTCATCAAGGAGGCGCTGATGCAGGACAACCTCCGCGGCATGCAGACTTTTGACCAGCACTTAGTGACGCTATTTCTGGAAGGCAAGATCAGCATGGACGACGGCCTAGCCATGGCCACTAGCGCCCACGAGTTCCGCCTGATGGTTACCCAGTTGCAGGGGGCTAGCGCCGAGCTTACTTCAGCCCGACCAAAGGCGCGTTAAAACCGGGTCAGGAGCGGCACCTTGGGCCGCCACGGCACCGCGGCTACCACCTCGCCGCGCAGGTCGTAGGTATCAGCCGCAGTAACTTTGACCATTACCAGGTCACCGATCTTCACGGTGCCGTCGCTGACTGCGCTAACGCTGCCGTCGATGCCGGGCGCGTCGGCCTGGCTGCGCCCGATTACCTCGCCCGGCAGCTCGCCGTAGTCGTCGATGATGACCTCTAGGGTACGCCCGATCTTGGCCTGGTTCTTACGCCAGCTAATCCCTTGCTGCAGGGTCATCAGCTCAGCCTGGCGCGCCTGCTTGACCTCTTCCGGGACTGCGCCGGGCAGCTCATTGGCAGCGGCGCCGTCAACCGCGCTGTAAGTAAAGGCCCCCACCCGGTCGAGCTGTGCCTCCGCCAAAAAGTCGAGCAGCAGCGCAAAGTCGTCATCGGTCTCGCCGGGAAAGCCCACGATAAAGCTCGAGCGGATGGTTAGCTCTGGACAGAGCCCTCGCCACTCGCGGATCGTCTTCAAGTGACTCTCAGCCCCGCCAGGGCGCCGCATGGCCTTAAGCACGCGCGGGCTGGCGTGTTGCAGCGGCACGTCGAGGTACGGCAAGAGGCCCTCGGCCATCAGCGGGATCAGCTCCCGCACATGCGGGTAAGGATAGACATAGTGTAGGCGCAGCCAGGCGCCTAAGGCAGCTAACTCGCGGGCTAAGGGGACTAAATGCGCCGCTACCTGACGCCCCTGGAACTCGCTTAAGCGATGTTTTAGGTCGCTGCCGTAGGCGCTGCTATCCTGAGCGATGACGATCAGCTCTTTGGTGCCGGTAGCGACCAGCCGGGTGGCTTCGTAGAGGATCTCGCCAGCATCGCGTGAGACCTGCTGCCCACGCAGCTGCGGGATGATGCAGAAGCTGCACTGATGGTTGCAGCCCTCGGCGATCTTGAGGTAGCTGTAGTGCCGCGGCGTGAGCTTGACCCCTCGGGAAGAGCCCTCAGGGCGAGCCCCTGACAAGGGTATTAAGCGCGTGAAGGGGTTATCGTCAGGCGGGAGCACGGCGCGCACGCTGGCCATCACCCCCGCCACGTCGGCCTGGCCGGTCACAGCGAGGACGCTCTTGTGCCGGGCCTTAATCACCTCAGGCCGCTCGCCCAGGCAGCCGGTGACGATCACCTTGCCGTTGGC